>JBASBO010000396.1:0-3884 GCA_049651165.1 Xanthobacteraceae bacterium | reverse complement strand
GTGTCGGCATCGCCGCGCGGCTGGCGGTCCGGCGCCGCGATGTCCGGCGGCCGGAGCGGGGGCGGCGTGTTCACGTTTGAAGCGGTCATGGGCGATGATCCTTCGATGCGCCGCCGGCGGCGGCTTTCGATCATCTTGCGCGCAAGCCATTCCAGAAAGGGTCAAGACAATCGTTAAATTGCCGCAGATTACGCGCTGCGCGGGTGCAGGCAGCGGCGACGGGGCGGTCCATTATTTTGAACCCTTCAAAAGTGTCGGCAAAGGGCCTAAACAGGACGAAAATCCGCTCCCCTCAGAGGCCGTTTTCCGATGAATGCACCGACCGCGATCCCCGATCAGAAGCCCGTTCCGCCCTACAACCACACGCCGCTGTTCCCGCTCGGCAAGGACGAGACGCCGTATCGCAGGATTTCCAGCGAGGGCGTGCGGGTCGAGAAGCTGCTCGGCAAGGACATGCTGGTGGTGTCGCGCGAGGCGCTGCGGGCGCTCTCGGAGGCCGCGTTCGGCGACATCAACCACTATCTGCGGCCGGGACACCTCAAGCAGCTCCGCAGCATCCTCGACGACAAGGAAGCCAGCGACAACGACAAGTTCGTCGCCTTCGATTTTCTCAAGAACGCCAACATCGCCGCCGGCGGCGTGCTGCCGATGTGTCAGGACACCGGCACCGCGATCATCATGGGCAAGAAGGGCTGCAACGTCATCACCGACGGCGAGGACGAGGCGGCGCTCTCCGAAGGCGCGCGCGACGCTTACCTGCGCCGCAACCTGCGCTATTCGCAGGTCGCGCCCTTGTCGATGTTCGAGGAAAAGAACACCGCCAACAACATGCCGGCGCAGTGCGAGATCTACGCCGAGGGTGACGACGCCTATAAGTTCATGTTCATGGCCAAGGGCGGCGGCTCCGCCAACAAGAGCTTTCTGTTTCAGGCGACGCCCTCGGTGCTGACGCGCGAGCGGCTGCTGGCGTTCCTGAAAGAGAAGATCATGACGCTCGGCACCGCCGCGTGTCCGCCCTATCACCTCGCCATCGTCATCGGCGGCACCTCGGCCGAACTGTGCATGAAGACGGTGAAGCTGGCTTCGGCGCGCTATCTCGACGCGTTGCCGACGCAGGGCAGCGAGAACGGCAACGCCTTCCGCGATCTGGAGATGGAGCAGGAAGTGCTGAAGATGACGCAAAGCTCCGGCGTCGGCGCGCAGTTCGGCGGCAAATACTTCTGTCACGACGTCCGCGTGATCCGGATGCCGCGCCACGGCGCGTCGCTGCCGATCGGGTTAGGTGTGTCGTGCTCGGCCGACCGTCAGGTGCTCGGCAAGATCACCAGAGACGGCGTGTTCCTGGAGGAACTGGAGCACAACCCGGCGCAGTATCTGCCGCCGGTCGAGGGCAAGCTCGGCGGCGAGGTGGTGAAGATCGATCTCAACCGGCCGATGAAGGAGATTCTCGCGACGCTGTCGCAATACCCGACCAAGACGCGGCTGTCGCTCACCGGCACCATGATCGTGGCGCGCGATGCCGCCCACGCCAAGCTGCGCGAACGTCTGGAGAAGGGCGAGCCGCTGCCGGATTACTTCAAGAACCATCCGGTCTATTACGCCGGCCCCGCCAAGACGCCGGAAGGCTATGCGTCCGGTGCGTTCGGGCCGACCACGGCGGGGCGGATGGATTCCTTCGTCGATCAGTTCCAGGCGGCCGGCGGCTCGATGGTGATGGTGGCGAAGGGCAACCGCTCGGCGCAGGTGCGCGAGGCGTGCAAGAAGCACGGCGGCTTCTATCTCGGCTCGATCGGCGGCGCGGCGGCGAACCTCGCCGAACACTGCATCAAGAAGGTCGAGGTGGTCGAGTATCCCGAACTCGGCATGGAAGCGATCTGGCGCATCGAGGTCGAGGATTTTCCGGCCTTCATCATCATGGACGACAAGGGCAACGACTTCTTCAAGGAGTTGAATCTCGGCTAGCCGATGGCCAGGTTTAGCTTTCACCTCCGCCGTGTCCCGGGCGCGATTGCTGCGTGTAATGCTGCAACGCAGAACCGGGATCGTCGCGAACACCGTGACTGGAACGGCCCCGGCTCTGCGGAGCGGCATTTCATGCCGCGCCGCGTCCGGGGCACGGAGCTATTTTCAGCGGCCTGTTAATTCGTCAACGTAATAACAGGGGCTGGCGCGGTCCGTCCGGACTCGATTCTGCCCGGACTCGCAAGGCGGGCGGCGAAAAAGAATCCGGGTGACGCGCGCGCCCGTGCTGCTTCAATGAGCGCATGCAGCCCAAGACGATTCGGACGCCGCGCATGACCCTCGACGCCGCCAGACTGAACGCGATGCTGATTGCGCTGTTGGCTACCGCGAGCGCGATCAACGGGATCATCGTCTACAGCTATCTGTAGACGCGTATGGGCAGGCGCGACGCCGCCGCGCGGCGGCGTCGCGCTGTACGGCGCGTTACGCGCGGGTGCCGGTGAAGGGAAAGCTGCCCATCGGGCCGATGCCCATGTCGCCGGAGATGGCGTCGCCGTCGACGGTGCCGGTGAAGCTCAGCGTCAGCGGCATCGGGTTGGTGATGGCGATCTTCCACGCCACGTCGTTGCCGTTGACGGTGCCGTCGAAGATCTCGCCGGAATTGCCGTCGGCGGCCTGCGTGCCGGTCAACGTGCCGCCCGCGCTCGTCAGCGCCACCGTCGCATTGCGTTCGCCCATCGGCGTGCTCATGGTCAGATTCCAGTTTCCGTCAACCGACATTCTGTGTCTCCAGTGAAACGCGCGTGGATGGAGCGCGCAGGATGGGCCTTTATATCTTAAAATCGCCGCTTGCGCGAACGGCTTGCGGCCGCAAGCTGGGGACGGCCGGGCGTCATCGGGCGAAAGACCTGACATTTCGTCCGGGATTGCGATAGAAGACCGGGGTCACGGCAACCCCGCCGTTTTCGGATCCGCAATCGTTTTCCCGATCATGCCTGTCATTTCCTCACGCAAGCCGTATCGCATTGGCCGCTCCAAAACGGGCCTTGGCCTGTTCGCCACCCAGCCGATCGAGAAGGGCACCAAGATCATCCGTTATTTCGGCCCGATGCTCGATTGCCGCAAGGAGAAGGACGACGCGGTCGAGAACAAGTACCTGTTCCAGATCAACAGCCGCTGGACCATCGACGGCTCGGTCCGCAAGAACATCGCGCGTTATATCAATCACGCCTGCCGGCCGAACGCGGAATCCGACGTCAATGCGCGTGAGCGCACCGTCCATATCCGCGCCATCAAGGACATCGCGCCGGGCGAGGAGATCAATTACGACTACGGCACCGAATATTTCAGGGAATATCTGAAGCCGATCGGCTGCAAGTGCGCTTCCTGCGAGCGCAAGCGCGCGAAGCAGCGCGCCGAGGCGCGTGCCGCGAAGAAGGTCACGGCGGCGAAGGGACGGACGGTCAAGACCAAGACCAAGACCAAGACCAAGACCAAGACCAAGACCAAGACCAAGACCAAGACGAAAGCCGCGAAGGCAAAAAAAGCTCCCGCAAAGACCAAGACTTCGGCAAAGACCAAAACGCGCCGCGCGTCGCCACGCAAAGATTGACGGCCGCGCCGCGTCGGATCCATGACCTCCGAGGTCATGGAACGCCCGATGGCGGCCTGCTAGGCTGGTATCATGACCGGTCAGCTTTCCACCGCAACAGCGGGCGCGATCCGCCCCGCCCATGTCGGCGAGCATCTGCGGCTGTGGCGGCAGCGCCGCCGCATGAGCCAGCTCGATCTGGCGATGGAGGCGGAGGTGTCGCCGCGCCATCTCTCCTTCGTCGAAACCGGGCGCGCCACGCCCTCCCGCGAGATGGTGCTGCGGCTGGCGGCGCGGCTCGACGTGCCGCTGCGCGAGCGCAACGTCTGGC
>JBASBO010000395.1:0-3798 GCA_049651165.1 Xanthobacteraceae bacterium | reverse complement strand
ATCTGCGGCCGCAGGACCGAGGCGCTGGAGGCGACCGCGACGCGGCTGCGCGCCGAATCCGGGGCGGACGTCGAAACCATCGCCTGCGACATCCGCGACGCCGCCGCCGTCGACGCGATGATGGACGCCATCTGGCGCGGCGCGCCGCTCGACGTACTGGTCAACAACGCCGCCGCCACCTTCATCGCGCAGAGCGAGCATCTGTCGCCACGCGCGGCGGACGCGATCCTCGCGCCGACCCTGCACGGCACGCTGTATTGCACGCTCAGTGCCGGACGGCGCTGGATCGAGGGCCGCCATCATGGCGTGGTGCTGAGCATTCTCTCGACCTCGACCATCACCGGCCGCGCCTTCACGGTGCCATCGGCGATGGCGAAATCCGCCGTGCTGGCGATGACGCGAAGTCTCGCGGTGGAATGGGGACCGAAAGGCATCCGCACCGTCGCCATTGCGCCGGGCTCGTTTCCGACACCGGGTGCGTCGGGACAACTGCGCCCGCAGGGCCGCGGCGACGGCAGCCGGCTCAACCCGCTCGGGCGCGTCGGCGATCATGGCGAACTCGCCGATCTCGCGAGTTTCCTCATCTCCGATCGCGCCGGCTACATCAACGGCGAGATGGTGGTGCAGGACGGCGGCGCGCATCTGCGCACGTCCGGCGCGGAAGATCTGCTGCAATGGAGCGAGGCGCAATGGACCGACCTGCGCGACGCCGCACGGCCGCGCGGCAAGGGCAATCGATAATCGCCATCGCCGGCGCAAAATGTTATGTCCCGATCATGCAGATTCGGGAAAATCAAAGGCAAAGCCATCTTCCAGTCACATTGCTGCGGGAACCAACCCGGGTGATATCGGTACGCACAACGCTGATCCTGCTGGCGGGCGCGATGCTGTGCGCGAGTTCGACGCTCGCGCTGGCGCAGCGCGGCGCGCGAGCACCCGCGAAGCCCGACGCCCGTCACACCGCAAGCAACGAACCGACGCTGCTCGGCCAGTATGGAAGCTGGGGCGCGTACACGGCCTCGCCGAACGGCAAGAAGCTGTGTTTCGCGCTGGCGAAGCCGTCGTCGTCGAAGACCAACCCGCCGAACCGGCCGCGCGACCCCGCCTATGCGTTCATCTCGACGCGACCGGCGGAAAAGGTCGTCAACGAAGTCTCGATCATGATCGGCTATCCGGCGAAGCCGGGCTCGGAATCGACGCTCGAAGTCGGCGGCGGCAGCTACGCGATGTACGTCCAGGGCGACGGCCTGTGGATCAAGAACGCCGCCGAGGAGGAGAAGCTGGTCGAGGCGCTGCGCAAGAGCGGCGAGGCCGTGGTCAAGGCGGTGTCCAGCAAGGGCACCCAGACCACCGACGTCTTCTCACTGAAGGGATTGTCGCAGGCACTGGACCGCGTGGCGCAGGACTGTCGCCGGTAAGACTGCCGGGCGCTGACGCGGGAGGACGCCCGCGGCGGAACCGGACGATTTGCGCCTTTCCAGCGGGCGCGGGAAAGCCTATGTGAGGCGGACCGCCGCACCGAACGGACCCAAGGTTCCATGACCCCTCCTTCCGCCCTCACCGGCGCCGCCGCCGCACCGCCGCGCGCCGCGACCGGAGCGCCGCTGGAAAAGACCCCGCTGGAGCGCTACGTGCCGCCGGCGAAGCCGTCGCTGGTCGGCCTGTCGCGGCCGGAACTTGCCGACCTGCTCGGCGGCATCGGCGTGCCGCCGGCGCAGCGCAAGATGCGGGTGCAGCAACTCTGGCACTGGATCTACGTGCGCGGCATCGCCGATTTCGACGCGATGACCACGATCTCCAGGGAGATGCGGGCGCAACTCGCGGCGCACTTCACCGTGGCGCGGCCCGAGGTGGTGGCCGAGCAGGTTTCCAGCGACGGCACCCGCAAGTGGCTGCTGCGGCTGCCGAACGGCACCGCCGGCGAAAATCCGCACGAGGTCGAGTGCGTCTACATTCCGGAAACCGACCGCGGCACGCTGTGCGTGTCGTCGCAGGTCGGCTGCACGCTGAACTGCGCGTTCTGCCACACCGGCACCCAGCGGCTGGTGCGCAACCTCACCGCCGGCGAGATCGTCGGCCAGGTCATGGTGGCGCGCGACCGGCTCGGCGACTGGATCGACCGCGCGACACCGGCGGGCAACCGTCTCGTCAGCAACATCGTGATGATGGGAATGGGCGAGCCGCTGTACAATTTCGAGGCAGTGCGCGACGCGCTGCTGATCGTCACCGACGGCGACGGCATCGGCATCTCCAAGCGCCGCGTCACGCTGTCCACTTCGGGCGTGGTGCCGTATATCGCGCGCACCGGCGCGGAGATCGGCGTCTCGCTCGCCATCTCGCTACACGCGGTGCGCGACGAGTTGCGTAACGAACTGGTGCCGCTGAACCGCAAATACCCGATCGCCGAACTGCTGCAAGCCTGCCGCGACTATCCCGGCGCGTCGAACGCGCGCCGCATCACTTTCGAATACGTGATGCTGAAAGGCGTCAACGATTCGCTCGACGACGCCAGACTGCTGGTCAAGCTGCTCAAGGGTATCCCGGCCAAGATCAACCTGATCCCGTTCAATCCGTGGCCCGGCACGGCTTACCAATGCTCCGACTGGGAGCAGATCGAAAAATTCTCCGAATACGTGTTCAACGCCGGCTATTCCTCGCCGGTGCGCACGCCGCGCGGCCGCGACATTCTCGCCGCCTGCGGCCAGCTCAAGTCGGAGACGGAGAAGCTCTCCGCGCGTGAACGCCAGGCACTGCGCGCCATGGCGATGACGGATTGAGGCGCGGCCGTCGTGTCGCTGATCGGCCATCTGTTCGCCATCGTGATCGGCCTCCTGCTGGCGTGCCTCGCCGCCGGCATGGTGATCGTGCTCGCCATCCTGTTTCCGGACTGGACCGACATGGCGCTCGGCCCGATCGACCCCGACGCAATCGATGTCATGCTCGGCTTCGGCTTCATCTTCGTCAGCGGTTTCGCGCTATTGCCGGCGCTGCTGGTGGTGCTGATCACCGAAGCCTTCAACATCCGCGGCGCGCTCACCTACGCCATCGGCGGCGCGCTGACCGGGCTTGCCTGCTATCTCGGCCTGGTGCCGTTCGACCCGGCGACCATGAGCTTCGACGGCGTCGTGCGTCGCCATCTCGAAATCATGATCGGGGCCGGCATCGTCGCCGGCGTGGTCTACTGGCTGATCGCCGGCCGCAAGGCCGGCGTGTGGCGCGAACCGCCGCCGCCCGCCACCCCGCCACCGGCCTGAGCCGTGTTGCGATTTCCTGAAGCGAACTGGTTTCCCCCTTGCCCGAAATCGCTATAACCCCGCCATGAACCGGACCGGACTTATCATCGCGCTCGGCCTCGCCGCCGTCATCGGCCTTGTCTTCGGCCTCCATCCCGAACTGGACCTGAAACTCGCCGCGCTGTTCTACGATCCGGCGATCCACGACTTCCCGCTACGGCGGAGTTCACTCGCCGGGTTCGCCCGTTACGGCGCGATGTGGGTGGCCTGGGCGTTCGCGCTGCCGGCGATCGTCGCGCTGGCGGTGAAAATGATCCGCCCCGACCGGCCGCTGCTGGTGCGCGGGCGCACCGTCGCCTTCCTGCTGCTGACGCTGCTGCTGTCCGCCGGCGTCCTGACCAACTTCACCTTCAAGAGTTACTGGGGCCGCCCGCGCCCTGTGACGGTGACTGAGTTCAATGGCCCCCTGCCCTTCGTGGCGTGGTGGGATCATCGCGGCCAGTGCCCGAAGAACTGCTCGTTCTTCTCCGGCGAGGGCGCCACCGCGTTCTGGACGCTGGCTCCT
>JBASBO010000394.1:0-1852 GCA_049651165.1 Xanthobacteraceae bacterium | reverse complement strand
GTGTAGCCCTGGAAATTGCGCCGCAGCCGGCTCTCGGCCTGGGCGCGGGCCATGGCGTCGTCGGGGCGGGCGAAGTGATCGAAGCCGATGCGCACGTAGCCGGCCGCGACCAGCGCCTGCGCGATGGCCTCGGCCTGATCGAAGCGCGCCTCGCCGTCGGGCAGCGCCGCCTCGTCGATCTTGCGCTGGTGCTTCTTGAAGTCGGGAATGTGCGCGTAGCCGAACACCGAGAAGCGGTCCGGCCGCATCGCCAAGCACGTATTCACCGTCTCGACGCAGGAGGCCGTGGTTTGCAGCGGCAGCCCGTAGATCAGGTCGAAGTTGATGCCGCGCACGCCGCTGGCGCGCAGGCCCGTGACCGCGTCGGCGGTGCAGGCGACGCTCTGGATGCGGTTGATCGCCTTCTGCACGCGGGGATCGAAGCTCTGCACCCCGAGGCTGGCGCGGGTGACGCCGGCTTCCCCCAGCGCCGCCGTCATATCGGCGGTGAGCGTGCGCGGATCGATCTCGACGGCGATCTCGGCGTCGGGGCGGATATCGAAGGTTCCGCGCAACAGCGCCGCCAGCGCCAGCATCACCTCGGGCTCGACGATGGTCGGCGTGCCGCCGCCGAAATGGACGTGATGCACGCTGAGCGGGCCGCGCGCGCGGCGCGCCACCAGCCCGATCTCGCGCCGCATCACGCCGACGTAATCGTCGATCGGCTCGTTCTTCTGGGTGATGGTGGTATGGCAGCCGCAATAAGAGCACATCGCGCGGCAGAACGGCACATGCAGGTAGAGCGAGGTTTTGGTCGCGGCGGGCAGCGCCGCCAGCCACTCGCCATAGGTCGGCGCGGCGATCTCCGGCGAGAACAGGGGGGCGGTCGGATAGCTGGTGTAACGCGGCAGCCGCTCGTCGTAGTGGGTTCTCAGCCTGTCGTTCACGCCGTCATCTCCCCCGCGGCGAAGCCGTGCGCCGGATGCGCGACGGCGGCCGGCAACCGGCGGCCACGGACGGGGCGCATTATGGCCGCGGCGCGGGAAGCGATTTTTGTTCCACATCAAACGCTACGCGATCCGGCAGGCGTCATTTGACGGCGCGGCCAACCACGACGCGATCCATGAATGGGTCAAGAACCGGCAAGCCGTGCTTCGGGCCGAACGCCGTCGCCTCGCGCGCGATGTCGTGCGTCCGAGGGTGCGCGCCAATGCGCAGGCCGATGCGGATGGGGGAACTGCCGGTCGCCGGTCGCTCGTGGTGCGGCGATCCTCGTCGCGAAGCGCAAGATAAGGAGCGGATGATGCGGTCCTTTGCGGTGTGCGCGTTGTTGGCGCAGGTGTGGCGCGGCCGTCACAATCGGCGATGGATTGTCCGCGCCCGCCGCGTTTCCCGCCCGACAGTCATCATTTGATGACTAGTCGCGACCGGCACCGGCCAATATCGGCCGCAACGGCGTGCTCATCATGATCCGCTCGACGCTGCTGGCGCTCGATCAGGCCAACAAGACCGGCAACTACACCGTGCTGCGCGATCTCGGCGCGCCGGGCTTTCAGTTCAACACCGCGGCGAAGCTGGCCGAGATTTTCGCCAGCCAGCGCGCGCAGAACATGGACCTCGGCGGCGTGGTGGTGCTGGAGCCGCAACTGACGCTGCTGCCGCAGATCGAGCCGAACGGCATGTTGTACATGGCGGGGTTCTTTCCCTCGACGCCGCTGCAAGTAAGGTTCGAACTGCTGTTCGCGCCGGCGGATCGCCAGTGGAAGATTTTTGGGCTGTCCGTCAACGTCGCCAACAGCGCGCCGCAGGCCCCGCCGACGCCGCAGACCGACGCCGCGCCCAGGAACGCGCCGCCGCCGCGCAGGCCCCGACC
>JBASBO010000393.1:0-2219 GCA_049651165.1 Xanthobacteraceae bacterium | reverse complement strand
GGCCGGTCGCGGCCAGGCCGAGGATCAATCGGTCGCCGTCCTCGCCCATCGCCATGCGCTTGCCCTCGCGCACCACGTCGCGGATATCGCCGAACACGAACAGATCGCCGGCGATGGTGCCCGACAGGCTGGCGGCGTCATCGGCATCGCCGGTGACCAGCCCGGTGGCGAACCGCGCCGCGATCTGGCCGGCGGAATCCTCCCGCGCCTTCGCCGCGGCGACGCGCTTCAACAGGTCGTCGGGAAGATCGGCGTTGCGCTCAGCCGCGACCGCGACGAAACTCATGGCAAGATCGACGTCGCCGGCCCCGAGCGCCGTCTCGGTTTCCCGCTCCAGCAGGCCGGGATCGGCCCTGACCAGGGCATGAAGTCGAACGTCCGAAAGCCGCGCCGGGTCGTCCTGCGCGCCCAGCAGGGCCGCGGCCTCCTCGGCGCGCGGCAACAGCAGGACGCAGGCGACGGCGCAAACCGTCACCGCTGCGAGACTTGCTGCGATCCGCCACCACGGCATTGCATACCTCGACGCGCCAGCCGTCGCCGCCACAGTTTCGACGCAACCGGCCAGACGAAAGAAGGGCTTCTCCAAAAGCTCAGGATTGTGTCGAATTTGCACCTGTCGGCGGGCGCAATGTCGCTCTAGGAATCAGCCACGCCTCCCCCTATGGTGCCGTCGTTTCTGTTCCGCTGCCGTCCCGGCGAGCGCCGGGCTGCCCGCGACCAAAGGTGAGCAAGATGTCCGATCACGTTGTTCCCCACTTTCACAATGACGCCGGTGTGGCGGTCATCGAGATCGGGTCGAAAGAATTCATGTGCGTGGGGTCCAACCCGCCGTTCGACCATCCGCATGTTTTTCTCGACCTCGGCAATGACATCGAAATCATCTGCCCGTATTGCTCGACGCTCTACCGCTACGCTTCCGATCTCGCGCCCGGTGCGGCGCGGCCGCCCGAATGCGTGGTGAAGGACAGGGTCGCTTGATACGCGGCCTCTCGATACTTCATCCACCGCTGCCTGTGTGACTGTGTCGCGCGGGGCAATCCTCGTTGCCGGCGCGGGCATCGGCGGATTGACCGCGGCGCTCGCGCTCGCCGCCGGAGGCTTCCGCGTCATCGTTGCCGAGAAGACGGAGCGGCTTGAGGAAGTCGGCGCCGGCCTGCAATTGTCGCCGAATGCAGGACGCGTGCTGGTCGGCCTCGGCCTCAAGCCCGCCCTTGAAGCCGCCGCCGTCGCCCCCGACGCGGTGAGCGTGATGAGCGGGCCGCGCGGCACCGAGCTGGTGCGCCTGCCGCTCGATGGCGCCGATGCCGCTATCCCCTACTGGGTCATCCACCGCGCCGATCTTCAGGGAATTCTCGCCGACGCGGTCGCGGCAAATCCTGACATCGAACTATGTCTGGGCTGCCGGTTCGAGGGCGTTTCCGACCGTGCGGACGGCGTCACCGTCAACCTTCGCCACGGCGACGCGGTGCGGCAGAAAAACGTCGCGGCGCTGATCGGCGCGGACGGGGTGTGGTCGGACGTCCGCCGCCAGATCGATCCGGCGCTGCAACCGGCGTTTTCCGGCCTGATCGCGTGGCGCGGCACCGTCGCCTCCGAAGTGCTGCCGCTACAATCGGGACCGCCGCGCGTCCAACTCTGGATGGGCGAAAACGCCCACCTCGTCACCTATCCGATCTCGCGGGGACGGCAGACCAACGTCGTGGCGATCAGTTCCGGGCAATGGCGCGACCAAGGCTGGAGCGTGCCGGCGACCGCTACGGAGGCAAGCGCCGCGTTCACTGCGCCGCGGTGGTCGGAGCCGGCGCGCGCGATCATGGCAGCGGTCGAACACTGGCGCAAATGGGCGCTGTGCGCCCTGCCGGCCCCGGCGTCGTGGACCAAAGGCGCGACCGCCCTGCTCGGCGATGCCGTCCACGCCATGTTGCCGTTCGCTGCGCAGGGCGCGGGAATGGCGATCGAGGACGCCGCCGTGCTGGCGCAATGTCTGGCCGAGCGCCGCGACGACATTCCGCAGGCGCTGAGGCGATATGAGAGCCTGCGCCGGTCAAGGGTCGCGCGGGTCCAGTCTCTCGCCCGGCGCAACGGCCAAATCTATCATCTCGCCGGCCCGCTCGCGGCGGCCCGCGACTTGACCATGCGCCTGCTTGGCGGACGCCGGCTGTTGGCTCGTCAGAACTGGATTTACGACTGGCGTGCTTGAGGCGTGTCGCCGCCCTGCC
>JBASBO010000392.1:0-13758 GCA_049651165.1 Xanthobacteraceae bacterium | reverse complement strand
CCGCCAGCGTGCTGGCGCTCAACGATCCGGCGCTCGCCGGCCGCCTCGCCGCGTGGCGTCAGCAGCAGACCGCCGCCGTGGCCGAGCGCCCGGAGGAGGCATCGTGACGGCTTCGGGTCAGGTCAGGCTGAAGCCCGGCGACACCATCGGCATTCTCGGCGGCGGCCAACTCGGCCGGATGCTGGCGCTGGCCGCGGCCCGGCTCGGCCTGCGCTGCCAGGTGTTCGCGCCGGACCCGGATTCGTCGGCGTTCGACGTGGTGCAATACGCCACCTGCGCCGAATATGCCGATGTCGAGGCGCTGGAACTGTTCGCGGCCGAGGTCGACGTCATCACCTACGAGTTCGAGAACGTGCCGGCGGCGACCGCGATGGTGCTGGCCGCACGGCGGCCGGTGCTGCCCAACTCCCGCGTGCTGGAGATCGCCCAGGACCGGCTGGCCGAAAAGGATTTCGTCAACCGGCTCGGCATCGCCACCGCGCCATATGCCGACGTGACATCGGCGGACGGCTTGCGCGCCGCGACGGCGGCCATCGGCCTGCCCGCGGTGCTGAAGACCCGCCGCTTCGGCTATGACGGCAAGGGTCAGGCGCTGCTGCGCGAGGGCGCCGACATCGAGGCGGCATGGCGCGACATCGAAACCCGGTCCGCCATCCTCGAAGGCTTCGTGCCGTTCGAGCGCGAGATTTCGGTGATCGCGGCGCGCGGCGCCGACGGCCATGTCGAATGCTTCGACGTGACCGAGAACGAGCACCGCGACCACATCCTCAAGCACTCATACGCGCCGGCGCGGATCTCCGCGACGCTGGCGGACGACGCCCGCGCCATCGCCGCCAAAATCGCCGACGCGCTGGGCTATGTCGGCGTGCTGGCGGTGGAGATGTTCGTGGTCGCGGGCGCGGACGGCCCGACGCTGCTGGTCAACGAGATCGCGCCGCGCGTCCACAATTCCGGCCACTGGACGCTGGACGGCGCGTCGGTGTCGCAGTTCGAGCAGCACATTCGCGCCATCGCCGGCTGGCCGCTGGCCAAACCGGTGCGCCACGGCGCGGTGACCATGACCAACCTGATCGGCGACGAGATCGACGATTACGGCAAATGGCTGACGGTTCCCGGCGCGACCGTGCATCTCTACGGCAAGACGACGGCGCGGCCGGGGCGCAAGATGGGGCACATCACCCAGGTGACGCTGCCGGCCGCCAAGAAAGGCTGAAGCGCCTTCCCTCTACCAGGCGTCGATGCACGGCCGCTTGCGGTGCGTGCGTTTTTCGGGCGCGGGCACCGAGCGCAGGCCGGCCATGATCCAGTTGCGGGTTTCGGCGGGATCGATCACCTCGTCGATCTCCAGCACCGACGCGATCGAGACCGCCTTGCCGTTGGCATAGAGCTGAGCGACCTTGTCCTGATAATACTTCTCGCGCTCGACGGGATCGGCGATCGCCTCCATCTCCTTGCGGAAGCCGAGCCGCACGTAGCCCTCAAGCCCCATGCCGCCGAACTCGCCGGTCGGCCACGCCACGGTGAAAAACGAGGCGTGGAAGCCGCCGCCGAGCATCGACTGCGCGCCGAGCCCGTAGCCCTTGCGCAGTACGACGCCGAACAGCGGCACCGTCAGGCTCGCGCCGGTGACGAACATCCGCGCGACGTGGCGCACGATCGCGGTCTTTTCCACCTCGGGGCCGACCATGAAGCCCGGCGTGTCGCACAGCGATATGATGGGAATGTCATAAGCGTCGCACAACTGCATGAAGCGCGCGGCCTTGTCGCCCGCCGCCGCGTCGATCGCGCCGCCGAGATGTTTCGGGTTATTGGCGATCAGGCCGAACGGCTTGCCCTCGATGCGGATCAGCGCGGTAATCATGCCGACGCCGAAGTCGCGGCGGATTTCCAGCACCGAGCCTTCGTCCGCCAGCAGATCGATCACGTTGCGGATGTCGTAGACGCGCAGCCGGTTTTCGGGGATCGCCCGGCGCAGCAGCCGCTGGTCCGGCGCTTCCCAGGTCTTCACCGCGCCCTGAAAGTACGACAGGTACTTCTGCGCAACGGCGGTCGCCTCCTCCTCGTCCTCGACGAGGATGTCGATCACGCCGTTCGGCGACTGGAACGACACCGGCCCGACCTCAGCCGGATGATAGACGCCGAGGCCGCCGCCCTCGATCATCGCCGGGCCGCCCATGCCGATCGAGGCGTTCTTGGTCGCGATGATGACGTCGCAGACGCCGAGCATCGCCGCGTTGCCGGCGAAGCAGTAGCCGGAGACGACGCCGACCACCGGCACCAGACCGGAGAGTTTCGCGAACTGCACGAAGGACGGACCGTCGAGGCCGGTCATGCCGAGGCGGTCGGTGTCGCCGGGACGGCCGCCGCCGCCCTCGGCATAGAACACCAGCGGCATCCGCCACTGTTCGGCGAGGCCGAGCATCCGGTCGATCTTCTTGTGGTTCATGTGGCCCTGGGTGCCGGCCAGCACGGTGTAGTCGTAGGAGATCACCATGCAGCGCGCGTCGTGCGCGCCGAACTTGTCGGCGTTGACGGTGGCGACGCCGGTGATGAGGCCGTCGGCCGGCGTGTTCTTGATGAGATCGTCGAGCGCGCGGCGGCGGCGCTGCGCGGCGATCGCCAGCGAGCCGTATTCGACGAACGAGCCTTCATCGACAAGCTGCGTGATGTTCTCGCGCGCGGTGCGCTGATTGGTCTTGCGCCGCCGCTCGACCGAAGCCGGGCGGTTCTCGTCGAGGGTGTTGGCGTGGCGGGCGATCGCTTCCGCAAGATCGGGGCGGATGTGATCGAGGTCGATATCGGCCTCCTCCTCCGTCGCGTGGCTGCCGACATCGGCCGGCTCGATGAACAGGATCGCATCGCCCGGCATCAGCGTCTCGCCGTCGCGGGCCGCGATCTTCACCACCTTGCCGCCTTGCGGGGCGGCGACGAGGTGCTCCATCTTCATCGACTCGATGACGACGATGTGCTGGCCGGGACGCACCAGATCGCCCTCGGCGACGTTGATGGCGACGATGGTGCCCTGAAGCGGCGCAGGCACCGCGACTGATCCCTCCGGCGCGGCGGCCGCAACAGCCGTTGCGCCGGTAGCGGTCGCGCCGGCAACCTGCTCGAAGAACAACGGCCGCGCCGGCGTTTGCGCCGTCCTCACCAGTTCGGCGACATGGGTATCGACGAAATTGGTGCTGATGCGGTTGGCGACGAAGGCGGGATGCGCCAGCACCGCCTGAATGAACGGCGCGTTGGTGGCGACGCCCTCGACGCGGAATTCGCGCAGGGCGCGCGCCGCTTTCGCGACGACATCGCTCCAGCGCGCGGCCGGCGCGTGGACGATGACCTTGGCGAGCAGCGAGTCGAACGCGGCGCTGGTGCGGTAGCCCGAGTAACCAAAAGTATCGACGCGCACGCCGGGGCCGGACGGCGGATCGAACACCGACAGCGTGCCGCCGGTCGGTTTCGTCGCTCCCGTCTCATCCATCGTCTCCATGTTGATGCGCAACTGCATCGCGAAGCCGCGCGGCGCGGGCACCAGCGCCTGGGTCAGCCCGAGCGAGGCCAACGTCGCGCCGGCCGCCACCGCGATCTGCGATTTGACCAGATCGACGCCGAGCGCTTCCTCGGTCACGGTGTGCTCGACCTGAAGGCGCGGATTGGCCTCGATGAAGGCGAAGGCCGGATCGTCGCCGGCGCTCTCGCCGTCCACCAGAAACTCGAAGGTGCCGAGGCTGTCGTAATGCGCGGCCGCCGCGAGTTGCTTCGCCGCATCGACGATGCGCGCGCGCAGGCCCTCGCTGAGCGACGGACTCGGCGCGACCTCGATCAGCTTCTGGTTGCGGCGCTGCACGGTGCATTCGCGCTCCCACAGATGGCTGATGCCGCCGTGCTTGTCGCCGATGATCTGCACCTCGATATGGCGCGCCTTGCGGATCAGCCGTTCGACATAGACGCCGTCGCTGCCGAACGCCGCTTTCGCTTCCGACCGGCAGCGCGCATAGGCGTCGTCGAGTTGCGACGCCTGCTCGACGATGCGCATTCCGCGCCCGCCGCCACCGGCCATCGCCTTTATCATCACCGCCGCGTTCTTGCCCAGCGAGGCGAAGAACGCCTTGACCTCGTCCAGCGTGCTCGGCCCCTCGGTGCCGTCGATCACCGGCACGCCGCAGCGCTTGGCCAGCGCCTTGGCCTCGACCTTGTCGCCGAACAGGTCCAGCGCCTCCGGCGACGGCCCGACGAAGACGATGCTTTCCTCCTTGCAGCGGCGCGCCAGCGCGGCGTTCTCGCTGAGGAAGCCGTAACCCGGATGCAGCGCGTCGCAGCCCGCGGCCTTGGCGGCGGCGATCACGCCCTCGATGTCGAGATAGGCGCGCGCGCCACGGCCCGGAATCTCGCGCGCCTCCTCGGTGGCGCGCACATGCAGCGACAAGGCATCGTCGGCCGGATGGATCGCGACGGTGGCGATGCCGGCGTCGCCGGCGGCGCGCGCGATGCGGATGGCGATCTCGCCGCGATTGGCGATCAGCAGTTTACGAAATGACATGGACGGTTTCCGGTTGAACACAAAGACGGGCGAGGCCGCGCCGCTGCGCGGCCCCGAGAGTCAGACGGTCAGGGGATCAGGCGACCAGTTCCTGCTTCTTGACCTTGCCGGTCGCGGTCATCGGCAGCGCGTCGACGATGCGGACTTCCGGCACCTTGTAGGCGGCCATCCGCTCCTTGCACCACGCCTGAAGCTGGTCCGGCGTCACGGTGCCGATCGCCTCGGGCTTGAGCTGGATGAAGGCGACGGGCACCTGCCCCTTGCCGGGGTCGTCGCGGCCGACCACGCCGGAGCCCAGCACCGCCGGGTGCTGGCCGAGCAGCGCCTCGATCTCCGGCGGAAACACGCTCATGCCCTTGACCTTGAGCATCTCCTTGCGGCGGCCGAGGAAGTGGATGAAGCCGTCGGCGTCGATCACGCCGATATCGCCGGTGCGCAGCCAGCCGTCGACCAGACATTCGGCGGTGGCGTCCGGCTTGTTCCAGTAGCCCTTGAGCAGCGACGGCGAGCGGAAGCGGATCTCGCCCTCGGTGCCGATCGGCAGCAGCTTGCCGGTTTCGAAATCGGTGATCTTGAACTCCGCGCCCGGCACCGGCAGGCCGACGAAGATCGGCTGCGAGTTGAGGTCGAAGTCGTCGTCCTGAAAGCCGGTGGTGAAGGTGTTCGAGGTGTGCGTCTCGGTCATGCCCCACGCGCTTTCGGCGAGAACGGTGCCGGTGAGGTCCTTCCAGCGCTGGCGATAGCCGGCGTTGAGCTTCTTGACGAAGGACACCACGCGGACCTGCTTGAGCGAGGACAGATCGAACGCCTTGAAGCGGGGATGATCCATCATCTCCACCGCGCCATCGACCGGCATCGCCACGATCGAGACCTTGTATTTTTCGATCGCGGCGAGAACGCCGACCGCGTCCCAGCGCGCCAGCAGCACCAGCGTGCTGCCGGCGAACAGCGGAAAGATCAGCCCGAGGTTTTCGCCGGCGATCCAGAATTCGGGGAAGAACGACAGGAACACGCTGTTTTCGTTGCTGGTCAGCCCGGTGCCGTTGTTGGCGGCGGCGGTGTAGACCATGTCGCGCTGGGTGTGGACGCAGCCCTTCGGCATCCCGGTGGTGCCGCCGGTGTAGTTGAGGGCTGCGACGTCGTCGAGCGCGGCGGGGGGCAACGGCTTGACGTCGCCGATGGCGGCCAGCGCCGGCAGCAGGTCGGTCGCGCCCGGCGCCGCGATGCGCGGGGTGCGCACCGAATCCGGCACCGGAATGGTCGGCTCCGCCGGAATGACTTCCGCAAGGCTGGTGACGATGATCTCGCGCAGCTTCGTCTCGCCCTTCACCTGATCGACAACCTCGATCAACTGGTCCTGGGCGATGATGACTTCGGCGTCGGTGTCGTTCAGCTCATAGGACAGCTCGAACGCCCGCGACAGCGGGCTGACCGGGACATGCACCGCGCCGAGCTTGAGGATGCCGAAGAACACGATGTGAAACTGCGGGCAGTTCGGCAGGAACACCGCGACGCGGTCGCCCTTCTTGACGCCCTTGGACGCCAACAGCGCCGCGAGGCGATCGCTCTGCTTGTCGAGATCGGCATAGGTCAGCGTATGGCCGTAAAAGATCACCGCCGGATGATCCGGCTGCCGCTTCGCCCAGGCGCGAAGATACTCGCTGAGCGCGATCTCGCCGTGGGGATATTGCGGCTCGCGCGGCATGGTCTTCGGCCACGCCTTGCGCCACAGCGCATGAACCTGTTGCAGATAGTCCTTCTCGTTCAGCGGAGCGTCCATGGTCGCCAACCCTTCATACTGTACAGACGGCGCGCCGGTTACGGCGCGGGTGGATTGAGTTCGCTCAGGATCAGGTTCCTGAGCTTGTACTTCTCGACCTTGTTGGTCGGCGTCACCGGCAGCGCCGGAATAAAGCGGACGTGAGCGGGCTGCATGTATTTCGGCATCACCCGGCGGGTGTGATCGCGCAGTTCGTCCTCGGTCAGGCTCGCGCCCTCGACCAGTTCGACGAACACCACGATGTCCTCCTCCTCGCCGACCTTCGCCGGGATCGGGATCGCGGCGGCGGCGCGCACATTGGCGTGGCTCGCGACCATCGCCTCGACCTCGAACGACGATACGTTCTCGCCGCGCACGCGGAAGAAGCCGCCCATGCGATCGACGAAGCAATAGAGCCCGGAGCCGTCGTCGAGCTGCTTGCAGGCGTCGCCGGTGTGGAACCAGCAGGTGCGGAATACCTTGATGGTCGCTTCCGGCTTGCGGAAATATTCCTGCAACAAGAGGCCGGGAAAGCGCGGGCGGAACGCAAGCTGGCCGACCTCGCCCGGCGGCAGCAGGTTGTCGTCCTCGTCGAGGATCGCGATCTCGAACAGCGGATTGGGCGCACCCATCAATCCCTTGGGCAACTCCCGCGCGCCGTTCAAGACCGGCCGGCCGATCTCGGCGCAGCGCTTAAGGATCTCGTCGCGGGACATCCCCCGCCAAAGCTCCGGCGGCGTCCCCTGCCCGGCTTCGCACTGCTCGATCACCGCCGCGAAAGCCGAGCCGGATTCGGTCTGGCCGAATCCGACGGTCATGAAGTCGATGCCGAACCGGCGCGCCACCTCGTGATGGTTGCGCGGGAATGGCTGCATATGCACCTTGTTCAGCGTGTTGGCGCGATCGTCCGGGCGCGGATCGAGGCTCATCAGATACGGCACCATGACGTCGAGCAGCACGCAGTTGGTGGCGCCGCACTCGGCGATGCGATCCCAGAAGCGGTTCGGACTGAACTTGTCCCACAGCCCCACGGTATTGCCCTGCCATACCGCGCGGGCCAGCAGATAGAACGCGCCGCCGACGTGGTACATCGGCAGGTCGCAGTAGATCACGTCGTCGGGCGAAGTCAGTTGCCGGCCCGGAAAGCCGTAATGGTTGATCCAGCGGAACGGCTGCAACACGCCCTTGGACGGCCCGGTGGTGCCCGAGGTGTAGACGATATTGGCGAGGTCGAACGGCCCGCGCGCGATCTCCGGCACCGGCGCCGCGCTTTCAGCGAGGCTGTCGAACGGCACGATCTCGACACGGCCGAAGCCCGCGCCGAACGAATCGCCGGTGTGATCGTGATCGCCCGGCCGCGGCGTATGGACGATCAGCCGCTGCAACGGGATGTCGTCGATCACCTCGCCCAGTACCTCGGCGAACGACGGATCGGTGATGAGGGCGAAGGGATCGGTGTCCTTGAGCTGATAGGACAACAGCACGCCGCGGAAGTTGAAGTTGACCGGCGCGAAGACGCCGCCGGCGCGCCAGATCGCGAACATCGCCAGCGCGCTGAGCAGCGAGTTGCGCGTCAGCACGCTGACCGGCGCGCCCTCGGTCACGCCCAGCGCCGCGAGCCCGGCGGCGATGCGGTCGGTGCGCCGCTTGAACTCGGCGAAGGTCAGCTCGATGCCGTCCTCGCCGTAATGAATGAAGACCTTGTCCGGCACGGTGCGGGCGCATTCGTCGAGCTTGTCGAGCACGACATCGCCCTGCGCGACCATGGTCGCGAAGGTCTGTTCGGGTGTCATCGGCATCGGCATGGCTGATCGCTACTCCCTGGGGTCCGATCCAACTGCGTTGAATCAGACCCGCTGTTTATCTTTCCGCTTGAGCATGATCTTTTCCGAAAACCGGCCTCCACTTTTCGGGATCATGCTCTAGCGGCGCTTCATGGTCGGATCGAGCGCGACTCGCAGCGATTCTCCCAGCGCGTTGAACGCCAGCGCCGTGAAAAGAATGGCGAGGCCGGGAGGATACATCTGCTCGGGCGCGATCTCCATGTTCTGATAGGCCCGCGCCAGCATCGCGCCCCAACTCGCATTGGGTGGCTGGATACCGAGGCCGAGGAAGCTGAGGCTGGCTTCGGCCAGCAGCGCGCCCGCCAGCAGCAGCGTCACCTGCACGATCACCGGCTGGATGGTATTGGGCAGCACATGCCGCCACAGGATGCGGACGGTGGACGCGCCGAAGCAGCGCGCGCTGTCGACGTAAAGCTCGTGCCGCACCACCAGCGTCCGCGCCCGCACCAGCCGCGCCAACTGCGGCGCGAACACGATGCCGACCGAGATCATGCCGTTGGTGAGGCCAATGCCGAGCGCGCCGGTCACCGCGATCGCCAGCACGATGGCCGGAAACGACAGGAAGCTGTCGATGATCCGGCTGACGATCTCGTCGACCCAGCCGCCGAGATAACCGGCCAGAAGGCCGACCGGAACCCCGATCAGGACGGCGACGAACACCGCGAGGAACGAAGCATAGAGCGAGGCGGTGCCGCCGTAGATCAGGCGGCTGAGGACGTCGCGGCCGAGGTCGTCGGCGCCCAGCCAATGCTCCGGCGACATCGGCGCCAGCGCGACGTCGAAGTCCTGCGCGATCGGCGAATACGGCGAGATCCACGGCGCCAGCGCCGACATCACGATCAGCACGCAGAGAAACGTGAAGCTGAGCGCGCCGCGCAGATCCGACCTGAACCATCCGCCGAACCGGCTCAGCCGGGTCGGCCGGGCTTGCGGGACAATCGCGACATCCGTCATCTCAACTGATCCTTGGATCGAGGACGCTGTAGAGCACGTCGGTCAGGAGATTGAGCGTGACCACGATCAGCACCATGGCGAACACCACGCCCTGCACCACGGGGAAATCGCGATGGATCGCGCCGTTGACGATCAGGTTGCCCATTCCCGGAATCGCGAACACCGCTTCCACCACCACGGTCGCCGCCAGCATCCGGTTGAACAGCAGGCTGACGACGGTCAAGAGATTGACGCTGACGTTCTTCAGCCCGTGTCGCCACAGGATCGATGACGGCGACAGCCCCTTGGCGTGGAGCGTGCGCACCTGTTGCGACGACAGGATTTCCACCAGCGAGGAACGGAGCTGGCGCGCCACTTCCGCGACGCCGCCCGCCGCCAGCGCGCAGGCGGGCAGGATCGCGTGCCGGATCGCATCCCAGAAATCCTCGCTGATCGGGGTCGCGCCGGTGGCCGGCAGCCAGTTGAGGTCGAGCGCGAAGAACGCGACCAGCAACATGCCGAGCCAGAAATTCGGGATCGCGACGCCGAGCGAGGCCACCGACATGACGAAGCCGTCGGTCCACGAGCCCGGCCGGCTCGCCGCCGCGATGCCGAGCGGAATGCCGATGACCAGCGCCAGCAGCATCGCCAGCACCACGATCAGCAGGGTATGGGGCAGGCAGCGCTCGATTGCGGAGAGCACGGTTTCGCTCGACACCAGCGACGTCGACAGGTCGCCATGCACCGCCTTCCACAGCCACGATCCGTACTGAACCAGGAACGGCCGGTCGAGTCCGTAGAGGTGGCGGATCTCCGCGATCCGCTCATCCGACGCGTTGTCGCCGGCGAGCGTCACCGCGACGTCGCCCGGCACCAGCTTCAGGAGCCCGAACACGATGAACGTCGAGAGCACGATCACCGGGATCGCCTGCAACAGGCGGCGGACGATGATGCTGCGCTTGCGGGATTGGGACATGGCGTTGCGCGTCCGAATTGAGGTGCGGCGCCGCGGCCCGCCGGTTTCGGCCGGGGCGCGGCGCTGCGGTTGTCAACCGAGGTGGATGTCTTCGAACTTCGGCTTGCCGAGCAGGTTTGGCTTGTAGCCCTTCACCTTGTTGCTCAGCGCATCGAGTTCGTACTGGAAGGCGAGCGGCCCCGAGAGCGCGTTCTCCATGACGAAGCGCTGGATCTTGGCGAACACCTTGGCGCGTTCGGTGAGGTCCTCGCTTTCACGGCTCTGCTCGATCAGCTTCACCAGTTCGGGGTCGGCTCCGCGGCCGGCATTGTAGTAAGCGCCTTTGTCGAAGCCGAGCGCGTAGGTCATGCTGGGGTCGGGCCGGCCGGTCCATGCCGACAGCAGGACATCGTACTTCTTTTCGGTACCGAAGAACTGCGCGCTGATCTCGGGGATGGTGCCGCGGGTGAATTTCAGGCGGATGCCCGCCTCGGCAAGCTGCGCCTGAAGCACCTCGCTGCGGCGAACCGAGTCCTGATCGTTGTAGCTGCCGATGGTCAGCTCAATGCCGTTCTTGAAGCCGGCCTCCGCGAGCAGCGCCTTGGCCTTGGCGGGATCGTGCGGATACAGCGTGGACACCGACTTGTCATAGGCCCAGTGCGAGCTTGGCAGCGTCATCGTCGCCGGCTCGCCGAGGCCGCTCATGGTGGCCTTGACGAACGCCTCGCGATCCATCGCGAAATTGATCGCCTGACGGACCTTGACGTTGTCGAGCGGCGCGCGCGCGTAGTTGAAATAGAGCTGGATGCAGTACAGCGTCGGCGCGGTGACGACCTGAAGGTTCTTGGCGCGATCGATCACCGGCTTCAGCCTTGCCGGCAGCGAAAACGCCATGTCGTTCTCGCCGGCGATCACCGAGCGCAGCGCGGTGGCGAGTTCGGGAATGATCGCGAATTCGATGCCGTCGAGATAGGGCCGGCCCGGACGCCAGTAGTTGTCGTTGCGGGTGACGACGAGGCTGGCGTTGTCGGCCCAGCTCACGAACTTCCACGGGCCGGCGCCGACCGGCTTGCGGTTGGTGTCGGCGCCGAGCGCCTTGATGTTGGTCGGCGACACCATCATGCCGGCGCGGTCGGACAGGATCGCCGGCAGCGCGGTGTCGGGGTTCTTCAGCTTCAGCGTCACCTGCAACGGGCCGGTGACCTCCACCGACTCGATGCTGGTGAGGTCCGCCTTGACGTTGGAGCGCTGGTCCTGCCGGTTGCGGTCGAGATTGAACTTGACCGCTTCGGCGTCGAGCGCGGTGCCGTCGTGGAATTTAACCCCTTCGACGAGGTTCAGAACCATGGTTTTCGGATCGGGATAGGACCATTTGGCGAGACCGGGTTTCGGCTTCAGCGTCTCGTAATCCCATTCGACGAGGGTATCGTACATCGTCCACAGCAGGCTGTGATCGGCGCCGGACCCGCCGGTGGCCGGGTCGAGCGACGACGGGTTGGTGGGCGCCGCCACCTTGAGGACGCCACCCTTCTTGACGGCGTCCTCCGCGAACGCCGGCAGGCCGCCGAGGCCCGCCAGCGCCGCGCCACCCGCCAGCGCCATGATGTCGCGCCGGGTCAATGTCCCGATCGTGCGATTATAGTCCGTCATCCTCGTCTCCCCTGTTGCAAAGCGTCTTTACGTTTCAAGCGTCTTGCGGAACGGCCTCGCGCGAGGGCGGGCCGTCCGCGGTTGAGAAATGGCAGGCGACCCAGTGCCCCGGCTTCAGTTCGCGCCAGACCGGAATCTCCTCGGCGCAGCGCGGCTGCGCCACCGGGCAGCGGGTGCGGAACCGGCAGCCGCTCGGCGGCGAGATCGGGCTCGGGATTTCGCCTTCCAGCACGATGCGCCGCGCGCTGCGCATGGTGGACGGCAAGGGCAGCGGTTCAGCCGACAGCAGGGCTTGCGTATAGGGATGCAATGGCCGCTCGATCACCTCCTCGGCCGATCCCAGTTCCATCAGCTTGCCGAGATAGGTGACGGCGATGCGGTCGGAGATGTGCGACACCACCGAGATGTCGTGGGTGATGAAGACATAAGTCAGCCCGAATTCGCGCTGGAGGTTGGCGAACAGGTTGAGGATGTCGCCGCGGATCGAGACGTCGAGCGCCGCCACCACCTCGTCGCAGACGATCACCTTCGGCCGCAGCATCAGCACGCGCGCGATGTTGACGCGCTGCTTCTGTCCGCCGGAAAGCTGGTGCGGATAGCGTTCCGCCAGTTCGCGCGGCAGGCCGACGCGCGACAGCACCGCCAGCCCCTCCTTGCGGCGCGAGGCGTCGTTGCCTTCCCTGAGGATCTCGGCGGGCTCGATCACGCTGTCGAGGATCGTCACGCGCGGATTGAGCGCGGCGTTCGGGTCCTGAAACACGATCTGGTAGTCGCGCCGGTGGCGGCGAAACTCGGCGCGGCCGAACCGCGACGGATCGCGTCCCTGATGCAGCACCTGCCCCGCCGACGGCTTGATCAGCGACACCAGCGCCCGCCCCAGCGTGGTCTTGCCCGATCCCGACTCGCCGATGATGCCGAGCGTCTCGCCGGCGAACACGTCGAAGTCGATGCCGTCCACCGCCTTGACGGTGTCGGCGCCGTCCCGCGTCGGAAACAGGATGCGCAGATCGCGCACCGCCATGATCGGAGCGGACGTCGCGTTCGCCGCGGCGGGTGCCGCCTGGTCCTGAACCGGCGCGCTCAATTCACCGCTCCCGGCAATGTAATCTCCGTGGCTCGCCAGCAGCGGGCGACGTGATGCGGCCCGAGGTCGACGAGTTGCTGCCGCGCCTCGCAGCCCGCCACGGCATAGGAACATCGCGGCGCGAAGCGGCACCCGGCCGGCATCGCGTTCGGCGACGGCACCCGGCCCGGAATCGACGGCAGTTCGCTGCGCCGCGCGCTCAGGCCCGGCAGCGAGCGCAACAGGCCCGAGGTGTAGGGATGGCGCGGCCGTATCAGAACGTCATCCACGGGGGCGTCCTCCACCACCTCGCCGGCATACATCGTCATCATCCGGGTACAGGTTTCGGCGACCACGCCGAGGTCGTGGGTGATGAACAACAGCGCCGTGCCGGTGCGCTCGCTGAGCGTCCTCAGCAGATCGGTGATCTGCGACTGCACGGTGACGTCGAGTGCGGTGGTCGGCTCATCGGCGATCAGCAGTTTCGGCTCGCAGATCAGCGCCATCGCGATCATCACGCGCTGGCGCATCCCGCCCGACAACTGATGCGGATATTCGTCGCAGCGCCGCTCCGGCGCCGGAATGCCGACCTCGGCGAGCGCGGCGATGGCGCGCTGCCGCGCCTCCTTGCGATCAACCGGGAAATGCGCCCGATAGGCTTCGCCGATCTGTTCGCCGACGGTGAAGACCGGGTCGAGCGCGCTCATCGGCTCCTGGAAGATCATCGCCATGTCGCGCCCGCGCACGGCGCGCATCTGCCGCGCCGACAGCGTCGCGAGGTCGCGGCCCTGGAACAGGATCTGCCCGGACAGCCGCGCCGACGACGCCGGCAGCAGCCGCAACAGCGACAGCCCGGTAACGGTCTTGCCGCATCCGCTCTCGCCGACGATGCCGACCCGCTCGCCCGGCGCGACCGAGAAACTGACGTCGCGAATGATCGGCAGGTCGCCCTCGGCGGTGCGGAACGCGACCGACAGCGAGCGCACCGGCACGGCGCTGTTGTTCATCACCCACGAC
>JBASBO010000391.1:0-3864 GCA_049651165.1 Xanthobacteraceae bacterium | reverse complement strand
GTGCCGCTGTCGCCGGCGGCGCAAGCGTGGCTGGCGCGCGAGCCCGAGACGATCGCCACGCTGGTCTCGGGTGGCGACGACTACGAGATTCTGGCGACGGTGCCGGAGAATCGCCGCGCCGCTTTTGCGGCCGCGGCCCGCGCGGACGGGGTGGCGGTCGCGGTCATCGGCCGTGTGGTTTCAGGGCAGGGGCCGGTGCGGTTGATCGGCGCCGGGAGCCGGGAAATCGCTTTAAAACAACAATCCTATAGTCATTTCCGATAGTTCCGCCGTCCTGTGCCCAAATCGGCGCGGATTCAGAACTGCTTAAAAAACCTTTGTTTGTGACTTTCTCGACGTTGCGCCTGCGAGATGATTTTGGCATGGTCCCGCCGATTTAAGGCCACTCTTTGGGCAGAGCGGGCCTTTTCTGTGCGTTCCTCCGCGAGTTGCGGGTCACGGACGCGATCGGGGCAACTCTGGATCTGAGGCAATTCAATGACAGCATTATGGGTGATCGTGCTCTGCGGGGCGCTTTCGATCGTCTACGCCATCTGGGCCACCTCGTCGGTGTTGGGGGCCGACGCCGGCAACGCGCGGATGCAGGAAATCGCCGGCGCCGTGCGTGAAGGCGCGCAGGCTTACCTGCGGCGGCAATACACCACCATCGGCATCGTCGGCATCGTGATCTTCGCGTTGCTCGCCTATTTCCTCGGCCTTCTGGTGGCGGTCGGCTTTGCCGTCGGCGCCATCCTGTCGGGCGCGGCCGGCTTTATCGGCATGAACGTCTCGGTGCGCGCCAACGTGCGCACCGCGCAGGCCGCGACCAAGTCGCTGGCTGGCGGCCTTGAACTGGCGTTCAAGGCTGGCGCGATCACCGGCCTGCTGGTGGCCGGTCTGGCGCTGCTCGGCGTCACCCTGTACTTCATGTACCTGACCCAGTTCGCCGGCCACGCCGCCAACAGCCGCACGGTGGTTGACGCGCTGGTGGCGCTCGGCTTCGGCGCCTCGCTGATCTCGATCTTCGCCCGTCTCGGCGGCGGCATCTTCACCAAGGGCGCCGACGTCGGCGGCGATCTCGTCGGCAAGGTCGAGGCCGGCATTCCGGAGGACGATCCGCGCAACCCGGCGACCATCGCCGACAACGTCGGCGACAACGTCGGCGACTGCGCCGGCATGGCCGCCGACCTGTTCGAGACCTATGCGGTGACCGCGGTCGCCACCATGGTTCTGGCGGCGATCTACTTCGCCACCTCGCCGCTGCTGGTGAACATGATGACGCTGCCGCTCGCCATCGGCGGCGTCTGCATCATCACCTCGATCATCGGCACCTTCTTCGTCAAGCTCGGCTCCTCGCAGTCGATCATGGGCGCGCTGTACAAGGGCCTGATCGCCACCGGCATCCTGTCGCTGGGGGGCCTGGCCATCGCCATCCACTGGCTGGTCGGCTGGGGTTCGCTCGCCGGCGTGTCCTACACCGGCACCGCGCTGTTCGAGTGCGGCGTGGTCGGCCTCGTCGTCACCGGCCTGATTATCTGGATCACCGAGTACTACACCGGCACCGACTATCGCCCGGTGAAGTCGATCGCCCAGGCGTCGGTCACCGGCCACGGGACCAACGTCATCCAGGGTCTGGCGATCTCGATGGAGTCGACCGCGCTGCCCGCGCTCGTCATCATCGCCGGCATCCTCGTCACCTACAGCCTTGCCGGGCTGTTCGGCATCGCCATCGCCACCACCACGATGCTGGCGCTGGCCGGCATGATCGTCGCGCTCGACGCCTTCGGTCCGGTCACCGACAACGCCGGTGGCATCGCCGAAATGGCCGGTCTCCCCAAGGAGGTGCGCAAGTCCACCGACGCGCTCGACGCCGTCGGCAACACCACCAAGGCGGTGACCAAGGGCTACGCGATCGGCTCCGCCGGTCTCGGCGCGCTGGTGCTGTTCGCGGCCTACAATGAAGACCTCAAGTTCTTCATCGCCAACTCCGCGACCAACGTCTACTTCGCCGGCGTCAAGCCGGACTTCTCGCTGAACAACCCCTACGTCGTGGTCGGCCTGCTGTTCGGCGGCCTCCTGCCGTACCTGTTCGGCGCGATGGGCATGACGGCGGTCGGCCGCGCCGCCGGAGCGATCGTCGAGGAAGTGCGTCGTCAGTTCCGCGCCAAGCCGGGCATCATGCAGGGCACCGACAAGCCGGACTACGGCAGGGCGGTGGACCTGCTGACCAAGGCCGCGATCAAGGAAATGATTATTCCGTCGCTGCTCCCGGTGCTGTCGCCGATCGTCGTCTACTTCCTGATCTACTTCATCGCCGGCGGCGGCGCGGCCGGCAAGTCGGCGGCGTTCTCGGCGGTCGGCGCGATGCTGCTCGGCGTCATCGTCACCGGCCTGTTCGTCGCCATCTCGATGACCTCGGGCGGCGGTGCATGGGACAACGCCAAGAAGTACATCGAGGACGGTCATCACGGCGGCAAGGGCTCGGACGCCCACAAGGCGGCGGTGACCGGCGACACCGTCGGCGACCCCTACAAGGACACCGCGGGTCCGGCCGTCAACCCGATGATCAAGATCACCAACATCGTGGCGCTGTTGCTGCTGGCGGTCCTGGCGCACTGATTTTTGCGCTTCTCCACAAAGCGAAACCCCGCGGTTCATGCCGCGGGGTTTTTCTTTGTATTGAGGAAGTTGGCGGAAGGCGTTGCTAAAACCGTTGAGGGTATCCAGTGCCTACTTGCTGCCGCCCAGCAACCGGAACAGCGGTGCGAGATAGCTGATCTCCTGACCGCCGCTCGCCGTGGTGCGGCTGATGAAGTCGAATATCTTGCCGTCCTTGAGGCCGTAGTTGGCGAGGCGGATCACCTGGCGGTTCTGGTCGAAATAGATCGCGATGACGCGCTGGTCGACCACCCGTTGCGGCATGAACGCCACCGGGCGCTCGGTGCGCTGCGAGATGTAATAGAAGACCTCGCCGTTCAGGGTCGCCACCGTGGTCGGCGTGCCCATCACGATCAGCACCTGATCCTGGCTGGCCCCGATCGGAATCTGCTCCAGCGCGCCTTGCGGCAGGATGTAGCCCTTCTGGAACTGCTCGCCGGCGCAGCCGCCAAGGCTCGCGCCCGCGAGGACGATCGCGATTGCCGCGCCGATGCCGCGCCGGGCGCGGCCGCGCGTTCCTTCAGTCCGGTTGCAACGTGTCATGCCGACGTGAGCCCCATCCCCTTGGACATTCGCTGGCTGGATTTGCAGCCGAGGCCGGGTCGCGAATGTCGAATTCGCCCCGTGGGGCCTTGACGTACCGGGCCGAACCGATGATTTCAAGACCGGCGCGCCCTCGCGCCGCGCCGTTGAACAAGACGTCGAACCCGACCTGAACCCAACCTGGAACCAGTCCCGGACCTCATGACGATCTGGCCGTTCAAATCCGTCGACCGATCCCATCCCGCCTCGGCCGGCACCATCTCCACCATCTATGGCATGATCGTGGCGCAAGCGCGGGAGCCGGCGTTCTACACCGGCTACGGCGTGCCGGACACAGTGGATGGCCGCTTTGATCTGGTGGTGCTGCATCTCTGGATGGTGCTGCGCCGGCTCGGGCAGGGGACCGATGCGCAGGCGCTGGCGCAAGGGCTGTTCGATCATTTCTGTAGCGACATGGACGCCAACCTGCGGGAGATGGGAGTGGGCGACATGACCGTCCCGAAACGGATGCAGGCGTTCGGCGAGGCGTTCTATGGCCGCTCGGTGGCCTACGATGCGGCGCTTGCCGAAGGTGGGGAGGCGCTGGCGCGGGCGCTCGACAAGAACGTGTTCAACGGCCGCGATCCGGCGCAGGCGCGGCGGCTCGCCGCCTATGTCGAGGCGTCGGTGGCGCGGCTTGCGGCC
>JBASBO010000390.1:0-9086 GCA_049651165.1 Xanthobacteraceae bacterium | reverse complement strand
CCGCTGCATCTCGTCAATGCCGGCCACGCCAGCGCCGACCGCGCGCTGTTGCAGTCGTCGCGCCTGACGCTGGCGCTGGATGCGCTGCTGCAAGCCTATGACCACGTTGTGCTCGACGCCGGTGCTGCCGACGACCTGCCGGCGGCGCTTCTCACCGCCGGCGCGCGCGCCATCGTGGTGCCGGCCGCGGCGATGAGCCTTGAGGCCCGCCATACCATGGCCGATCAGTTGAACGCGGTCGGTTTCAGCGAGGTGACCACGCTGAGCGAGGCGGCGGTGACGGCAGCCGAAGCAGCCTGCCGGGGGCCGCGCTTCGTCGCGGCGTGACGTAACCGGTCCTATCGGTTAAGCGCGCCGCGCACCGTCTGCGCGGCTTTCATCAGCGCCGGGTTGTGCTTCACCACGCGCTTCAGGCGGTTGAGCGCCGACAGCGCGCCGGCGGCGGCCTTGCCGCGCGCCGTGAGGCCGACAAAACTATCGAAGATCGGTTCGTCGCTCTTGCAGAACAGCCGCTTGTAGTCGTCGGAGCCGATCCCGAGATCGAGCGCGCGGTAGTTCAGCGCGGCGTAGTGATCGACGATGTAGCGCATGAGGATCAGGCCCGGACTGAAGTGGGCGTTGCCGGACAGCGTGTAGGTGTTGAACATCATCGAGAAGCGGTCGCCGTCGGCGACGCCGGCGTAGATCGCGATCACCTCGGCGTCGCAGACCAGCGCGTGAATGTCGATGGCGCGGCCGCCGTCGGCGAGCCGCCTGTGGCAGGCGTCGCGGATGAAGGCTTCGACACCGGGATCGGCGAACACGTTGGGTAGTTTCTGCAACGCCATCCGCTGCGGCTTGATGACGAAGAACGCGTCCAGCAGCCGGGCGATGTCGGCTTCGTCCTCGGCTTGCAGATAGCGATAGCCGGGAAGCGCCTGAAGTTTCTTTTCCTTGCTTTTCAGCCGGCGGCGGAACGAGTTGCTGATGAGGCTGGCGGGCGCGGCGTCGGTGCCGATCGGCATCAGCGGGCAGTCGTTGATCGACGGTTGGCCCGGCAACAGCGCCATTGGATTGGCGAGGTTCTGCCATTGCCGCGGCTGGCGGGCGAGGGCGAGGACGTCGGCGCCGCCATCGGCTGCGATCGCGTCGAGCATTGCGTCGATTTCGCCGCGCTCTGCGTTGGCGAAGAAGTCGCGCCGGCACGTCGGCATGTTGAAGGTCGCGTGCTTGCCGCCGAGAAAGCCGGCGACGCGAATGCCGTTCTCGCGGCGGACGCCGAACGGCCACAACGCCAGCGGCCGCTGCCGCGCGTCGCGGGCGACCACGATCAGCGGCGCGACGCCGGTCGCTGCGCCGATATGGGTTTGCCAGGCGGTGAGGAAATCGAAACGCTGATAGGGCGTCAGCAGCGCGTCCGGCCCTTCGAGCGCGCGCCAGATCGACTCGGTCGCGGCGATGTCGTGAAAGATGTCGACGCCTGCCACCTGCATGGCCCCGGTCCGGGATCCGGCCGTCTCGCTCGCGATGGCGATCGCCATTGTCATGCGCGCTCTCTGTCGGTTAAGATTTTTTTCACGTCTGTTGTTGCCGGACCTTGGCAAACAAACGTCAAGAAACCGTAAGGGAGCGGCCGGCGGGGCAGCCGCCTCAGGCGTCGGGGCGCGACATCCAGCTTACGATCGGCATCGCCGGAAGCACCCAGCCGAGCCCGGCCACGACATAGAAGATCGCCTGATACCAGCCGTTGGCGGCGAGCCACGGCGTCTGCGCCACCGTCATGCCGAGCAGCGACCATACCACCACAAGGATGAGCAGGGCGATGGTGCCAAGAAATTTGCGGGCGCGGATAGTCATGACGCAAACGTGTAAGGCTCCACTTGAGCAAGATCAAGCGCGCCTTGCGCGGCGGTGTGATACGGCTATAACCGATCTGAAATCCCTCTAAAAACCACGGCTGTCATGAGCGAAAACCCGATTCTCGCGGAACCCGGCGCGGGCGCCGCCCGCATCCGCGCGGTGCGCTGGTGGCTCGTCGTCATGGCGGTCTTGATCGCGCTGATGGTGCTGGTCGGCGGCGCGACGCGACTCACCGAGTCCGGGCTGTCGATCGTCGAGTGGAAGCCGGTCACCGGCACGCTGCCGCCGCTCAGCGAACAGCAATGGAACGAGGCGTTCGAGGGCTACAAGGCGATCCCGCAATATCGCGAACTCAATGCCGGCATGACGCTGCACGAGTTCAAGACCATCTTCTGGTGGGAATGGAGTCACCGCCTGCTCGGGCGGGTGATCGGCATCGCCTATCTGCTGCCGTTCCTGTGGTTCATGTGGCGCGGCTTGCTGCCCGGCGATTTGAAGCGGCGGCTGTGGGGCATCTTCGCACTCGGCGCGTTGCAGGGCGCGGTCGGCTGGTGGATGGTCGCTTCCGGCCTCACCCAGCGCGTGGAAGTCTCGCAGTATCGTCTGGCGACGCATCTGACGCTGGCGTTGTTGATCTTTGCCGCCATCGTCTGGACCTTGCAGCGGCTGTCGGAGCGGCCGCTGGTCGCTGCGAATGCGCGGCTGAAAGTTACCAGCATGGCGCTGCTGGCGCTGGTGTTCCTGCAACTCTATCTCGGCGCGCTGGTGGCGGGGCTTCGCGCCGGCAAGGCGTACAACACCTGGCCCTTGATCGACGGCGGCCTCATTCCTGACGCGGCGCGGCTGTTCTTCGAGGAGCCGTGGTGGCGCAACTTGTTCGACAACGTTCTCACCGTGCAGTTCAACCACCGCATGGTGGCCTATGCGCTGTGGATCGTGGCGGTGCTGCATCTGGTCGATGCGATGCGCGTGCGGGCAGTGCGGCCGGTGGTGAACGGCGCGCTGTGGATCGCGGTCGCCATGACGGTGCAGGCGACGCTCGGCATCCTGACGCTGCTCTATCAGGTGCCGATCGAACTGGCGTTGGCGCATCAGGGCGTCGCCATCGTGGTGCTGACGCTGGCGATCGCGCAGGTCGAGCGGCTGACGGCGCGCGCAATCGCAGGAACTGAAATTCGCCCGCGCAACCTGAATTTTTCAGCGGCGGCCAATCGCGGAATCGAAAAAAGGCGGCCGTAAAGTCGCCCCTTTTGATTGCGTTCGTCCGGCCGGTTCAGGCCCGCAACGCCTGATCGAGGTCGGCGATGAGGTCTTCCTTGTCCTCAAGGCCGATCGACAGCCGCACCAGATCGGGGCCGGCGCCGGCCTGGATCTTCTGCTCGTCGGTGAGTTGGCTGTGCGTCGTCGAGGCCGGATGGATCACCAGCGAGCGGGTGTCGCCGATATTGGCGAGATGCGAGAACAGCTTCAGGTTCGACACCAGCTTGACGCCGGCCTCATAGCCGCCTTTGAGCGTGAAGGTGAACAGCGCGCCGGCACCCTTCGGCGCGTATTTGCGCGCAAGGTTGTTGTAGCGGTTGCCGGGCAGGCCGGCATAGTTCACCTCACTGACGGCCGGATGGGTGGACAGCCACTCCGCCACCGCCTTGGCATTGTCGCAATGGCGCTGCATCCGCAGCGGCAGCGTCTCGACTCCGGTCAGGAACAGGAAGGCGTTGAACGGCGACAGCGCCGCGCCGAGGTCGCGCAGCCCGAGCACGCGGCAGGCGATGGCGAAGGCGAAGTTGCCGAACGTCTCTTGCAACTTGATGCCGTGATATTCCGGGCGCGGTTCGCTGAGGATCGGATACTTGTTGTCGCGCGACCAGTCGAAGGTGCCGGCATCGACGATGACGCCGCCGATCGAGTTGCCGTGACCGCCGATGAACTTGGTCAGCGAGTGCAGCACGATGTCGGCGCCGTGATCGATCGGGCGGATCAAATAGGGGCTCGCCAGCGTGTTATCGACGATCAACGGCACGCCGGCCTTGCGCGCCACCGCCGCGATCGCCTCGATGTCGGTGATCGAGCCGCCCGGATTGGCGATCGACTCGATGTAGATCGCCTTGGTGCGCGGCGACACCGCGCGCTCGAAGCTCGCGATATCGTCCGGGTCGGCCCACACCACGTTCCAGCCGAAACTCTTGAAGGCGTGGGTGAACTGGTTGATCGAGCCGCCGTAGAGCTTGCGCGCGGCGATGAACTCGTCGCCGGGATGTAGCAACTGATGCAGCGTCGTGACCTGCGCGGCGTGGCCGGATGCCGTCGCTACCGCGGCGGTGCCGCCTTCGAGCGCCGCGACCCGTTCCTCCAGCACCGCGGTGGTCGGGTTGCCGAGCCGCGTATAGATGTTGCCGAACGATTGCAGGCCGAACAGCGAGGCGGCGTGGTCGGCGTCGTTGAAGACGAACGAGGTGGTCTGATAGATCGGCGTGGTGCGCGCGCCGGTGGTCGGGTCCGGCTGCGCGCCGGCATGGATCGCGAGCGTGGCAAATCCGGGGGTGCGGTCGGTCATTCTGGCTTCCTGTCTGTGTCGGGGCCGGCCTTGTGTCGCATGCGTTCGGCGCGCCGGCGGGGATCGCAAGCGCCTGAACCATCACACTCGTCTTTCGGCGTCAAGCGGGGGGCCGGCAGGTGCGCGGTTATGCTGCGCGCCGCTGTTTTGAGGGAATGAAATGGCGCGTGCCGCGTCGTATCAGGCAGGATTGTTCTTGTCGTCCTTGTGCTGGGCGGCGCGGTCGGCAGCCTCGGTGGTGCCGCCACTGAGGCTGACCCGGTTCAGCGACAACCGCATCCCTTGCGTCGGGGCCGGCGCGCGCTTGGAGCTTAGCGTGCGCGAATTGATCCCCATCCACGAAATCTCCGACGACAGCCGGCCGTATTCGATCTTCGGGCAGCGGTTCATCACCACCCTGAGGCCGGCGGCTTCAGCGAGCGCGCAGGCTTGGTCGTTGCGCACGCCGAGCTGCATCCAGATCACTTTCGGACGCGGTGCCATCGCCAGCGCCTGCTCGACCAGCGGCAGCGCGGCCTCCGCGTTGCGGAAGATGTCCACCATGTCGACCGGCCGGTCGATGTCGGCGAGCGAAGCCACGAACGGCCGGCCCATCAGGCTTTTGCCGACCTGACCGGGATTGATCGGGATCATGTCGTAGCCGTGCTGCGCCAGATACTTGAAGGCGAAGTAGCTCGGCCGCACGTTGAGCGGCGAGGCGCCGACCATGGCGATGGTCTTCACGTCGTTGAGGATGGCGCGGATATAATCGTCGTCGTAAGCGTCGTGGTTCATCGGCTCTAGCGGTCCTGCCATGTCGGGCTACGCTTCTCGACGAAGGCGCAGATGCCTTCCTCGGCGTCGCGCGCCATCATGTTCTCGGTCATCACCTCGGAGGCGAAGCGGTAGGCGTCGGCGAGGCTCATTTCGGCCTGGCGGTAGAACGCCTCCTTGCCGATCCTGACGGTGTGCGCCGATTTGCGCGCGATCTGCCGCGCCAGCGCGATTGCTTCGTCGCGCTCGGTGCCGTGCGCGACGACGCGGTTGACGAGGCCGATTTCGCGGGCGCGTGTCGCGCTCACCGCTTCGCCGGTGAGCAGCATCTCCATCGCCTGCTTGCGCGGAACGTTGCGCGTCAGCGCCACCATCGGCGTCGAACAGAACAGGCCGATATCGACGCCGGGTGTTGCGAACGTGGCCTGCTCGGAGGCGATCGCCAGATCGCAGCTTGCCACCAGTTGGCAGCCGGCGGCGGTGGCGATGCCCTGTACTACGGCGACCACCGGCTTCGGCAGCCGCACGATGCTCTGCATCATGGCGCTGCAGGCGTTCATGATGCCGGCGTAGAAAGCGCGGCCGCCGTCGGCATCGGCGCGGCGCGCGGTCAGTTCCTTCAGGTCGTGACCGGAGGAGAACGCCTTGCCCGCGGCGGCGATCACCACCGCGCGCACCGTCTTGTCGTCGCCAAGCGCCGCAACGGCGGCGTGGAGATCGGCGATCAGCGCTTCCGACAGGCAGTTGCGGGCTTCGGGGCGGTTCAGCGTCAGCACCGCGACGTCGCCCGCTTGCTCGCGGAGCAGGATGGCGGACGCCGGCGCGGGGGTGCGGAGAGGTTGTGCGGTCATCGGTTCATTCATCGGCTGGTGAGAAACGTCATCGTACTGTAACAGAGGGCGGCCCGCGGTTCGATTCAACATTCCACCATTTCAAGCGCGAGAGCAGGTGAGGGCAAGCATGGCCGTTGCGAAAATGAGCGTCCCCGAACTGGAGGCGTTCCTTCATACCGAGTTTCCGCAGGCGTTCAGCGGCGGGGACATCACCATCGAGAGCGCCGACGGCGCCACCTGCCTGCTGCGCCAGCAATACAGCGAACGGATGCTGCGGCCCGGCGGCACCGTGTCCGGCCCAACGCTGATGTCATTGGCGGATTTTGCGATGTACGTGGTGCTGCTGTCGGCCATCGGCCCTGTCGGGCTGGCGGTCACCACCAATCTCAACATCAATTTCCTGCGCAAGGGCCAGCCCGGCCAGGACGTGATGGCGGCGGCCCGGCTGCTCAAGCTCGGCAAGCGGCTGGCGGTGGGGGAGGTGAGCCTCTTGTCGGGCACTTCGCCGGACCCGATCGCCCACGTCACTTCCACCTATTCCATTCCAACCACGCGTTAATTCCTTGGGTATTAAATTACCATATTTATAACCTATTGATATACATGTTTTATTTCAACGCAAGAGACGTTGACGCACGGGCCGCCGTTGTCTAAAAGCTCGGCTGCCCGCCGCACCCGGCGCGGGCGCAAGCCCTTTTCAGGAACGCTTTTCCCTTTTCGGGACTGCGCACCCTTTCAGGAATGCCTCACATGAAGACGTTTTCGGCCAAGCCCGCCGAAGTCACCAAGAAGTGGGTGGTGATCGACGCCAGCGGTCTGGTGGTCGGCCGGCTCGCCGCGCTGGTGGCGATGCGGCTGCGCGGCAAGCATCTGCCGACTTATACCCCGCATGTCGACTGCGGCGACCATGTCATCGTCATCAACGCCGCCAAGGTGGTGCTGACGGGACGCAAGCGCGACCAGAAGGTCTATTATCATCACACCGGTTTCATCGGCGGCATCAAGGAACGCAGTGCCAAGTCGATCCTCGAAGGCCGCTTCCCCGAGCGCGTGGTCGAGAAGGCGGTGGAGCGCATGATCCCGCGCGGCCCGCTCGGCCGCAAGCAGATGGGCAACCTCCGGGTCTATCCCGGCGCCGAGCACCCGCACGAAGCGCAGCAGCCGGAAGCGATCGACGTCGGCGCGATGAACCGCAAGAACAAGAGGGCCGCGTAAGATGTCCGATACCATGCAGTCTCTCGACCAGTTGGCCGCGCTGAAGCCGGCCGCGCCCGAGGCGCCCAAGCATGTCAAGAAGGTCGACAAGCAGGGTCGCGCCTACGCCACCGGCAAGCGCAAGGACGCGGTCGCCCGCGTCTGGATCAAGCCGGGCGCCGGCAAGATCATCGTCAACACCCGCGAGGTCGAGGTCTATTTCGCCCGCCCGGTGCTGCGGATGCTGATCCAGCAGCCGCTGGTCGCGGCGGCCCGTGCCGGGCAGTACGACGTGGTCTGCACCGTCACCGGCGGCGGACTGTCGGGGCAGGCCGGCGCGGTGCGCCACGGCCTTTCCAAGGCGCTGACCCACTTCGAGCCGGAACTGCGCAGCGTGCTCAAGAAGGGCGGCTTCCTGACCCGCGACGCGCGCGTGGTCGAGCGTAAGAAGTACGGCAAGGCCAAGGCCCGCCGGTCCTTCCAGTTCTCGAAGCGCTGATCGCGCTCCAATCGTTTCGCGTTTTCCCCGCATACGAAAAGGGCGCCTCCGGGCGCCCTTTTTGCTGCGCCTTTGCGCCTATGTCCCGGGCGCGGTGCGACGTCGCATCGGCGCAACGGGAAATCCGCAGCATTTGAAATGATTTTCGTCTTAAACTTGCAGTTGCACACAAACGGATTGCCAATTTGCCTCGCCTAGATTCGGAGCCGGCTGAGAGTTTTCATTTCAGGTTCCTCTGCGCCGAATTGCCGGTAACGCATCCATGTCGCTCGATACCTCGACGCTTTATCTCGTGGCCACGCTGGTCGCCGTGCTGCTCGGCGTCATGCTTCTGGTGTTCGGCCGGCAGGAGAACATCCCCGCGCTGAAGTGGTGGGGTGCGGCCTACATCCTCGGTTCCGGATCGGTGATGCTATGGGCGATGACCCATGCCATCGTCGGCGGCGCGATGCTGCTGGCGATCAACGCAGCGGGCTTCGTCGCCTGCGGCATGGTGTGGGGCGCAGCGCGCGTGTTTCACGGGCGCGCGCCGAACTGGCCCGCGATGGCGGCCGGCGGCTTCGCGTGGATCGCCGCGATGGCGCTGCTGACGCCGGCCACGCCGTCGCTGCGGATGACGATCGGGGCCGCGGTCATCGCGGTCTATGCCGCGCTCACCGCGCGCGAACTGTCGGCCGAGCGACGCAAGGCGCTGAAGCGGCGCTGGCCGTCGGTGGCGGTGCCGGTGCTTCACGGCTTCGTCCTGATGCTGCCGATCCTGCTCGGCGATTACTTCCATCGCGACGATGCGACCTTCGCCGACAGCATCTGGGCGGCGGCGTTCACCATCGAACTGGTGCTGTATGCAGTGGGCACCGTCTTCATCATCTTCATGCTGGTGTCGGAACGCTCGGTGCGCGCCCACAAGGTGGCGGCGTCGCTTGATCCCCTGACCGGCCTGTTCAACCGGCGCGGCTTCGCCGAGGCGACCGCACGCATGATCGCGCGCGAGGCCGACGCCGGCCGCCCGGTCGCGGCGATGATCTTCGATATCGATCACTTCAAGTCGATCAACGACCGCTTCGGCCATGCCGCCGGCGACGACGTGCTGCGCCGCTTCGCCGGCATCGTGGTTGAGAATCTGCGTCTCACCGATCTGTGCGGCCGCATCGGCGGCGAGGAGTTCGCGGCGCTATTGCCGTGTGCGATGGATGAGGCGCTGTCGGCCGCCGAGCGGGTGCGTGAGGCGTTCGCGGCGAGCGCAATGGCAGTCGCCGACACGCCGATCGATACCACCGTCAGCATTGGCGTCGCCGGCGGGCCGGCCGGCATCGAACTCGACGTTCTGCTCGCCGCCGCCGACACCGCGCTCTATCAGGCCAAGCGCGCCGGCCGCAATCGCGTCCAGTCCGCAGCGGAAGAACCGGTGTCGCTC
>JBASBO010000389.1:0-3672 GCA_049651165.1 Xanthobacteraceae bacterium | reverse complement strand
GCGTAGAGCAGGATCGGCAGCAGCAGCGTCAGCCACGACAGGCCGTCCCAGACGCCGTCGCCGACCAGCGCCGAAACCAGGCCGACGGTGGACAGCACGCCGATCACCAGCGGCCATGCGAAAATCTGCGCCAGCGTCTGGCGCGGTGCGCGCGCCGGTTTCATGACGCCACCGCCCGCCCCTCGATGCGCCGCGCCGTGGCGGCCTCGGTCCTCACTGTGCTTGCCACCGGCCTGCGCCGCCGCAGCCACAGATAGAGCCCGGTCCACAGGACCACGATGGTGATGATGTCGAGGATCGCCCAGATGATCTTCAGCGGCATCCCGCCATAGTCGCCGAAATGCAGCGGCTGCGACAGGAACAGCGTCGAGACGTACCACGGCATGTCGCGGCTGTCGGTCAGCTTGCCGGTCTCGGCGTCGATCAGCGCCGGCTTGAGCAGCCGCGAGGTCACCGGCGTATCGCCGCGCATGAACACCGTGTAGTGGCTCTTGCTGGAGAAGATCGAGCCCGGATAGGCGACGAACGCCGCCTGCATGTGCGGAATGGTCTTGCGCGCGACGTCCACCGCGTCCTGCACCGGCGTCAGCTTGGCCGGAATCTCGCGGCCCTTGTACTGCGCGGTCATCTCGGCGAGCTGGCCGTATTGCCACGCCTTCAGCACCAGATCGGCCCAGGTGTTGATGACGCCGGTGAAGCCGACCACCAAGGTCCACATCACCAGCAGGATGCCGGCGAGGTTATGCACGTCGAGCCGGCGCACGATGCGCGGCCGGTCCTTGCGATAGGCGCCGAACTTCAGCTTCCGCATCGAGGGCGCGTAGACCACGATGCCGGAGATCACCGCGACGCAGAACAGGATGCCCATCAGGCCGAGGAACAGTTTGCCGGGCAGCCCCGCGAACATGTCGGTGTGCAGCTTCAGCATGATGTAGGTGAAGCGCCCGGTGATGTCCGGCGAATCCAGGAACGCGCCGGTGTGGACATCGACACGCGCGATACGGTTGTCGACCGGACTGGCGTTGATCGTCGGCCCGATCGAGACCATGAGCGCGTTGGGCTCGTCGCGATCCCAGATCAGGAAGTGCGGCACCTGCCCCGGAAACTTCGCCAGCGCGTTGGCGACGGCCTGATCGAGATTGGCCTTCGGCGTTCCTGGCGGCACGACGCTGGGATCGACCTCCTCATGCAGCAGATGATCGATCTCGTGATGAAAGATCAGCGGCAGTCCGGTGATGCACAGCATCAGCATGAAGACGGTGCAGACGATGCTGGACCACTTGTGGACCCAGTGCCAGCGGCGAAGCGGTCTTGTTCCCGAGATCACGATACGTCCTACCACTCAATGCGAACAGGTTGACACAACTCTCAAACCGCGACGAGGTCGTGGCTTGAAAAAGTGATCGCCGCTCCCCCGTGACATCGCGACGCGACAGTCACGGGGGAGCGGCTTGGTTCGAACCCGCGGGGGGCTCGTCTCAGTTCCAACGATGCTTCGGCAAGCCGCGCGCGACGCGGCCCCGGTCCCTCCTCATCTCACTTCGTAATGAGTCTCGGAGCCGGCTCGGGGCTCCAGCTGTACTTCAGTGTGCCGAGCACGGTGCGGCCCTGGCCGGGCCCGCAATAGGCCGGCGAGGTCAGGCACGAGGCGATATAATAGCGATCGGCGAGGTTGGTCACGTTGATTTGCGCCTTCCAGCCCTTCAGGTCGGGCCGCGCATAACCGAGGTCGTAGCTCACACTGGCGTCGAACACGGTGTAGGACGGCACCTGAAACAGATTGAGCGCATCGACATAGGCGGCGCCGACGTAGCGCACACCAGCCCCCAGACCGAAGCCCGCCAGCGCGCCGTCGTACCAGGTGTACTTCGCCCACAGCGAGGCTGTGTCACGCGCCACGTTCACCATGTCCAGCCCTGCATTGCCGGCATTGCTGCGGGTGACCGTCGGCACCAGATGCGTGTAGCCGCCGATGATTTCCAGTTCGCGCGTGATGTTGCCGCGCGCCTCCAGTTCGACACCGCGCACGCGAGCCTGCCCGGTCTGCACGTTGAAATTAATATTGGTTGGGTCCGGCGTCAGGATGTTGTTCTGAACGATCTCGAACAGCGCGGCGGTCAGCATCAGGTTCATTCCGGCGGGCTTGAACTTGACGCCGATCTCCTTGCCTTCCGCCGTCGTCGGCCGGAAGCCGCCGCCCGAGGCATCGACGCCGGCGGCCGGCACGAACGACGTCGAATAACTGGCGTAGGGCGCCACGCCGGAATCGAACAGGTAGCTCAGGCCGACTCGTCCCGTCGTCGCGGAATCGTTCTGGCGGACGTAACTCGGCGGCCCGAAGGCGCCGCGGCTGTCGGTGACCGTGGTCGCCCAATCCTGACGGCCCGTCAGGGTCAGCGTCCAGCGGTCCAGCTTCATCTGATCCTGAAGATAGATGCCGGTCTGGGTGAGCGTGTTGTCACTCAGGATGGCCGAGGGAAGCATGCTCGCCGGCGGCACGAACGCGCCATAAACCGGGGCGAAGGCGTCGATCGGCGCGATCGGCGAGAACTTGTAGTCGGAGTGTCCCTTCAGATCGAAGTAATCGACGCCGATCAGAAGCTTGTGCGCGACCGGCCCGGTGACAAAATCGAACTGAAGATGATTGTCGGCAGCGATGTTCTCGGCGCTGGAGTTCACGTAGTTGTAGGTTCGCGGGGCCGAGCGGAAGTCGGGCAGAACGCCGGTCAGCGTGCCGCCGAACAGACCCTCGACGCGGGTCCCGGCGGTATCGTTCGAAACCTGAGTATATCGGAAATTGGAGACGAACTTGACGTAATCGGCGAAGCGATGCTCAAGCACATAGCCGAGCGATCCCTGCTCTAGCACCACGCGGTCGCGTCCGGGCTCGCCGAGATAGCGGCTGTAGGGCAGACGACCATACGGGTTCGGCAGGTAGGACGCACCGCCCGGCACGTATTGCTGCAAGCCCTTGTTGTCGATCTTCTGGTAGTGCCCGAGGACCGTGAAGCTGGTGTCGGTGGTCGGCCGCCAGGTCAGGCTTGGCGCGATGTACAGCTTGTTGTCCTGCATGAAGTCGGTCTGGGTGTCGCTCTGCCGCGCCAGCCCGACGATGCGGTAAAGAACCTCGCCGTTCTTGTCGACCGGGCCGCCGATGTCGAATGCACCCTGAAACCGGTCGAAGGAGCCGAACGTTCCCTCGATCTCGTAATGCGGGATCGCCCGCGGACGCTTGCTGATCATGTTCAACAGGCCGCCGGGATCGCTCGATCCGTACAGGCCGGACGACGGCCCCTTCAGCACCTCGATGCGTTCGAGGCCATAGGGCTCGATCCGAGGAAACGCGAATTGCGAGCCGGGATCGATCGGCAGGCGAAGCCCATCGAGATAGCGGGGCGCGTCGAAGCCACGCAACTTGAACGAGTCGAACATTGTCGTGGTGCCGTAGATGTCGGGCATCACGCCCGGCGTATAGCGCACCGCCTCGGCGATGGTCTGCGATCCTTGTGCGATTACCTGATCCCTGGTCACCACCGAGATCGACTGCGGGGTTTCGAGGATCGGCGTGTCGGTCTTGGTGCCAGATTCGCTCTGGCTCGCCAGATAGCCGGTCACCGGACCGGTGCCACGCTCGGCGGGCACGCTTGGGCCGGGCCGCGAGGCGGTCTGCTG
>JBASBO010000388.1:0-1535 GCA_049651165.1 Xanthobacteraceae bacterium | reverse complement strand
GCTATAGCACATCAGTGCGGCGAAGGCGCGGGCGCCGCGCCAGCCTTACGGGCGGCCCATCGGCGGTCCGTTACGCGCGAGCGCGCCGGTCAGCTCCACGCCAGCGCCAGCCCGGGCCTCGGCCATTCCATGGCCAGCAGCCGCCCGGAGGACGACGCGGTGATATAGGCGGTGCGGCGGTCGCGGCCCCCGAAGCAGATATTCGTCGTGAAGGGGTCGCCGGTGGGATGCTGTTCGATCAACGGCCCGCCCGGCGAAATCACGCTGATCCCGCCATACGGGATGTCCGCCACGCAGACATTGCCGGCCGCGTCGACCGCCAGCGAGTCGAACACGGCGTAGTGCGGCGCCGAAAAGAGCATCCGGCCGACCTCGCCGGGAATCGCCCCTTGATGCGGCCGGATCTCGCCCGGCCCGGCGACGTCGTAGGCCCAGACCCGGCCGGTGTGGGATTCCGCGACGTAGAGGATCGCGCCGTCCGGCGACAGACCGATGCCGTTGGGGCCTTCGAGCGGAAAGATCGCCTGCTTGATGAAGCTGCCGTCGGCCCGCGCGTAAAACACTGCGCCGCGGTCGCGCTGCCGGGCGCGCTTGAAGGTCTTGCCGAGATCGGTGAACCAGAAGCCGCCGGCGCGGTCGAACACCAGATCGTTGGGTCCGCGCAGCGGAATGTCGCCGCACTTGTCGTAAAGCCGCTCGGCCTTGCCGGTCGCGAGGTCCACCACGTCGATGCCGCCGCCCTGATAGTCGGCGGGCGCGAGGCTGGGAATGACGCGGCCGTCGCGTTCGAGAAAGGAGAGGCCGCCGTTGTTGCAGACATAGCAGCGGCCGTCGGGGCCGATCGCCGCACCGTTGGGGCCGCCGCCGAGCGCCGCCACGACCTGCGTCGTGCCGTCGCGGCGGATCCGGGTCAGGGTCTTGCGGGCAATTTCCACGACCAGAAACGTGCCGTCGTCGAGCGCGACGGGGCCTTCCGGAAATTGCAGGCCGGATGCGATTTCCGTCATCGCGCTCACGGTAATCCCCCTTGTGTGCGACGAGCTTTATTCGCCGGATTTTGTCCGACGCCGCCGCCTTTATCACATGTCCGAGGTCGACGAAATCACCGGCCGGTAAAGCGCGGCTGACGTTTTTCGACGAAAGCGGCCGCGCCCTCGCGCAGGTCGGCGGTGACGAAGGCCCGCGCCTGGGATTCCGCCTCGTTGTCCAGCGTCGCGGCCAATGGCGCGCTCCACGCCGCCTCGACCTGTGCCTTGATCAGACCAAGCCCGATCGGCGGGCCGTCGGCGAGCTTTTGCGCGATCGCCAGCGCCTCGTCGAGCGCGCTGCCGTCATCAACTGCCTTCCAGATCAGGCCCCATTGCGCGGCCTGCTCGGCGGTCAGCGGCTCACCCAGCAGCGCCAGCGCGCGGGCGCGGGCAACCCCGATCGACCGTTGCAGGAGCAGCGAGGTGCCGGCGTCGAGCGCGGCGCCGAGACGCACGAAACTGAGAATGAAGCGGGCGGAGCGCGCCGCGACCACGATGTCACCGGCC
>JBASBO010000387.1:0-6605 GCA_049651165.1 Xanthobacteraceae bacterium | reverse complement strand
GGGGCGGCGTCCTCGACCTCCTCCTCGTCGTCGATGTCGGCGCGCGGCCGGGCGCTGGCCTTCAATCCGCTCTTGGGGCCGTAACGGAACACGCCGGGGATCGAGACGGAGAGGCAGGTCGGGGAGTCGCATCCCTTCGGCGCGTGGATAGCGATGGTGCGCCCGCCGATCTCGAACACGTAGGAATCGCCGGCATGGGCGATGGTGCTGGACAGCAGCAGCGCGGCGGCAGCGACGGCGACGGCGAGTTTCATGGGAACCTCCTGGAGGCGGGATGCGATGTCCCGATCACCCTACGCGGCCGTCGCCGCGATTAATGTGACGAACGTCACTCGGGCGCGCGGCCGCAGTCCGGCCGCAGGCTTTTGTTTTGACGGGCGCTCGACGGCGGGGGGACAACGTTGGAAACTGGGCCCATGACAGACTCCGATTTCTCCGGCGCACGGCCGGCGCTGAAGACTCGCTGCTGCATCGTCGGCGGCGGCCCGGCGGGCATGATGCTCGGGCTTCTGCTCGGGCGCGCCGGCATCGATACGCTGGTGCTGGAAAAGCACGCCGACTTCTTCCGCGATTTTCGCGGCGATACCGTGCATCCCTCGACCTTGCAGGTGATGGACGAACTCGGCCTGATCGATGATTTTCTCAAGCTCCCGCACGACAAGCTGCAAAAACTCGAAGGCTATTTCGGACAAACCCGGCTGAGGCTCGCGGATATCGGCCGCACCAAGGCGAAGCATCCGTTCATCGCCTTCATGCCGCAATGGGATTTTCTCGACTTCCTGCGCGACAAGGGCCGCCGTTATCCGAAACTCAAGGTGCTGATGAGCACCGAGGCCACCGACCTGATCTGGGCCAACCGCGCGGTGTGCGGCGTCGAGGCGCGCGACGCCGCGGGGGAATTGGCCATCAACGCCGATCTGGTGGTGGCCTGCGACGGCCGCCACTCCGCTATCCGCGCCTGCGCCCGGCTCAACGTCGAGGAGATCGGCGCGCCGATGGATGTGCTGTGGTTTCGCGTCGGCAAGGGGCGCGAGGCGGAAAGCGTGCTGGCGCGGGTCGAGGCCGGGCGGATGATGATTACGCTCGATCGCGGCGACTACTGGCAATGCGCCTACGTCATCGCCAAGGGCGGCTTCGAGGCGGTGAAGGCGCGCGGCCTCGACGCCCTGCGCGCCGACATCTGCGCGCTGGCGCCGATGCTCAAGCCGACGATCGCCGACGTCAAAAGCTGGGACGACGTCAAGCTGCTCACCGTCGCGATCAACCGCCTGAAACGCTGGACGCGGCCGGGTCTGCTGTGCATCGGCGACGCCGCGCACGCGATGTCGCCGGTCGGCGGCGTCGGCGTCAATCTCGCGGTGCAGGACGCGGTGGCCGCCGCCAACCTGCTGACGGACAAGCTCCGCGAAGGAACGCCGCGCGAAGCCGACCTCGACGCGGTGCGAAAGCGTCGCGAATTTCCGATGCGGGTGACGCAGGCGATGCAGGTGATGGTGCAGGACAACGTGGTGGCGATGGCGCTTCAGCCCGGCGGCGCGCCGATCACGCCCCCGCTGTTCGCGCGGATCATCAACGCCGTGCCGTGGCTGCAAGGCTGGACCGCGCGCTTCCTCGCCATCGGCGTGAGGCCCGAGCATGTGCGCTCACGGGAGGCGGGCGGCTGAGCGCCGTCGCTCAGACGTCCAGCATCTCCTCGCTGGCGAACTCGGCGTTCTCGGAGATGAAGGCGAAGCGGGCTTCGGCCTTGCTGCCCATCAGCCGCTCGACCGAATCCGCGGTGTCCTCGCGGTCGTCCGGCAACAGCACGACGCGGAGCAGGGCGCGCCGCGCCGGGTCCATGGTGGTTTCCTTCAGTTGCGCCGGCATCATCTCGCCGAGCCCCTTGAAGCGGCCGACATCGACCTTGGCGTTGGCGTTGAACTCGCTTTTGAGAAGCTGGTCCTTGTGGGCGTCGTCGCGGGCGTAGACGGTCTTGCCGCCGTGGGTCAGCCGGTACAGCGGCGGCACCGCGAGATAGAGGTGGCCCTCGTCGATCAGCTTCGGCATCTGGCGATAGAAGAAGGTGATGAGCAGCGAGGCGATATGCGCGCCGTCGACGTCGGCGTCGGTCATGATGATGATGCGCGAATAGCGCAGGTCTTCCTCGCGGTAATTGACGCCGGTGCCGGCGCCGATCGCCTGGATCAGGTCGGAGAGCTGGGCGTTGGCCATCAGCTTGTCGCGGGTGGCGGAGGCGACGTTGAGGATCTTGCCGCGCAACGGCAGCACCGCCTGCGTCTTGCGGTCGCGCGCCTGCTTGGCGCTGCCGCCGGCGGAATCGCCCTCGACGATGAACAGTTCCGAGCCCTCGGTTGCGGAATTGGTGCAGTCGGCGAGCTTGCCGGGCAGCCGCAGTTTCTTGACCGCGCTCTTGCGCGAGATTTCCTTTTCCTGACGCCGCCGCAGCCGCTCGTCCGAGCGCTCGATGACGAAATCGAGCAGCTTGTTGGCCTGCACCGGGTTGCCGGACAGCCAGTGGTCGAACGGGTCCTTGATCGCTTGCTCGACGATCTTCTGCGCTTCCGCGGTGGCGAGGCGGTCCTTGGTCTGGCCCTGAAACTCGGGCTCGCGCACGAACACCGACAGCATCACGGCCGCGCCCACCATCACGTCCTCGGAGGTGATCGAGGAGGCGCGCTTGCCGTGGCCGACGCGCTCGGCGTGGTCCTTGAGGCCGCGCAGCAGCGCGCTGCGCATTCCGGATTCGTGGGTGCCGCCGTCCGGGGTCGGCACCGTGTTGCAGTAGGACGACAGAAAGCCGTCGGCGTCGGCGGTCCACGCCACCGCCCATTCGCAGCCGCCATGCGCGCCGCTGCGGCCGGTCTTGCCGGAGAAGATGTCGGGATGCACCAGCGCGTCGGCGTGGATCGCGGCTTCGAGATATTCGCGCAAGCCCCCGGGAAAGTGGAAGGTCGCGGTTTCCGGCACGCCTTCGAGGCCGCGCGTCAGTTCGGCCGCGCAGCGCCAGCGGATCTCGACGCCGCCGAACAGGAACGCTTTCGAGCGCGCCATCTTGAACAGGCGCTGCGGCTTGAACGCGACTTTCGCGCCGAAAATCTGCGGGTCCGGCTTGAAGCGGATGCGGGTGCCGCGCCGGTTGTTGACCTTGCCGAGGTCTTCCAGCTTCCCGACCGGATGGCCGCGCTCGAATGCCATGCGGTGCAATTGCTGGCCGCGCGCCACCTCGACCTCAAGCCGCTCCGACAGCGCGTTGACCACCGAGACGCCGACGCCGTGCAGGCCGCCGGAGGTCTCGTAGACCTTGGAGTCGAACTTGCCGCCGGAATGCAGCGTGCACATGATGACTTCGAGCGCCGACTTCTTCGGGAATTTCGGATGCGCATCGACCGGGATGCCGCGGCCGTTATCGGTGACGGTGAGGAAGCCGTCGGCGGACAGCTCGACCTCGATGAAGGTGGCGTGGCCGGCCAGCGCCTCGTCCATCGCGTTGTCGATGACCTCGGCGAACAGGTGGTGCAGCGCCTTCTCGTCGGTGCCGCCGATATACATGCCGGGCCGCCGGCGCACCGGCTCCAGCCCCTCCAGCACCTCGATGTCGGCGGCGGTATAGCCGGCCTCGCCGCCGGCGCTGCGCGCGGCGGGCTTTGCGGGGGTGCGGGCGGGGGACGCCCCGAACAGGTCGCTATCCTTGGCTTTGGTGTTTCTGGTCAATGGCTTGATCGTTGTTCTTGAAGTAAAATCTTCGCAATGGAAGGGGCGAATCGGCGGCTCTGACTATGCCACGGTTGGGGTCGCAAATGTGGCCGGCGCGCGCAATCCCGAAAGTCGCGGGTGGGACGGCTGTCGGCCATTGCCGCCCGGTCCGGCGGTCCGGATCAATACCGGGCGGCCCGGCGCGGCCATTCCATTCGTCGTCCGGCTCTGGAATATAGGTTCGCGAACGCCGGAATCGAACGATGCCGGCGGAACCGGGCGGGCGACGAAAGGCGGCGGCATGGAAGCTTACGCGCAGGATCTGATCGCCTTCGTGCGCCTTCATCAGGCGTGGGCCGCGCCGCTGGTCTTCGCGCTCGCGTTCGGGGAATCGCTGGCGTTCATCTCGCTGGTGGTGCCGGCGTGGGGCGTGCTGGTGGCGATCGGCGCGATGCTGGGGCCGGGCGGCATCAGTTTCTGGCCGGTGTGGGCCGCGGGGGCGCTCGGCGCGGCGCTGGGCGACTGGCTGTCGTACTGGATCGGCTTCACCTTCAAGGACCGGGTCGCCTCGATGTGGCCGCTGTCGCGCCATCCGGAGTTGTTGCCGCGCGGCGCGGCCTTCGTGGCGAGTTGGGGCATGGCCGGCATCTTCATCGGCCGCTTCTTCGGCCCCTTGCGGGCCTCGGTGCCGCTGGTCGCCGGCATCTTCGAGATGCCGTACTGGCGGTTCCAGATCGCCAATTTCATGTCGGCCTTCGTGTGGTCGGCGGTGCTGTTGCTGTTCGGCGACGTGATGGCGAAACTCACCACATGGCTGTGGAGCCTGTGGTAAGGCGCGGCCGCGCCCTTATATCGATGTTGGTTGTCGCGCCGGCGGCATAACTGGACTACAACACCCGCGCCGAGAGGCAACGTCGCGTAAAGGAGCCAGCCATGACCATGTCGGACACATCGGAAAAGAGCCGGACGGCCGCCGCCGCGCGGCAGCCCGCCGTGTTCGTCGACGGCGCGGCCGGGACCACCGGGCTCGGCATCCGCGAACGGCTCGACCGCCAGGGCGACGTGGCGGTGCGCACGCTGGCCGCCGACAAGCGCAAGGACCCGGACGCCAAGCGGGCGCTGATGGCCGAGGTCGATCTGGTGATCCTGTGCCTGCCGGATGACGCGGCGAAGGAAACCGTGGCGCTGATCGACACGATGGGACCTCGTGCGCCGAAGGTGCTGGACGCCTCGACCGCGTTCCGGGTCGCGCCGGACTGGGCTTACGGCTTTCCCGAACTCGCCCCCGGTCAGGCCGACGCCATCCGCGCCGCCCGCAAGGTCGCCAATCCCGGCTGTTATCCCACAGGCGCGATCGCGCTGCTGCGGCCGCTGGTCGATGCCGGACTGCTGCCGGCCGACCATCCCGTCGCTATCAACGCGGTGAGCGGTTATTCCGGCGGCGGCAAGACCATGATCGAGAGTTTCGAGAACGGCACCGCGCCGGCGTTCGAGCTTTACGGCCTGGGCCTCCAGCACAAGCACCTGCCGGAGACGCAGCGCTATTCGAACCTGACGCGGCGGCCGATCTTCGTGCCGTCGGTCGGTAATTTCCGGCAGGGGATGCTGGTGTCGGTGCCGCTGCATCTCGATACGCTGCCGGGCAAGCCGGGCGGGGCCGACCTGCACGCGACGCTGGCGCAGCGCTATGCCGGCAGCAGCTATGTCACGGTGATGCCGCCCGATAACGACGCCGTCAAAAAGGGGCGGATCGAGCCGGAGGCGCTGAACGAGAGCAATGCGCTGGAGCTTTACGTGTTCGCCAACGACGCGCTGCGGCAGGCGGTGCTGGTTGCGCGGCTCGACAATCTCGGCAAGGGCGCGTCAGGCGCGGCGGTGCAGAACATGCGGCTGATGCTGGGTTTTCCGGACGGCGCGGGGCTGCGGTAGCGGCTTTCCGTTTTTGACGGAAGGCCAAGGCGTCACGCGCGGGCGCGTTGGCAGGAGCCTGTCGATTTCCCCCGATCGGGGGATGAATTTCGATGCAGCGCAGCTAATCTGTTCGTCGTACGGCCGGTCCCGCGCACGCCTCGCGGGTGCGTGCCGGGCAGTCCTGTGTCCGAATTGCGGAGACGATCCGTCATGGGCTCCGTTATGGGGTCATCGTCCGGGCGCGACACGCTCCTTGACCTTATCTATGGCGTGGTGGCCGATCCATCCCGCTGGCGGGACATTCTGATCCGGATTTCCGATCATCTGGGCGCCGAGGGCGGAATGCTCATGCATATTCCCGCGAAGGGCATGGGCGATCCGATCGCGATCTACGCCCGGTTGTCGGAGGAGCACGGGCGGCTGTTTCGAGAGCGTTACGCCTGGAATTTGTGGTCGGTGGCGATGCGGGACGTCCCCGTCGGCAAGGCCATCGTCGTCAATTCGCTGCTTGAGCCCGGCGCTATTTTCAAGACCGATTTCTACGCCGACGTTCTGCGCCCGCAGGGCCACGTCGATATCATCAACGTCCGCCACGCCGCGATGTCGCAGGACGGAGCGATCGGCGGAATTGGCTTTTCCCTGTCGGTCCGGGGAGCGGAAAGGGCTCATCACAGCGTCCGCCGCCTGCAGCGTCTCGCGCCGCATCTGGCGCGCGCGCTCGACGCCAGCTTCCATCTCGGACGGCTGGCGGAGGGCGGGCGGCAACTGGAAAGCGTGTTGCAGATGATGCCGAACCCGGCCCTGCTGCTCGACGGCAAGGGCCGCGTCACCCACGCCAATCCGGCGGCCGATGCTCTCTTGGGCGCGCGCGACGGGCTCTCGTTCACGCTCGGCGGCAACCTGCAACTGGCCGCCGCTCTGCCGGCGGAAACCGCGGTCCTGTCGAAGATGCTGGCGCAGGCGCTCGCGGTCGCGTCCGGCGCGAGCGACAAACTCGGCGG
>JBASBO010000386.1:0-3262 GCA_049651165.1 Xanthobacteraceae bacterium | reverse complement strand
GTCGGCAGCGGCGCGGGCGGCCGGCGGATCGCAGTGCGCGCCCGCCCCGGCGGTGCGCCCGGCCTGTTCTGGTTGAGCGGCTTCAATTCCGACATGGCCGGCACCAAGGCGGTGGCGCTGGATGCATGGGCGGCGGAACATGGCCGCGCCTGCGTACGGTTCGATTATTCCGGCCACGGCGAATCCGGCGGCCGTTTCACCGACGGCACCATCGGCCGCTGGCTGGAGGAGGCGCTGACGGTCTTCGACTCCTTTTGCAGCGGGTCCCGGATTGCGGTCGGGTCGTCGATGGGCGGCTGGATCGCGCTGCTGGTGGCGCGCGAACTGAAGCGGCGCGGCACGCCGCTGCACGGGCTGGTGCTGATCGCGCCGGCGCCGGACTTCACCGAGGAACTGATGTGGAATGGCTTACCGCCCGAGGCGAGGCGCGAGATCGAGGTCAACGGCGTCTGGCTGCGGCCATCGCAATATGGCGAGCCCTATCCGATCACACGGGGGCTGATCGAGGATGGTCGCAACCACCTTGTGCTCGGCTCCAGCATCGATGTCGGCTGTCCGGTGCGCATCCTGCAAGGCGCGCAGGACCCCGATGTGCCGTGGCGGCACGCCTTTCGCCTCACCGAATGCCTGCCGGCCGACGACGTGGTGCTGACCCTGGTGCAGGACGGGGACCACCGCCTGTCGCGGCCGCAGGACATCGCCCGGCTCAAGGCGACGGTGGCGGAGCTGTGAGGGGAATCAGAAGTCCAGATCGACGTAGCTCTGCGAGGCGGGCACGCCGGCGAGCCATTCCGACAGCAGCGGCCGGAACGAGGGCCGCGACTTGATCCGCGCGTACCACGCCTTCGCCGCCTCGTCCTCGTTCCACGGCACGTCGCCGAGGTAGTCGATCGCCGACAGATGGGCGGCGGCGGCCAGATCGGCATAGGTCAGCCGGTCGCCGGCGAGGTAGTTCCGGGTCCGCGCCAGCCAGCCGATATAAGCGAGGTGGTAGCGCACGTTGGCCTTGGCCGCGCGCATCACGTCGGCCGAGGGCGCGCCGCCGCCGTCCTCCTCGCTCATGAAGCGCTTGTAGATGCGCTCGGTCACCAGGGGGCCGGAGGCTTCCTCGAAAAACTTGTCGTTGAACCACGCCATCAGGCGGCGCACCTCGATGCGCTCGACGATATCCTGCGGCAGCAGCCTGCGGTCGCCGCGCGCCGCGCCATATGCCTCGTCGAGAAATTCGCCGATCACCGACGCGCCGGGAACCGGCGGCAGGCCGTCGGCGGTGAGCACCGGCGTGGTGCCGGCCGGGTTCATGATGAGGAAGTCCTCGCGCCGCTCCCAGGTCCGTTCCTCCGCCAGTTGCAGGTCGAGGCCGTATTCGCCGAGCACCAGGCGAATGAAGCGCGAATGCGGGCAGAACGGGTGATGGAAAAGCGTGAACATCGCGTCCCTAAATAGATTTATGTGCTTAACAAAGCGTCTCCGGCGCGGCCGGGGACGCCTGTCCCGCGCTCCTTACGCCTGAATCGCGCTCGGCGGAGCCGCCGGATTCAACGGGCGGCCCTGCGCATATTGGCGTTGCGGCAGGCCGGCGAATGGGCGAGAAGACCCGACATTTTCGTGCCGCCCCGGCTGAAAGCGAAAGTTCCCATGATCTCTGATGTCATACGCGCGGTGATCCTCGGCATCGTCGAGGGGGTCACGGAGTTTCTGCCGGTGTCGTCCACCGGGCACCTGTTGCTGGTGGAGCGGTTCTTCGATCTCGGCGGCGACGATTTCTGGAAAAGTTTCGCGATCCTGATCCAACTCGGCGCCATCCTCGCGATTCTCGCCATCTATTTTGTTAAATTGTGGCAGGTGGCGCTCGGCATGTTCACCGATCCCGACGCGCGGCGCTTCGTCATCGGCGTGCTGGTGGCGTTCCTGCCGGCGGCGGTGATCGGCGGGCTCATGGGCGGCTACATCAAGAGCTACCTGTTCAATCCGTGGGTGGTGTGCTTCTCGCTGATCGTCGGCGGCGCGGTGCTGATGTGGGTCGATCAACTCGACCTGCGGCCGCACCTGCACGACGCCACCGCGTTTCCGCTGATGACCTATTTCCTGATCGGCGTCGCGCAATGCGTCGCCATGATCCCCGGCGTCTCGCGCTCCGGCGCGACCATCGTCTCGGCGATGCTGCTCGGTGCCGACAAGCGCGCCTCCGCCGAGTTCTCGTTCTTTCTGGCGATCCCGACCATGCTGGGCGCGTTCGTCTATGACCTCTACAAGAGCCGCAACGACCTGACGCTGGATCATTCCTATATCATCGCCATCGGCTTCGTGGTGTCGTTCATCACCGCGATCATCGTGGTGAAGGCGTTCCTGAGCTACGTCACCCGCAACGGTTTCACCTTCTTCGCGTGGTGGCGCGTCATCGTCGGCGTTTTGGGGCTGATCGCGCTGGCGCTGGGGTTTTGAGGGATGCCGCTCGTGTCCCGGGCGCGATGCACCGCGAAGCGGTGCTTCGCAGAACCGGGACCGTCACGAAGGCTGCGGGCGCGACGGCCCCGGATCAGCAGCGCACCGCTGGCGCGCTGCGCAGCATCCGGGGCACGACAACATCAGTTATTTAGGCGTTCTTGCGCTGGAACTGGCCCTGCGGGCGGAAGCGCCACAGATATTGCGGGGCGATCGCCTCCAGCGAGTCCGGCGTGATGCCGAGCCCTTCCAGTGTCAGCCCGGCGGCCGTCGCGGCCTCCGACACCACGTTGTCGGTTTGCAGCAGCGTCACCTGATCCGGCGTCAGCGCGAACGGCGACGGCGCGAACTGCAACAGCAGGCCGGCAAACCGGGCGAGGCCGAACGGCAGCGGCGCGAGCGGGCGCTTGCGGTCGGTCGTCGCCAGAATGAACGCGAAGATCTCGCGCAGCGTCAGCACCTCGGGGCCGCCGAGTTCATAGGTCGCCCCGGCTTTCGCCGTGCCGCCCACCGCCTCGGCCACGGCATGGGCGACGTCGCCGGCATAGACCGGCTGCAACCGCGTCGTTCCGCCGCCGATCAGCGGCAGCACCGGCGACAGCCGCGCCATCGCGGCGAAGCGATTGGTGAAATCGTCCTCGGGTCCGAACACCACCGATGGCCGCAGGATGACGCTGGCCGGCACCGCCTCGCGCGCGGCGACCTCGCCGGCGGCCTTGGAGCGGGCGTAGAGCGAAGCCGAATCGGCATTTGCGCCGATCGCCGAGACATGCACCAGTCGCGTGCCGGCGGCGGCCGCGGCCTGCGCCACGGTGGC
>JBASBO010000385.1:0-2949 GCA_049651165.1 Xanthobacteraceae bacterium | reverse complement strand
CCAGTAGACTGGCACCAGCGCGGCGTTGAGCGCGCCCTCGCTCAACAGCCGCCGCGCCACATGGATCAACTGGAACGCCGCCAGAAAGGCATCAGCGACCGGGCCGGCACCGAGCAGCGCCGCCGTCAGCGCGTCGCGCGCGAAACCCAATAGCCGCGAGGCCAGCGTGCCGGTGGAAACCGTGAGGATGTGGCGGATCATCGGGCGGGCCGCGATGGAGTCATTCAAGGGGCGGGTGCTTGCTGGCGCGTGGCGGAACGTGTTAGGCCGCAGCCGCATTTCTTCCGATTTTGATCGGATTTTCCCTCCCGCCGCAATCGCCCATCGGATTTTTCACCCATGACCTCTCTAAAATACGACGTGCTCGGCATTGGCAACGCCATCTTCGACGTGCTGGTACGCACCGACGAGGCGTTTCTCGCCGCGCAGCAGATGACCAAGGGGTCGATGGCGCTGATCGACGAGGCGCGGGCGCGGGCGATCTACGACGCCATGGGGCCGGCGACCACGATGTCCGGCGGCTCGGCCGCCAACACCATCGTCGGCGTCGCCTCGCTGGGCGCGCGCGCCGCCTATGTCGGCAAGGTCAAGCAGGACGACGTCGGCCGCGCCTACACCCACGATATCCGCGCCGCCGGGGTCGCCTTCGACACCCCGCCCGCCGCCGACGGCCCCGCCACCGGCTGCTCCTATATTCTGGTGACGCCGGACGGCGAGCGCACCATGAACACCTATCTCGGCGCGGCGCAGGACCTTGCGCCGAAGGACATCGATCCGGCGCAGATCGCGGCCGCCGGCATCGTCTATCTCGAAGGCTATCTGTGGGACCCGCAGAACGCCAAGGAGGCGTTTCTCAAGGCGTCGGAGATCGCCCACGGCGCGGGGCGCAAGGTGGCGCTGACGCTGTCGGATTCGTTCTGCGTCGATCGCTATCGCGACGAGTTCCTTGATCTGATGCGCCGCAAGGTCGTGGACATCGTGTTCGCCAACGAAAGCGAACTGCACGCGCTCTACCAGACCGCCGATTTCGACACCGCGCTCGGCGGATTGCGCGGCGACGTCGGCCTCGGCGTGGTGACCCGCAGCGAAAAGGGCTGTATCGTCGTCGCCGGCAACGCGACGACCGAGGTGCCGGCGCACCCGATCAGGGAACTGGTCGACACCACCGGCGCGGGCGACCTGTTCGCGGCCGGCTTCCTGTTCGGGCTGGTGCGCGGCGCCAGCCATGCCGACGCCGGCCGGCTCGGCGCGCTCGCCGCCTCCGAGGTGATCCAGCACATCGGCGCGCGGCCGCAGGTGTCGCTGAAGGAGCGCGCCGAACAAAGCGGCCTGCCGGCATAGGCGCGGCGCGGCCGCTCTTGACCCGGCCGCCGATGTTTTCATTAACTTCCGGACGCCCGCACGAGGCGCGCCGGAGCAGGAAAGCATCATCATGACCGACAGCGACACCGTTCTCATCGAACGCGACGGCCCCGTCACCATCGTCTCGATCAACCGGCCGGAGCGCCGCAACGCGGTGGACGGCCGCACCGCGCGAAAGCTCTACGACGCGTTCCTCGCCTTCGACGCCGACGACAGCGCATCGGTCGCGGTGTTCACCGGCGTCGGCGGGCATTTCTGCGCCGGGGCCGATCTGAAGGCGGTGGCGGCGGGCGACGCCGAACGGAGCCACGAGATCGGCGGCCATCGCTCGATCGCGCCGATGGGGCCGAGCCGGCTGCGGCTGTCGAAGCCGGTGATCGCGGCGGTGGAAGGCTTCGCGGTCGCCGGCGGCCTCGAACTGGCGTTGTGGTGCGACATGCGGGTCGCCGCCGAAGGCGCGACCTTCGGCGTGTTCTGCCGCCGCTTCGGCGTGCCGCTGATCGACCTCGGCACCATCCGCCTGCCGCGCCTGATCGGCCATTCGCAGGCGATGGACCTGATCCTTACCGGCCGTCCGGTGCCGGCCGACGAGGCGCTGCGTATGGGCCTCGCCAACCGCGTGGCGGCGAACGGGACGGCGCGCGCCGAGGCCATCGCCCTCGCCGGACAGATCGCGCAATTCCCGCAGGCGTGTCTGCGCACCGACCGGCTGTCGGCGCTGAAGCAATGGGACATCGCCGACGAGGAGGACGCCATCGCCAACGAGATGCGCGGCGGGCTTGCGGTGATCCAGTCCGGCGAGACGCTGGCGGGCGCGACCCGGTTCACCACAGGGATCGGGCGGCACGGCAAATTCGGCGGGGTGTAGAGCCGCTACTCACTCAGGTCGTCGCGGCCGCGGATCGCCATCATCGTCGCCACCAGGAGCGCGATGAGTTTCTCCTGCCCGCCGCTTTCGGCCACCACCCGGGTCTGGGCGATGGTCAGGGTCCTGCCCGCCTTCACCACCTCGCCGCGCGCTATGATCCGCTCGCCGGTGGCGGGAGCGATCAGGTTGATCTTGAACTCCGTGGTCAGCACCGCCGTATCCAGCGGCAGCAGGCTGAGCGTGGCATAGCCCGCCGCCGAGTCGGCGATGGCGCTGACCGCCCCGGCATGGACGAAACCATGCTGCTGCGAGATGGCGGGCGCCGGTTTGAGCGCGATCTCGACCGCGCCGGGCGCGACCTTGCCAAGCGTCGCCCCGAGCGTCGCCATCAGGCCCTGCCTGGCGAAGCTCGTCCGCACGCGCGCCTCACGTTCGGCGTTCCAGAAACCGTCCGTCATGCTGATCTCCCCCGGCGAAAATGGCCGGACCGGAGGCAATCCGCAAGAGTATGGCTTCGGGACTTTACCGCAGCACGCGGTACTTCCTGTGCGTCAGGCAGGTGTTGACCACCAGCGCGTAATCGGCGGTGGCCTGATCGGCGTTGATGGCGCCGGCCTCGGCGGTGGCCGCGCCGACATCCTGCGCCGCGCCGGTCGCGTGATAGAGCGTACGCGCCTGCCGGAAGCCCGACACCGGAATGAAGCTCGCCACCGCCGCGC
>JBASBO010000384.1:0-1887 GCA_049651165.1 Xanthobacteraceae bacterium | reverse complement strand
CCGTTATCCTGAATCTGCCAGCCGCAGAACGGCGCGCCGTCATATTCGATGATGAGCCGGTAGCGCGGCATCACGCGAACCGCAGCGGCGGCTCAAGCTTTGTGCCGCGTAGGAAGTCGGCGGCTTTCATCGGCGCCTTGCCGGCGCGCTGCACCTCGATGAGGCGGATCGCGCCCTCGCCGCAGGCGACCGTCAGGCGATCGTCCAGCAACTCGCCGGGCGCGCCAGCGCCCGATGCCGGTTCGCAGCGCAGGATTTTGAGGCGCGCCGCGCCGCCATCCAGCGGGGCCTCGGTCCACGCGCCGGGAAACGGCGACAGCCCATGGATGTGCCGCAGCACCGCGCGCGCCGGCTTGCTCCAGTCGATCCGCGCTTCCGCCTTGTCGATCTTGGCGGCGTAGGTGACGCCCTGCTCGCTCTGCTTGACGAGTTGCAGGCCGCCGCGCGCCAGCCCGCCGATCGCGCGCACCATCAGGTCCGCGCCGAGCCGCGCCAGCGCATCGTGCAGATCGGCGGCGGTCATCGCGTCGGTGAGCGCGATCCGTTCGGCCATCGCGACGTCACCGGTGTCGAGGCCGGCGTCCATCTTCATCACCATGACGCCGCTTGCGGCGTCGCCGGCCATGATCGCGCGGTTGATCGGGGCCGCGCCGCGCCAGCGCGGCAGCAGCGAGGCGTGCAGGTTGAAGCAGCCGAGTCGCGGCGCGTCGAGAATGGCCTGCGGCAGGATCATGCCGTAGGCCACCACCACCGCAGCGTCGGCCTCGTGCGCCTGAAACCGCGCCAGCGCTTCCGGCGTCTTCAGCGTCGCCGGCGTCAATACGGGAATGCCGAGCCGCCGCGCCTCGCGCTCCACCGGGGTGGGTTGCAGCGCCATGCCGCGCCCGGCGGGTTTCGGCGCACGGGTATAGACGGCGGCGATGTTGTGGCCATGCGCCGCCAGTTCCAGAAGCGTCGGCACCGCGAAATCCGGCGTGCCCATGAAGATCAGTCGCAGCGGCATGTGGCGAGGCCGATGTGTCGCGGGCGCGGCTGGCGGCGACTACTTCGCCGCCAGCTTCGCCGCCTTGGTGAACTTCTTGATGACGCGGTCACGCTTGAGCTTCGACAGGTAATCGACGAACAGAACGCCGTTCAGGTGATCGATCTCGTGCTGGATGCAGGTGGCGAACAGCCCTTCGGCGTCCTCCTCGCGCAGCTTGCCGTCGAGGTCGAGATAGCGCACCCGCACCCGCGCCGGTCGCTCGACCTCCTCGTAATATTCGGGGATCGACAGGCAGCCTTCCTCGTAGACCGAGCGGTCCTCGGACGCCGCGACGATTTCCGGATTGATGAAGACGCGCGGACTCGGCTTGGCGTCGCCCGCCTCGCTGTCCTCGCCCTTCTCGCGCTTGGAAATATCCATGGTGACGAGCCGCACCGGCTCGGCGATCTGGATCGCCGCGAGCCCGATGCCCGGCGCGTCATACATGGTTTCCAGCATGTCGTCGGCGAGCTTGCGGATGTCCGAGGACACCTTCTCGATCGGTTTGGAGACGACCCGCAACTGTTTGTCGGGCAGCACGATGATTTCACGAATGGCCATGGGGGCGATGTAAGCTCCGGCCCCGCCGTGGTCAATGCACGCGATGGCGGGCGCGGGATGCGCGCGCCGCGCCGGCGTCAGACCTCGTTAACCATCGCCATAAACCCGGCGTTCATGCAAAATGTTCCATATTCGTTCTTGTCATCCAGGGGAATCGGCTAGGCTAGGCACCAATGAACGGGGTTCTTTTCAGCATCGACGGCACGAGCGTCGACACCGGCGCAGCGCTGGTGGCGCTGGCCGGCGTCGCGGTGGCGCTGCTGCTCGCCATCGCGATCGTGGTCGCGCGCAGCGGCCGGGTC
>JBASBO010000383.1:0-5460 GCA_049651165.1 Xanthobacteraceae bacterium | reverse complement strand
GGCGAACACCGTGCACAGCACCCAGCAGCCGAGCCGCAGCGCCTCGCGGTCGAACGGCCGCCGCGTCAGCATCCGCCAGCCCCACACCGCGACCGGCAGGATCAGCATGATCGCGCCCAGTCCGAGGATCTGCATCAAGAGGTCGGCGCCGATCGCACCGGGATAGCCCATGATGTTGCGGATCGGTCGCGAGGTGGCGTGGCTCAGCGAAGGGTCCTGCACCGACCAGGTCATCAGCGCCGCGGTGGCGGCCGCCGCCAGCGCGATCAGGCCAAGCCCCGTCAGCGCCCGCAACTGCCGCAGCAGCATGTCGCGGATCGAGGCCGGAAGGTGCCCGACCAGGGGAATGACACGTTCGGTCGCCGGCATACTCATGCGCCCCCGCGATTAATCCAAAACCGCGACCAGCCGGTGCAGCGCCTCGGCGGTCGTCTCACTGTCCTGCACCATCGCCACGCGGATGTAGCCCGCGCCGGGATTGCTCCCGTCGGCCTGCGGCCGCGCCAGATAGCTGCCCGGAATCACCCGCACGCCGCCGTCACGATAGAGCCTCACCGTCGCGGCCTCGTCGTCGCCATGGGCGGAGACGTCGAGCCACAGGCAGAAGCCGCCGGCCGGGCGGCTGTAGCCATAGCGGTTGCCGAGAATCTGGTCGGCGAGATCGAACTTGGCGCGGTAGAGCCGGCGGTTGTCCTCGACATGCGCCTCGTCGCCGTAGGCCGCGACCGCGACGTGCTGCAACGGCACCGGCACCTGCGGGGCCGCGACGTTGCGCAATTCATGGAAGGCGGCGAGGAACGCCGGATCGCCGGCGACGAAACCGACCCGCATTCCCGGCAGGTTGGAGCGCTTCGACAGCGACTGGAACACCACGACGTTGGCGAAGTCGGGTCCCGCCGCCTCCAGCATGCTGCCGGGCGCGTCGCGCGTGTAAATCTCGGAATAGCACTCGTCGGCAAGGATCATGAAGCCGTATCGCCGGGCGAGGCCGACCAGCCGCTCGCAATAGGCGTTTGAGGCGACCGACCCTTGCGGGTTGGCGGGTGAGGCGATGTAGATCGCAACCGTGCGCGCCAGCGTTGCCGGGTCGAGCGCGTCGAGATCGGGCAGAAACCCGTTGGCGCGGGTGGTCGGCAGCAGCACCGGTTCGCAATTCGCCGCCTGGCTGCCTGCCGCATAGGCCGGATAGAACGGGTTCGGCAGCAGGATCGCGGGCGCGCCCTGCCGCGCCGGCACGTAGCGCGCGGCGCTGATGGCGGCGAAGAACAGCCCCTCGCGGCTGCCGTTCAGCACCAGCACCTCGGTCTCCGGATCGATCGGACGGACGAGGCTGTAGCGCCGGTTCAGCCAGGCGGCTGCGGCGGCGCGGAACGGCGGGATGCCTTTGGCGATGGGGTAGCGGCCGAACTCGCCGATGTGCTGCGCCAGAACCGGCCCGACGAAGGGTGGCATCGGGTGCTGCGGCTCACCCAGCGACAGCGCGATCAGGGGCTTGCCCGGCTGATACGGCGCCAGCAACTCCGCCAGCCGCGCGAACGGCGAGCGCTGGGCGCCGCCGGAAGCGGGTGCCCCCTGCGCCGCAGGGGATGTCGCGGAGATCGCCATTCGAAATGCCGACATTGCCTTGAAACCCGGTCGCCTCACGCGCCGGGCGGAATTGGATGATTACCATAGGGACGGCGAGGTTAAGACGCGATTAACCATCGGGACGCCGTCCGGCCCGTTCCGGCAAAAAGGGCTCCGATTTTCACCGGAGCCCTTCGCGGCCGGGCGATCTCGGGAGGACCATCTCCCGGCCGAAGTCGGCGCGCGCTTCCTCGCGCTGTTAGGGGCAGTTCACATATTGTAGGCGCGCTCGCCGTGGTCGGTGATGTCGAGGCCCTCGCGTTCGGCGTCGGTCGCCGGGCGCAGCCCGATGGTGAGATCGAGCACCTTGAAGATGATTGCCGAGATCACGCCGCACCACACCACCGCGACCGTCACTGCGACGATCTGGTTCCAGACCTGGGTGGCCATGTCGTAGTTCTCGACCCCGACGCCGCCGAGCGAGGCGCTGACGAACACCCCGGTGCCGATCGAGCCGACGATGCCGGAGACGCCGTGAACCCCGAATACGTCGGCGGTGTCGTCATAGCCGAAGGCGTTCTTCACCGTGGTGCAGAAGAAGAACGATACCGCGCCGCCGACGAGGCCGAGCACGATGCCGCCGAGCGGGCCGACCAGACCCGCCGCCGGCGTGATCGCCACCAGCCCGGCGATGACGCCGGAGACGGTGCCGAGCAGCGACGGCTTGCCCTTTGCGGCCCATTCCACGACCATCCACGACAGCGCCGCGGCGGCGGTGGCGAGCAGCGTGTTGACCAGCGCCAGCGCCGCGACATCGTTGGCGGCCAGCGCCGAGCCGGCGTTGAAGCCGAACCAGCCGATCCACAATAGCGCGCCGCCGGTGAACGTCAGCGTCAGCGAATGCGGCGTCATCAGGTCCTTGCCGAAGCCGATCCGCTTGCCGACGATCAGCGCGCCGACCAGACCCGCGATACCCGCGTTGATGTGAACCACGGTGCCGCCGGCGAAATCGAGCGCACCGAGCTTCATCAGGTAGCCGTCGCTCTGCCACACCATATGCGCGATCGGATAGTAGACGAGGATGCCCCACAGCAGCGCGAACAACAGCGTCGCCGAGAACTTGGTGCGTTCCGCGAAAGCGCCGAGCGCCAGCGCCGGCGTGATCGAGGCGAACGTCATCTGGAAGGCGAAGAACACGTATTCGGGAATGGTGCCGCCGCTGTTGACGGTGTCCTTGGCGACGCCGGCGAGAAACGCCTTACTGAGGCCGCCGATGAACGGCGAGCCCTCGGTGAAGGCGAGGCTGTAGCCCACCGCCACCCACATCAGCATCGACAGGCAGGCCACCGCCAGCACCTGCGTCAGCACCGAGAGCATGTTCTTGGACCGCACCAGGCCGCCGTAGAACAGCGCCAGCCCCGGCACGATCATCATCAGCACCAGCAGCGTCGAGGTCAGCATCCAGGCGGTGTCGCCCTTATCGGCGACGGCGGGCACGGCAGCCGTCGCCTGCGCCAGCGCAAGGTCGGCAAAGCCCGAGGTAGCGATGAGGCCGGCTGCGGCGGCGAGAAGTCCCGCGCGGGCGGAATGAGCGAGCGTCATGAATTCGACTCCTGAAAAAGAATGCGGGCGGGATTTTTAGAGAGCGTCGGCGTCGGTCTCGCCGGTGCGGATGCGCACGGCATGCTCCAGCGGCGTGACGAAGATTTTTCCGTCGCCGATCTGGCCGGTCCTGGCGGCGGCGATGATGGCGCCGATCACCCGCTCGACCTGACCGCTCGCAACCGCGACCTCGATCTTCACCTTGGGCAGAAAGCTGACCGCGTATTCAGCGCCTCGATAGATTTCGGTATGGCCCTTCTGGCGGCCGTAGCCGCGCACCTCGGTCACCGTCAGCCCGTGGATGCCGAGCGCCGTCAGGGCGTCCCGCACCTCGTCGAGCTTGAACGGCTTGATCACCGCCATGACTATTTTCATTGCGTGGTCCCCGCTTCGATCCGGCGCGGCCGGGCATGAGTCCGGTCCGGCCGGCCCCGCGCGGCGGACAGTCGCCGCACGTTCCGTCACCGGCTCTTAATCAAGAGCCGTGCCAGACAGCGAGATGCGGATTACCCTATTGAAATCGCTGATTTTTAAGGAAGGCGGCACAACCCGGCCGGCCGCCGGAGCGGTGGCGGCGCATAAAGCGTAGCCGCACCTGCCTATAATTTTAGCAATAAGGCGTATCGATGAGATTATGGGCGGATACCTGTCGGTTCCGCCGTGCGCGGCCCGGCGCGTCAGGTCATCAGCCGGCCGCTGACCAGCATCAGGTCGCTGGCGGTCTGGCTGGTGCGTATGGCGAACTCGTCGCGCAACCGCCGCGCGGCGTCGGGCTCGCTGTCGAGCACACGCTGGAACAGGGTGCGGCTGATGCGGATCACCGAGGCCGGCTGGAGCGCGGTGGCGGTCGCCGGCCGCGCCATCGGCACGATCAGCGCCAGTTCGCCGATCAGCGCGCCGGGGCCGGCGACGACCTCGCCATTGCCACCGCCGCCGGGCGGCCTCAGCCGGAACGTGCCGCGCTGCACCACGTAGCCGCAATCGGCGGCATCGCCTTCGCGAAACAGCACCGCCCCACTGGCGATGTCCTGCTGCTCGGAGCCGATCGCCAGCACGCGAATCGCCGCGCGTCCCAACAGATGAATCGTCGGGACGCCATCGAGCAGGGCAACGTCATCTTCAATGGACATGCGGAGTCAGACTGGCGGACGCGCGGCGAATCGCTTGCGCCAAACGTATCACGGCACCAGCTTGTAGCCACCGGCTTCGGTGACCAGGATCTCCGGGCTCGCCGCGTCCTGCTCGATCTTCTGCCGCAGCCGGTAGATGTGGGTTTCCAGCGTGTGGGTGGTGACGCCGGAGTTGTAACCCCACACCTCCTGCAACAGCGTATCGCGCGACACCGCCGCCTGCCCGGCGCGGTAGAGGAAGCGCAGGATCGCGGTTTCCTTCTCGGTCAGCCGCACCTTCTTGCCGTTGCCGTTGGTCAGCATCTTGGAGCCGGGACGGAAGCTGTAGGGTCCGACCGAGAACACCGCGTCCTCGCTGGCCTCGTGCTGGCGAAGCTGGGCGCGGATGCGCGCCAGCAGCACCGCAAAGCGGAACGGCTTCACGACGTAATCGTTGGCGCCGGATTCGAGGCCGAGGATGGTGTCGGAATCGGTATCGTGCCCGGTCAGCATGATGATCGGGGCCTTGAAACCGTTCTTGCGAAGCGAGCGCACCACCTCGCGGCCGTCGGTGTCGGGCAGACCGACATCCATCAGCACCAGGTCGGGGGCGTCGGTCTTGGCGAGGGAAGCGCCCTTGGCCCCGGTGTCGACCGCCGATGCCTCGAATTCCTCATGCAGCGACAGTTGCTCGACCAGCGCCTCGCGCAAATCGTTGTCGTCATCCACGATCAGGATTTTTCGGGCATTGGCCATGACGGCAGTCCTTCAAGGCAGGGTCACGATCAGGTTATGCAAGAGATAGGTGCAGAGCAGCGCACAAACCAGTTACCGATTGGCAATCAAGGCATAGTTTAGCTCAAAAGATGTCGCGTGGCCGTCACCCCCTCGGTGCGGGACGGCCGGCTGAAACAGATCATGCGCCGCGTCAGCTTTAAGGACAAGACCGGGACCGGATGAAAAAGCAAGGATTCTCAAAATCTTGCATGACCCCGCGGGGCGGGCGGCCGCTGGCGCGGCTGACCGTGCGACATGCCAGCGGCACGCCGACGCGCGGCTGGCTCTGCGCCGGTCTCTTACGCATTCCGGTGGCGCTCGGGCGCGGCGGCATCCTCGCCAACAAGTTCGAGGGCGACGGCGGCACGCCGCGCGGCGTCTTCCGTCCGTTGCGGCTGTGGTGGCG
>JBASBO010000382.1:0-7018 GCA_049651165.1 Xanthobacteraceae bacterium | reverse complement strand
GGCTTCGACCGGGGACGAGGTGGTGACGCCGGGCGCGCCGCGCCGGCCGTCGCAGCTTTTTGACGCCAACCGCTTTATGCTGATGGCGCTTCTGGAGCGGCTGGACTGCGAGGTGACCGACCTCGGTATCCTGCCCGACGACCGCGCGCGGGTCGCGGAAAGCCTCAAGATGGCGGCCGCGACCTCGGACCTGATCCTGACCTCGGGCGGGGTATCCACCGGCGAGGAGGACCACGTCCGCGCCGGGATCGAGAGCGTCGGCCAGCTCGTGCTGTGGCGGATGGCGATCAAGCCGGGCCGCCCCGTCGCCATGGGGGTGGTGGACGGCACGGCGCTGATCGGGCTGCCGGGCAACCCGGTCGCGAGCTTCGTGACCTATACTTATGTCGTGAGGCCGACGGTGCTGTCGCTGTCCGGCGCGCTTCAGACCCGGACCATGGCGATGCCGGTGCGTGCGGCGTTCACCCACCACAAGAAGCCGGGCCGCCGCGAATATGTTCGCGCCCAACTGCGCCGGACGGCGGACGGCGTCGAGGCGGTGATGTTCCATCGCGACGGCGCGGGGATGCTGTCGTCGCTGGTGGAAACCGACGGACTGGTCGAACTCGGCGAGGCCGTCACCCGCGTCACCCCCGGCGAAACCGTCGGGTTCTTCGCCTATTCCAGCCTGGGTTAACGTTTTCAGGCCACGTGAGGTCGGCCAATGGCCGATACGATTCAGGACCTCGCCGGTTGACGCCTTTTCCGGCCATCGCCATGGTGGCGGCCATGACGTTGACCAAACTCGACCTGACCGGCCTGAAATGCCCGCTGCCGGTGCTGCGGACGCGCAAGGCGCTGCAACGGCTCGCGCCCGGCGACCGGCTGGAGGTGCATTGCTCCGATCCGCTGGCGGCGATCGATATTCCGCACCTGATCGCCCAGACCGGCGACCGTGTCGAGATGACCCGGCAGGCGGAGACGCAGACGGTGTTCCTGATCGAGAAGGCGGCGGTTTAACCGGGCCTCAAGCCGTCGGCTGCGGCGGCCACGGCCGGTCGGGCCGGTAGAAGATGCCGAGCTTCAGGCTCTCGGCGATCCGCTCCGCCTTGACGCGGAACGCTTCGCTGATGTCGTCGGTGAACAGTTCGGTGCAGGTCCGGTCGAACAGCTTCAGCCACTGGGTGAACAATTCGGGCGTGATGCCGGGCAGAACCATATGCTTGATCAGCGGGTTGCCCTTGTAGCGGCCGGTGGTGAGCATCACCGAGGACCAGAACGCGTACATCTTTTCGAGGTGCGGGGGCCAGTCGTGGATCGCCGCCTCGAAGACCGGGGCGAGTTCCTCGTCGGCGCGCACCTTGGTATAGAAGTCGTCGACAAGCCGAATGATGTTGTCTTCGGAGATGTGGTCGAACCTGTCCATTGTGTCTGCCGTCTCGTCCTCGCCCGGAGGGTATCCACTTCGTTCGAAAACGCTATAGATCGGGCGTTGACTACGACGTCGCTTGCGGAAAAGCAATATCTTTTGTATATCTTTAAAGCGACCTGCCGGGAGCCTGACATTGCGCCTCACCGCTTACACCGACTATTCGATGCGCGTCCTGATGTATCTTGCGCTGAAGCAGGACGGGCTCGCGACCATCTCGGAAATCGCCACCAGCTACGCGATTTCCAAGAACCACCTGATGAAGGTGGTGCATCAGCTCGGCGTCGCCGGCTATGTCGAGACGGTGCGCGGCCGCGGCGGCGGATTGCGGCTGGCGAAGCCGACCGAGTCGATCGGGCTCGGCGAGGTCGTGCGCCGCACCGAGCCGGATTTCGCCATCGTCTCCTGCTTCGAGCCGGTGGAGGAGCCCTGCGCCATCCGCCCGTGCTGCGTCCTGAAGACGGCGTTCGAGAAGGCCCGCGATGCGTTCGTCGAGGTGCTTGACGGCTATACGCTGAAGGACCTGATCGAGCCGCGCGGCCGTCTCATCCGCCTGCTCGACATCCGCGAGAACGCCACCGCGTCGTCGTAGGGCGCGGTTGTGTCCCGGGCGCGGTGCGGCGTGTAACGCTGCTCCGCAGAACCGGGATCGTATCAAAGACATCGTTTGGAACGGTCCCGGATCAGCGAAGCAGCGCTGCGCTGACGCTTGCGCCGCATCGCATCCGGGACATGGCAGGGCGTCACGCCGTGGCTGTCGTCGAAGCCGTGACCGCTGCGGGGGCCGCAGCCTTGGCGCCGGCAAGCTGACGTCGCAGCCTGCGCAGTTCCTCGAACTGTTTGGTGACGTCGCGAAGGATCGCGGCGGTGCCGGCCATCGCGCCGGCGGCATCCTTAAGCATCACGATGGTGAACTCGACCGAGACGCGGCTGCCGTCCTTGCGCAGCCCGGGCACCGCCAGCAGGTCGGCCTCGCCGTAGCGGCTGGTGCCGGTCGCCATGGTGTGGTGATAGCCGTCCCAGTGCCGCTTTCTCAAATTCTCCGGAATGATGATATCGAGCGACTGGCCCAGCGCTTCTTCATTGCTGAAGCCGAAGATGCGCGCCGCGCCCGGATTCCAGAACGTGATGAGGCCCTCGCGGTCGGTGGCGATGATAGCGTCCGCCGCGGTGGACAGAACGGCCCTGGCAAGTTCGGCTCTATCGGCGGCGGGTAAAGGCGTCGGCACGGTCATGGTGTTTCCTCGGATGCTTCCTCGCTTGACGGCGTGTGACTATAGCGTTTTCGAGCGAAGTGGAATCCGGTTCGCGTGAAGAAAGCGCGTCAAAATAAAAACTCCAAACGCCGTCCCGATCAGTATCGGGTCGGCGTCTTTGTCGGAAAGCCAGACATTCGGTGCAAGCTCATTTCACCTGCGGCAGATACTCGTACTGGTGGAACGGCGGCGGCGACGGCAGCGTCCATTCCAGCGTGGTGGCGCCCGGGCCCCACGGGTTGCCGGCGGCGCGCTGCTTGCGGGCGAAGGCATAGGCCATGCCGACCAGAAACACGATCAGTCCGAGCGCCGAGATGTATGCGCCGATCGACGATACGAAATTCCAGCCGGCGAAGGCGTCCGGATAGTCGATGTAGCGACGCGGCATTCCCGACAGGCCGAGGAAGTGCATCGGGAAGAACGCCATGTTGACGCCGACGAAGGTCACCCAGAAATGAATCTTGCCGATCGTCTCGTTGTACATGTAGCCGGTGAATTTCGGGAACCAGTAGTACCAGCCGGCGAAGATCGCGAACACCGCGCCGAGCGACAGCACGTAGTGGAAGTGCGCGACGACGTAGTAAGTGTCCTGGAACGAGCGGTCGACGCCGGGATTGGCGAGCACGACGCCGGTGACGCCGCCGATGGTGAACACGAAGATGAAGCCGGTCGCCCACAGCATCGGCGTCTTGAAGCGGATCGAGCCGCCCCACATGGTGGCGATCCAGGAGAAGATCTTGATGCCGGTCGGCACCGCGATCACCATGCTGGCGGCGGCGAAATAGGCTTGCGCGCCGCTCGACATGCCGACCGTGAACATGTGGTGCGCCCACACCACGAAGCCGATGAAGCCGATGGCGACCAGCGCGTAGACCATGCCGAGATAGCCGAAGATCGGTTTGCGCGAGAACGTCGCGATGACATGGCTGACGATGCCGAAGCCCGGCAGGATCATGATGTAGACCTCGGGATGGCCGAAGAACCAGAACAGATGCTGATAGAGGATCGGGTCGCCGCCGCCCTCGGCCGCGAAGAACGACGTGCCGAAGTTGCGGTCGGTGAGCAGCATGGTGATGGCGCCCGCCAGCACCGGCAGAGACAGCAGCAGCAGGAACGCGGTGACCAGCACCGACCACGCGAACAGCGGCATCTTGTGCATGGTCATGCCGGGGGCGCGCATGTTGAAGATGGTGGTGATGAAGTTGATCGCGCCGAGGATCGACGACGCGCCGGCGAGATGGATCGACAGGATGACGAAATCGACCGCCGGCCCCGGATGCCCGGAGGTCGAGAGCGGCGCATAGAGCGTCCAGCCGGTGCCCGCGCCGCTGGAGCCGGGCTCGCCTTCGAAAAACATCGACATGATGAGCAGGACGAAGGAGGTGACCAGCAGCCAGAACGAGATGTTGTTCATGCGCGGGAACGCCATGTCCGGCGCGCCGATCATCAACGGCACCATCCAGTTGCCGAAGCCACCCATCAGCGCCGGCATCAGCGTGAAGAAGATCATGATGAGGCCATGGCCGGTCACGAATACGTTATAGGTGTGCGCGCTACTGAAAATCTCCACGCCGGGATATTGCAGCTCCATGCGGATTGCGATGGAGAACGCCGCGCCGATGATGCCGGCGCAGATCGAGAACACGAAGTACATCGTGCCGATGTCCTTGTGATTCGTCGAATAGGCGTAGCGTCGCCAGCCGGCTGGGTGATCGGGGTGGGAATGCTCGGAAAGAGTTTCGGCAGTTGACATGGCATGATCGTCCATGACGATCGCTTCGCGATCCCCGCGCGCCGTCGCGGGTTGGTGCCGCGACGTAAGAAGCATCGGAACGTCAAACATCAGATGCGGCGTGCGTCGGATGCGGCGCGGCGGGATCGCCGTCGGGGCCGGCTCCGCGAACGTCAGCGAGAGCGTTGTCGCGCACACGCATTCGTGATGCGTGCCGATGCTGCGCGTGTGGTGCTGCGGTCGCCTCGTTGCTCGTCCCTGTCACCGCCGGGGCCGCAAGCAAGATGCCGGGACGGTAATGGGGACGAAGGTCCGGCAGCTCGGGGCCGTGTGCAACGTCAACCTGCAACGTCAGCCGGTTGCGCGCAGCGGCGTGGCTGCCGATTTCATTTCTCGCCGGTTTGGCGATGATGACAAGCGAGAAATATCGAAGCCACGCATCGACATCGTCGAAGCACGCGAATCGTTGCAGTGACGTGCCTTATGCTCGCACCGAACGTGGCTGCGTGCGCACCTGTCGCTGGGCGAGCGTGTGCATGAAGGTCAGCGCGTCGCCGAACATCTCAGCGTCGTGTTCCACCGGATACACGGCATAGGCGGGGATCATGAAATCCGGCGCGCCCTCGACAATGTGCAGCGATCCGGCGTCGAGATAGGGGCGTACGATGCGCGCCGGGAAATAGCCCGAGCCGCCGTTCTTGAGCGCGTATTGCAGGCCGATCCATCCGATATTGGCGGACAGCGCCGCGCCGCCGAAATTGGGAAAGCACACGTTATGACGAGCGTAAAATTCCGGGCCCCATTCGATATAGATATAGCCGGGCCGTGGCTCCGGCGGGCTGCGGGGGTCGGTCGAAACCATCATCAGTTGCTCGTCGAACAGCTTTTCGACCTTGAGCCCCGGCCGGCTCTGCGGCGTGTAAAGCACGCCGATGTCGATTCGCCCCTCGATCAGGCCGCGCATGATCTCGGGCTCCGGGCCGCTTTCGATATGGATGGCGATGTTGGGGCGGTGCGCGCGCATCATCGGCAGCCATTCCAGCAGGAATTCGTCCCATAGCCCGATCCGCGCGCCGACCGCCAGCGCGCCGCTGAGGCCCTTCGGGATGCCGACGTCGTGGCGCGCCTGCTCCACGGTGCGCACCAGCGTCGCGGCGTGGCGCTGGAACTGGCGGCCGGCGGCGGTCAGCGTGGTGCCGGCCTTGTTGCGCACGAACAGCGTGCAGCCGAGATAGCTTTCGAGCGCGTGAATCCGGGTCGAGACCGTGGACTGGCTGACGTGCAGGCGCTCCGCCGCGTTGACGAAATTCCCCGCCGCCACCACCGTCAGGAAGGTTCTCGCGAGTTCAGTGTCCATAAATGACTCGTTCGATTTCGTATTTAATTTGTAGATATCAAACGCCAATCGTTTTCGATTGTCAAAAACAGTCGGTGTTCTTAGCGTCCCTCAACTGAAGTTCGTTCCGGCCGGGAACCTTTCGCGGGCTCCGCCATCGAACTGACCGTCGAGGAGATGGCTCATGGAACAGGCTCTGGACCAGACGCAAAACCTAAGGTCCGATCACGGCCGGGCGGAGGAAGCCGATCTGATCCGCCGCGTTTTGGCGCGCGACGGCCGCGCCTTCCGCACCATCATGAAGACTCACAACCGCCGACTCTACCGGCTGGCGCGCGGCATCATGCGCGACGATGCCGAGGCCGAGGACGTGGTTCAGGAAGCTTACGTCCGGGCGTTTACCCACCTTGCCGATTTTCGCGGCGGCTCCTCGCTGTCGACATGGCTGTCGCGGATCGTCATCAACGAGGCGCTCGGCCGGCTGCGGTCGCGCCGCCCAACGGTCGATCTCGCGGCGTATGAGGGCCGCGACCCGCCCGCCGAGATCATTCGGTTTCCCCTGGCCGCGAAGGCCGACGATCCGGAGCGGACCATGGCGCAGCGTCAGATCTTGCAGCTCGTCGAGCAGGCGACCGACAAGTTGCCCGAAGTCTATCGCGTCGTCTTCATCACCCGTATCATCGAGGGCATGAGCGTCGAGGAGACCGCCGAAATCCTCGGGCTGCGGCCGGAAACCGTGAAGACCCGGCTGCATCGCGCGCGCCGGCTGGTGCGCGATCAACTCGACAAGCAGATCGGGCCGGTGCTGATGGACGCCTTTCCGTTCGCCGGCCGGCGCTGCGAGCGCCTCACCGATACGGTGATGCGGCGGCTGGGATTGCCGGACTGAGCGCGCGATGGCCAGCGTCCACGCAGGGAGGAAACGATGTCGCAGGATCAAGCCGCCCTCGCCGGGCCGGACCTCACGCAGGGGGTGACGCTCGCTGATTTCCGCGACGGCAAGCTGTCGGGTCATGTCGGCGAGGACGAGGTGCTCTTGGTGCAATCCGGGCTGGAGGTGTTCGCCATCGGCGCGCATTGCAGCCACTACCACGGGCCGCTCGCCGACGGCCTGGTGGTCGGCGACAGCATCCGCTGCCCGTGGCATCACGCCTGTTTCAGCCTGCGCAGCGGGGACGCGACCCGCGCGCCGGCGTTCGATACCCTGAACGTCTGGCGGGTGACGCGCAGCGGCGACCGCGTCGTGGTGGGCGACAGGATCGTGCCCACGGCGGTCGGAGCCGCGC
>JBASBO010000381.1:0-17074 GCA_049651165.1 Xanthobacteraceae bacterium | reverse complement strand
CCGCATGCCGGCCCGCGTCCCGGCGGCGGCGGTCACGGGCCGCGCCGCTGAGGTTCGACAGGCGGGGCTGACGTCGTACCGTCAACCCCGCGCGGGCGACATGACGTCGCGAGAGCCTAATGCAACGGCGGCATGACACTGTCACAACCGTGACAGTGTCATAGTGCAAGGATGAGCCCGGCCCGCGCCGGGCTCGTTTGCATTTTTCCGCAAGCAAAAGACCGGAACCCGATCGCGACGGAATATGCAGGCCGGGGCTTCACGGAAATGCCGCGTTGACGGCCCGGGAGCGCGTTTGGCATAACCAACGCGGGACGGCGCAACGCAAGATTGGGGCACGATGAGGAACGGGCTGTATTCAGTCCACGTCGATCTGCTCGATGGCAGGACCGGCAAAGGCAGCGGCGTGGTGGTTTTCCGCGACGGAAAAATTCTCGGTGGCGACGCATTCCTGTTCTACGTCGGCCACTACACGATCGAGGGATCGATCTTCAAGGGCGAGCTACAGGTCGATCAGCATACCCGAAGCCCGGACGTGAACCCGATCTTCGGCGGCCAGAGTCAGCCTGTCGGCGTCGGCGTCTCCGGCACCTTCACCGACACCGGCGGCACCATGACCGGCACCGCGCTGGTGGGCAAGGCGAGCCAGATCTTCACGGCGACGCTGCGCAAGCTGGCGGATGCCGATTAGAGCGTTTTCAAGCGAAGTGGATGCCGGTTCGCGTAAAGAAAACGCGTCAAACCAAGAATCCAGAGCCCCGTTCCGATTCTATCGGAACGGAAAAGGCTCTAGAAAGCCTCCAACGCGCGGCGCGCATCGCCTCGACCGCAACGGCAATCAGCCAGCGCCCGATGCCGCCAGCTCGCCCCGTGGATTGCGCGGCAGGATCATCTGCACGCGGGTGCCTTTACCCGGCTCGGACTCCAACGTGATCTGTCCGCCGAGGCGGCTGGTGACGATGCTGTAGACGATGTGCAGGCCGAGGCCGGTGCCACCCTCCTCGCGCCGCGTCGTGAAGAACGGATCGAACGCGCGCCGCCGGATTTCCGGCGTCATGCCGCAGCCGTTGTCGGAATAGGTCACCTCGACATGGTCGTCGCCGGCCGCGCGCGCGGCGATGCGAACCTCCCCCGCGCCGCCGCCGGGAAAGGCATGGGCCACCGAGTTGAGGAACAGGTTGGTCAGCACCTGCCCGTAGGGGCCGGGATAGCTGTTCATGACCAGCCCCTGCTCGCATTCGACGCTGAGCGTGAGGTTCTGCTTGCGGATTCCCGGCCGCAGGCTCATCACCACCTGATCGGTCAGGTCGGCGAGATTGAAGGTACGCTGATCGGAATAGCTGCGGTCGGCGGCGACCTGCTTGAACGACTGGATCAGCTCGGCGGCACGATTGAGGTTGCCGACCAGTTGCGAGGCGGCGTCGCGGCTGGCTGCGACGAACTCGTTCAGGCTCGAGCGGCGCAGGCTGCCGCGCTCAACCTCCTCGGCGAACAGCGCGACCTTGCGCTCCAGCGACGACGCCACCGTCAGGCTGATGCCGACCGGGTTGTTGACTTCGTGAGCGACGCCGGCCACCAGCCGGCCCAATGCTGCGAGTTTCTCCGCCTCGATCAATGAGGCTTGCGTCTCGCGCAAATGCTTCAGGGCGGCTTCGGCGGCGTCGCGCGCCTTGCGCATCTCCTGCTCGCTGCGCTTGCGCTCGCCGATGTCGAGCGCCACGGTGACGATCAGTTTGATCTCGCCGTCGGAGCCGCGCAGCGGCAGCTTGTTGACCAGCCATTGCCGCATCGCGCCGGAGGAATCGACGTATTCCTCCTCGTAGAATCCGAGTTCCTCTCCGGACTCGATAACGCGGCGGTCGTTGTCGTCGGTCTTCTGCGCGCCGTAGCGCGACATGATGTCGGTGGTGGTGCGCCCGATGGCGTCTTCCGGCTCGATGTTGAAGATGCTCGCCATGTAGCGGTTCATCAGGACATAGCGCATTCGCATGTCCTTGACGTTGATCACCGCCGGCACGGTGTCGATCACCTCCTGCAAGCGACGGCGACCTTCGGCGACCTCCTCCTCCGCGCGCTTCTGGTTGGTGATGTCGCGCACCACGCCCTCGTAGCGCATCACATGGCCGGCCTCGTCGCGCACCGTGGTGGCGCTGTCGGACAGCCACAGCACGCTGCCGTCGCGCCGCAGCGCCTGATACTCGAACTCGCGCACCATGCCGTCGCGCGCCATGCGCTCCTGATAGGCGACCCGCATCGCGGGATCGACGAAGATGTTGCTGGCGATGTCGGTGACGCCCTCGATCAGGTCGCGCGGCGCGTCGTAGCCCATCATCCGCGCCAGCGCCGGGTTGGCGTTGACGACCCGGCCGGCCGGCGTCGTGACATAGATGCCGTCGATCGAGCTGTCGAACAGCTTGCGATAACCCTCCTCGGCTTCCGCGAAGCGTCGCTCGGCCAGTGAACGCCGTGCCGCCTCGCTATCGGCGGCCGCGCGCGCGCCGCGTCCCATCACTGCCGCGGCGTAGCCCAGCGCAGCGCCCGCAAGGCCCGCGACGGCCCCCACTCCGATCAGCGCTCCAGAGCCGGTCAGATCAATCGCGAGTTGCGCAATGAGCACGGTCACCTGCCGCGTGTGAAAACGCCGTTAGCGCATGATCCAAAAAGGAGTCACCGGTTTTTGGGCAAGATCATGCTCAGACAAAAAATGAAGCGGATAACGATTCAGCCCGACCATCTGTTATTCCAGCGTAGCACATCACGCCGCCCGCGCGCACCATTGCGCCGACGCCCGCCAGCTGGCGGGCGCACCACGCAATCGAGCGGTCCGGCGCGACGCCGGCGCGCGCTACTTCTTCGGGCGGATGGCGTCCGCCGTACCCTGGATGAACGCCGCGATCTGGCGAATATCGGCCTCGGAGAGCTTACCGGTGAAATCCGGCATTCCCTTGTTCATGAACGGCCCCTTCAGGACGATGTCCTTCAGGTTGGCGATGGTTTCCGGAGGCGAGTAGCCGAGGTTCTTGATGTTGCCGCCTTTGTCCACACCCGGCACGCCATGGCAGAACGCGCAGTTGGTGACATAGAGCAGCGTCCCCGGTCCAACGTCCTTGGGGTCGTACTTGACGCCCTCGACGAGGCCGGCGAGTTGCAGCTTGGTGAACTCCGGCGGCTTGGCCTTGCCGCCGATGGCGAAGGTGAACACCGTACCCGCCGCCTCCTTGTCGGTGGCGCGCTGCGTCTCGCCGAACACGCCGCCCCAGCCGACCGCGATGGAGACGTACTGCACGCCATCCACCATGTAGGTCGCCGGCCCCGCCACCACGCCGGTGCCGGTGGACTGCTCCCACAGCTTATCGCCGGTCTTGGCATTATAGGCGACGAAGCGACCGTCGGCGGTGCCCTGAAACACCAGGTTGCCCGCCGTGGTCAGCGTGCCGCCATTCCATGGCGAGACGTAGTCCTGTTTCCACACCTGCTGCTGCTTGACCGGGTCCCATGCGATCAGCCGGCCGAACGGCTGGCTTTTCGGCGGTGTCGCGTTGACGGCGAAGCCGATATTCCAGCCGATGCCTGACATCGCCTTGCCCGGCACCACCTCATTGTGCGTGATGGCGGGCTCCGCGGTCAGGTTGAGCGGCACATGCTGCGCCGGCAGATAGACCAGCCCTGTCTGCGGATTGAACGACATCGGGTGCCAGTTGTGCGCGCCGAACGGGCCGGGAATGGCGTCGAACGGCTTGTCGCCGCGCGCTTCCGCCACCTCGATCGGACGGCCGTCCTTGTCGTAGCCGGTGGCCCAGTTCACATCGACGAAGTTCTTCGCCGAGATGAACCTGCCGTCGGTGCGGTCGATGACGAAGAAGAAGCCGTTCTTCGGCGCGTGCAGGATCACCTTGCGCGGCTGACCGTCGATGGTCAGGTCGGCGAGGATCATCGGCTGCGTCGAGGTGTAGTCCCAGTTGTCGCCGGGCGTTTCCTGATAGTGCCAGACATATTTGCCGGTGTCGGGATTGAGCGCGACGATCGACGCCAGATAGAGGTTGTCGCCACCGGCGGGACTGCGCAGCTTGCGGTTCCACGGCGAGCCGTTGCCGGTGCCGATGTAGAGCAGGTTCAACTGCGGATCGTAGGCCATGGTGTCCCACGGCGTGCCGCCGCCGCCACCCACCCAGTATTTGCCGGAAGGATCCCAGGTCTTGGCGGCTTTCTCCATCGATTCATCTTCGAACGGCTTCGACGGATCGCCGGGCACGGTGAACCAGCGCCACGCCAGCTTGCCCGTCTCGGCGTCGTAGGCCGACACGTAACCGCGCACGCCGTATTCCGCGCCGCCGTTGCCGATGATGACCTTGCCGTTGACCACGCGCGGCGCGCCGGTCACGGTGTAGGAATAGGAATGGTCGATGATGGTGTCGGTTTCCCACACCTTCGCGCCACTCGCAGCATCCAGCGCGACCAGACGGCCGTCATAGGCGCCGACGAACACCTTGCCCTTGTAGAGCGCGACGCCGCGATTGACGACGTCGCAGCAGCCGCGATAGCCCTTGGAGCGATCGACGCCGGGGTCGTAGCTCCAGATCCGCTTGCCGGTGCGGACATCGACCGCGTGGACCACGCTCCACGACGCGGTGACGTACATCACGCCATCGACCACCAGCGGCGTCGCCTCGACGCCACGGATCGATTCCAGATCGTAGGTCCACATCAGGCCAAGATCCTTGACGTTGCCGTCGTTGACCTTGTCGAGCTTGCTGAAGCGCGTCTCGGCGTAGTCGAGGCCGTAGCTGAGCCAGTCGTTGGTGGTCGCGGCGTTGGCTTCGATCGCCTTGCTATCGATCGCCGATGTCACCGCCTTGATGTGCGCCGCCGAGCCTTTGGCGTCCTGCGCGTTCGCGCCGCCGCATCCCAGCGAAGCCGCGAGCGCGACCATCGCGATGCCGTGCAAGGCAAATATATGCAAGGGACGCCGCCCCCGATCCCGACCGGCGCACGGCGATGCGTCGCCGGCCGAAGCAAAAAGATTCCGCATGACGTCCTCCCTGACGGCCTCTTAAGGGCCTCCGTCGAGGCTAGGACGACGACGCAAAGACTGTCAACAGACTGGAACGGTTCCAATCATGGCGGCCCCGCCGGCATGTCGAACAGTTCGCCGTCGTAGCCGGCCTCCGCGGGTATCCGAAGACGACGCGTGTCGCCGTCCCTGGTGATGACCGGCATCACCGTCACCACTTTGCCGCGCCGCGCATCGTCGAGGGCTGCGTCGACGCTGTGCTGCCTGCCGAGCTTGATGAGGTTACGCGTGGTCGGGAACGGCAGCTTGAAGCGGCCGCTGTCGCCGCCGGCCAACGCCTCCTGCGGCGACACCCAGACCGAGTCGGTGGACTCGCGGCCGTCGTGGACGCCGACCTGCTCCGGCGGCGCCTTGGCGAGGAAGAAGTGCGTATCGAACCGCTTGGGCAGACCTTCCGGGGTGATCCAGTGCGCGTAATGCGCCAGACGATCGACCGCCGGCATCAGATCGTGCGAGGCGAGAATATCCCTGAACGATATCTTGCCCTCGCACAGCGCGGTGCGTTGCGCCGCCGCGATCTCGGCGGCGTGCGGCGCGGCGATCAGTTCATGCGCGCCGCGCGGCCGCGCCAGCAGGATGCCGCTTTCCTCGAACGTCTCGCGGATCGCCGCGACACGGAACTGCAACGCAGCGGCGTCCAAACCGCCACCGGCATCAAACCCCGCATCGGCGGCGATGTCGCGGTCGCCGGGATCGACGCTGCCGCCGGGAAACACCAGCGCGCCGGAGGCGAACTCGATCTGATAGTGCCGCACCATCATGAACACCTCGATGGCGGAAGCGCCATCGCGCAGCAACAGGATGGTGGATGCGGGACGCGGGGCCGCGACGGCTTTTTCGGTCGGCATGATCGTCTTCTCCTTGTTATCCGGCGGCGTTGGCCCGCGGCGCGATCAGCGCACGCTTGTCCACCCGCGCCACCCGTGACAGCAGATAGTCGACTTCGGCGCGCGCGATCGCCGTGAGCGTCGCGGCCGGCTTGCGCTGCGCGGCGGACGCGATGACGCTGCGTTTGTTGAGCACGTATTTGCGCACCGCGAGCCCGACGCCGGGCTGCTGCTCGTAGCGGATCAACGGCAGATGCGCGTCGAACAGATCGTGCGCGGCGTCGCGCTTGCCTTGCTTCGACAGCCGCACCACGTCGATCAGCAATTCGGGAAAGGCGTAGCCGGTCATCGCGCCATCGGCGCCCCGCTCCATCTCGAAATCGAGGAAAGTCGCGCCGTTGCCGGTGAGGATCGACAGCGGCCGCAGCGAGCCGTCCTTCTGGAAGCCGCGCAGCGCGGTGATCTTCTCCAGCCCCGGCCAGTCCTCGTGCTTGAGCATGACGCAGGACGCATTGTCCATGACGATCCGGCGGATCACCGCCGGCGTCATCACCACGTTCAGCGTCAACGGATAGTCCTGCAACACCCACGGGATGTCGTCACCGATCGCTTCCACCGCTTGCCTGAAATAGCCGACGATCTGCTCGTCGGTGCGCAAATTCGGCGTCGGCGCGATCATCACCGCCGCCGCGCCCGCATCCATCGACGCCCACGCCAGCGAACGCATCGCGGCGAAGCCCGGCGCGGAGACGCCGACCACCACCGGCATCGATCGCGCGCGGCGGATGAAGCGCGTCGCCACGGCTACCGCTTCACTCGCCTCCATCTTCGGCGCTTCGCCGAGAATGCCGAGCACGGTGACGCCGTTGCAGCCGATATCGGTGTAGAAATCGACCAGCCGGTCGATCGAGCCGTCGTCGATGCGGCCGTCGTCATGAAACGGCGTCGGCGCAATAGCAAACGTGCCGGCGGCTTCGTGAGTGAGTTTCATCGTCGTTCTCTCAAAATCGTCGCCACCGCCACTCCTGGCTCATGCCAGTTCCGTCCGGCCGTTCTTGATCACGGTGACGCCGCGCTCCTTCACCTTGGCCTCGAACGAAATCACGTTGCCGTCCTTCCACAGGTCCATCGCGATGGTTTCGCCGGGATAGACCGGTGCGGAGAACCGCACCGCGTGGCGGCGGAACGCCGACGGATCGTAATCGGCATAGGTTTGCAACACGCCGCGGCAGGTGATGCCGTAGGTGCACATGCCATGCAGGATCGGACGCGGAAAGCCGCCGCGCTTGGCGAATTCGGGATCGCTGTGCAGCGGATTGCGGTCGCCGCACAGCCGGTAGATCAGCGCCTGATCCGGCCGCGTCGTGATCTCGACGATTTTGTCGGGCGCGCGGGACGGCACCCGATGCGGCTCCGGCTGGCCTTCGGAGGGGCCGCCGATGCCGCCGTCGCCGCGCGCGAAGCGCGACGCCACCAGCGTCGCCAGCGGCGCGCCGGCCGCGTCCTTGAGCACGGTCTGGTGGCGGATCACCAGCCCCTTGTCCTTGCCCTTGTCGAACGCGCCGAGCACGCTGGAATCGGCGGTGATGTCGGCCGCCACCGGCAGCGGCTTGTGGAAGGTGATGTCGCGCTCGCCGTCCACCACCATCACCCGGTTGAGGTTCATCTCGCCGGGGCCGGAGCCCCACGCCGCGACCGAGGCGAAGGTCGGCACCACCTTGAGCGGACGCGGGGTGAGGCAGGCTTCGTTGACGAACGCCAGTTCCTTCTCGTCCATCGGGTCGGCGCCGAGCCCGATGCCGTAGGCGTAGAGCATCACCTCGCGGTCGCCGTAGCTGTATTTCTGACCGATGTTCTTCAGCGCCATGAGCTGATCGTAACTGAGCGCCATCTGCGTCTTTCCTCCAGGTTCTGCGTGCTCTCTCCCCGCCTGCGGGGGGCGATGAATCAGGTCGTCGGCGTGAAGAACGGCAGCGGCGCGCCATCGGTCGGCTTGAATACCACCTTCACCTTCTGGCCGATCTTCAATGTCTCCAGATCGCAATCGACGAAGTTGGTTTGCACCGCCGGCCCCTCCTTCAGCTTGACGTAGCCGATGGCGTAAGGCCCGCTCGCCGACTTGCGCATCACGCTGTAGGTGTAGATCTCGCCCTCGCCGCCGCTCTCCTCCCACGCCGTTTTGTCGGAGAAGCAGAACGGGCAGATCGCGCGCGGAAAGTAATGCGCCTCGCCGCAGGCGAGACAGCGCTTGATGAGGAACTTGCCTTCCTTGGCGGCATCCCAGAACGGTTGCGTCTCGGCGTTGCCCTGCGGGGCCGGATACTTCTTGTCTTGGGTTTTCGCTTCGCTCATCACACGCGCTCCAGAATTGCGGTCGAGGCGGCATGGCGGACGCCGAGCAGGCCGCCGGTGCCGTGGGCGACGGCGAGATCGCAGTTCGGCACCTGCACCTTGGGGTGCGCCTCGCCGCGCAACTGACGCACCGCCTCGATGATCTTGGTCATGCCGCCGCGGTTGACCGGATGATTGCTGCACAGCCCGCCGCCGTCGGTGTTGAACGGCAGCTTGCCGACGCCGGAAATCAGGTTGCCGTCAGCGACGAACTTGCCGCCCTCGCCCTTCTTGCAGAAGCCGAGATCCTCGATCTGCATCAGCACGGTGATGGTGAAGCTGTCGTAGATCGAGGCGTATTTGATATCCTCAGGCGTCACGCCCGCCTCCTCGAAGGCGCGCGGGCCGGACCACACGCCGGCGGAATAGGTCAGGTCGAGGTCCTTGCCGCCGCGCGGGCCTTTCATCGCCTCACCATGGCCGATCAGCCGCACCTGCGGCTTGTTCAAGCTCTTGGCGATCTCGGGCCGGGTAACGATCAGCGCGCCGCCGCCGTCGGTGACGACGCAGCAGTCCATGCGGTGCAGCGGATCGGAGATCATCGGCGAGTTGAGCACGTCCTCGACCGTCACCACGTCCTTCAGCATCGCGTTGGGGTTGTATTGCGCGTGATGCGAGGCCGCGACCTTGATCCAGGCGAGTTGTTCGCTGGTGGTGCCATAGTCGTGCATGTGGCGCATGGCGCACATGCCGTAGGCGTTGTGGGTGGTCGCGCCATAGGCCGCCTCGAAATCCACCTCCGCGCCGGCCGGGCGCGGCGGCATCACGCTGGTGCGCGGCTTGCCGGCCAGCGTCACCAGCGCGACCGAGCACTTGCCGGCGGCGATGGCTTCGGCGGCGTGGCCGAGGTGGATGATGTAGGAGCAGCCGCCGGTTTCGGTGGAATCGACGTGGCGCAGCGTTCCGGTATCCAGACCGAGGTAGTCCACCATCGGCCACGCCCCGCCCGGCGCGTCGCCGGCGCAGAAATAGCCGTCGACGTCGGCGATCGACAGGCCGGCGTCTTCCAGCGCGCCCTTGGCGACCTCGGCGTGCAGTTGCGCGATGGATTTATCGGGCGCGTGCCGGGTCGGGTGTTCGTAGATCCCGGCGATATAGGCCTGGCCTTTGATCGTCAAAACAAACGCCTCCGCTGGCGATAGTCCCCAGCGGATTTTCTGGCCCGTCCGGGCGGGCTTGGCAAGCGCGGAAATATTCCGTGCCGTGAGATTGCTCGAAAACCGTCGTCCCCGCCTGCGCGAGGACGACGGAGAGATTGTTATTCCGCCGCGATCTGCCGCGCCACCGGCGGCGGGTTCTCCAGATTCTTCGCCAGTTGCGCGTGACGGGCGCGGGCGTCCCGGATCGCCTGCTCCTTCACCGGCCCGTAGCCGCGAATGCGATCCGGCAGCGACAGCAGTTCGACGGCGATATCGGCGTTCGCCGGCGACAGCAGCCGCAGCACGGTCTCGACGTCGCGCTCGTAATCGACGATCAACTGGCGCTCGGTCCTGCGATCTTCATTGTAGCCGAAGACATCGAAGGCGGTGCCGCGCAGCCCCTTCATTCGCGCCAGCAGCCGGAACAGCGGAATGATCCACGGGCCGAACTGCCGCTTCAAGGGCCGGCCCTGCACGTCGAGGTCGGACGACAGGATCGGCGGCGCCAGATTGAAGCTGAGCTTGAAGTCGCCCTCGAACTGCTCGCGCAGCAGTTTCTCGAAGCTGCCGTCGGTGAACAGCCGCGCCACCTCGTACTCGTCCTTGTAGGCGAGCAGCTTGGCGTAGTTGATCGCCACGGCGCGCGGCAGCGCTTCGCCGTAGCCGCCGTCGTTCGCCGCCTTGCGGACGCGATCGACCAGTGCGAGATACCGCGTGGCGAGCGCCGCGTTCTGGTAATTGGTCAGCAAGGCGCTGCGATGGGCGACGATCTCGTCGAGCGACATGGCCTCCAACGTTTTTGGCGCGGACGCCTTGTCCCTACCCTCGATCATCTGCGCCAGCCGCGCCGGATCGGCCGCCGCCAGCCGCCCCAACTGGAACGCCTGGGTGTTCATCCTGATCGCGACGCCGTTGACCTCGATGGCCTGCAACAGCGCCTGCGCCGACAGCGGCAGCCTGCCCTGCTGATAGGCGTAACCCATCATCATCATGTTGGTGGCGATGGCGTCGCCGAGCAGCGCCTCCGCGACCTTGGTGAAATCCATAAACGCGGAATCCTTGGCCAGCGCGCCTTGCAGCACGCTGTCGACCTTGCGGTTCTGGAAGTCGAAATCGCGGTTATGGATGAAGTCGGCGATCGGGATCAGGTGGGTGTTGACGACGCCGTGGGTACGGCTGGGGTCGCACAGCGTCAGCGTCTCCTTGGAGATCGCCATCACCTCGTCGGCGGCGATCAGCAGGTCGGCCGAGCCGGTGACGATCCGCGACGTCTTCACGTCGTCGGTGTTGCGCGACAGCCGCACATGGCTCAGCACCGCGCCGCCCTTCTGCGCCAGCCCCGACATGTCGAGGATCATGCTGGCGTTGCCCTCGATATGCGCCGCCATGCCCAGCAGCGCGCCGATGGTGAGCACGCCGGTGCCGCCGACGCCGCCCACCGCGATGTTGTAGGGCTTCTCCAGCGACGGCCGCGAAGCCGGCTCCGGCAGATCGCCGACCAGCGCCGACACATCCATCGCCGCGCGCTTGCGCAACGCGCCGCCGTCGATGTTGACGAACGACGGACAGAAGCCCTTGACGCAGGAATAATCCTTGTTGCAGCTCGACTGGTTGATGGCGCGCTTGCGGCCGAGTTCGGTTTCCAGCGGCTCCACCGAGATGCAGTTCGACTGCACCGAGCAGTCGCCGCAGCCCTCGCACACCGCCGGGTTGATGAACACGCGCCGCGCCGGGTCCTCCATGATGCCGCGCTTGCGGCGGCGGCGCTTCTCGGCCGCGCAGGTCTGCACGAACACGATGGCCGAGCAGCCCGGCGTCTCGCGCAGTGTCTTCATCACGGTGTCGAGGTCGTCGCGATGCGCGGTCCGGGTGCCGGGCGCGATGGCGGACGGCGGATAGGCGTCGGGATTCTCCGACACCAGATAGATGTTGCGCACACCCTCGCTGTGAAGCTGATAGGTGATCTGCTGCGGCGACAGGTCGCCGTCGTGGCGCTGGCCGCCGGTCATGGCGACGGCGTCGTTGTAGAGGATCTTGTAGGTGATGTTGGCCTTGGAGGCCACCGCCTGCCGGATCGCCAGACTGCCCGAATGGAAATAGGTGCCGTCGCCGAGATTGGCGAAGATGTGCTTCTCGTCGGTGAACGGCGCGATGCCGACCCACGGCACGCCCTCGCCGCCCATATGGGTGAACGTCTCGGTGTTGCGGTCCATCCACAGCGACATGAAGTGACAGCCGATGCCGGCCAGCGCGCGGCTGCCGTCCGGCACTTTGGTCGAGGTGTTGTGCGGGCAGCCGGAGCAGAAATACGGCGTGCGCGCGATCGGCACCGCCGGCTGCACCTGCGAGGCCGAGCGGCCGTGGAACCAGTCGGCGCGGGCGCGGATCAGCGCCGCGATCTCCGGATCGATCTCCATCGCCAGCAGGCGGTCGGCCATCGCGGTGGCGATGCTGGCGACGCCGAGTTCTTCCGCGAACGGCAGGAAGCGCTTGTCGTGGTCGTCCATCTTGCCGATGATGCGCGGGCGCACGTCGTCGCGCCAGTTGAACAACTCCTGCTTGACCTGGTTCTCGACGATCTCGCGGCGTTCCTCGACGATGAAGATTTCCTGCAAGCCGACCGCGAACTGCCGCACGCCTTCCGGCTCCAGCGGCCACGGCATCCCGATCTTGTAGAGCCGCAGGCCGATGCGCGCCGCCACTTGCTCGGTGATGCCGAGTTCGCGCAGCGCCTGCCGCACGTCCTCGTAGCTCTTGCCGGACGCCATGATGCCGAACCGCGCGTTCGGCGAATCCATGGTGATGCGATTGATCCTGTTGGCGCGGGCGAAGGCGATGGCCGCGAAGCCCTTGTAATCCTGCAAGCGGCGATCCTGCTCGTAGCGGTCGTCGGGCCAGCGCAGGTTGAGGCCGCCCGGCGGCATCTCGAAGTCGGCGGGGATCGCGAACGGCATCAGTTCGTCGGCGAGGTCGATCTCGGCGGTGGTTTCCACCGTCTCGGTAATTACCTTCATGCCGACCCAGCAGCCGGAATAGCGCGACATCGCGATGCCGAGCAGCCCCATCTGGATCATCTCGTGGATGCTCGACGGATAGAGATACGGCATCAAGGCCGAGATGAAGGCGTGGTCGGACTGGTGCGGCACCGTGGAGGATTTCGCGCCGTGGTCGTCGCCGGCGAGGCACAATACGCCGCCGTTCTTGGCCGAGCCCGCTGCGTTGCCGTGACGGAACACGTCGCCGCAGCGATCGACGCCGGGGCCCTTGCCGTACCAGATGCCGACGACGCCGTCGTGTTTCGCGCCCGGCGACAGGTTGAGCTGCTGCGAACCCCAGATCGCGGTGGCGGCGAGGTCCTCGTTGACGCCGGGCTGGAATTTGACGTTGTACTGTTCGAGGTGCCGGCGCGCCGCCGCCAACTGCTGATCGTAACCGCCGAGCGGCGAGCCGCGATAGCCGGTGACCAGCGCGGCGGTGTTCAGGCCGCCCGCGCGGTCGCGCCGGATCTGCGCCATCGGCAGCCGCACCAGCGCCTGGATGCCCGTGAGGAAGACGTGACCGGAGTCTTGCGTGTACTTCTGATCGAGATTGATCGGACCCTGGTTGATTCCCATTCCGCCCTCTTTTTGCACCCGCCGGGTGTCACAGCGCCGGGTGGGTTCTTCGTTGTGCGACAACAGTCGCCTTAGAATCAGTCTACGTCGCTTTTCCGCCGCAGGTTAAGACAAATCTCCGCCATCGAATGACTTGCACGCAGATCACAATTTCATTGCGAAAACCGGATATTTGATTGCGAAAGATGTCGCCCGCCGCGCGTTTTTTGCGCGCGCCGTTGCGGACTGCCAGCGGCGGGCATGCGGCCATCGTCATTTTGCACCGCGGCAAAACACGGAAAGACCCCGGAGGTGATGGAATCCGCGGCGACCGCAGGCAAAAGGTCCCCTGCCTGCCGCGCATGGGGTTTCACCGGAACGCATCGCGGCCGCCTGCATTGACCCTGCGCAGACAAAGGAGCGCAGCAACCATGGCCCACGAACGCGACCCCAACGATCCGTTCCGCCCCGCAGGCGGCGACGAGTCGTTTTCCGATGCGCGGTTCATCGACAACGCGTTGCAACCCGATCCTGAACTGTCCGAAGGCCCGGCCAGTCCCGCGCGTATCGCGATATATGCGGTCGCGGCCGCAGTGATTCTGGGCGCGTTGTTCTACGGCCTGAATTCCCGCGAGCAGACGACCCCCGGCGCGGCACCGACGGCGCAATCAACCGCGCCAACATCGACTCCGAAGGCGGATCGCGGCGTCGCCAACTCGAATCTGACGGACCAAACCAAGCCGCCGGTGGCGCCGGGCGTACGCGACGTCACGCCGTATAACAATCAGCCCGGCGTAACCACCGGCACGGCCCCGGCGCAACCACCGTCGCCGTCGTCACCAGCAACTGAGGGCGGTAAGGCTCAATAGTTCCGCAAATACGCGACGCGCGGCGGCACGATCATCCGTCGCGCCGCACGTCGTTCGCGAGCGTGAACAGCCGATTCAGATCGGCGGCCGGATAGCCGTCCGCGAACGAGGCGAACGAGCCGGTCTCTGCGATGTCGCGCGCGGAGCGCATCACCGCGCCCCATGCGGTGCGCGCCAGCGCGCCGCCGACGCTGATGCGGCGCACGCCGAGTTCGGCTGCCTCAGTGACCGTCAGCCCCGGCCAGCCGATCAAAAGATTGACCGGCTTGGGTGCGACAGCCTTCACCACCGCCGAAATCTGCTCCGGCGTGCGGATGCCCGGCGCGTAGAGGCAATCGGCGCCGGCCCCGGCATAGGCGACGAGGCGGTCCAGCACCATGTCGAGATCCGGTCGCCCGACGAAGAAGCCCTCGCACCGCCCGATCAGCATCACGTCCGCGCCGCTGGCGTCGATCGCCGCTCGTGACGCGGCGATGCGCTCGATCGCCAGCGATCGCTCGTAAAGCGGCCGCGCCTTGTCGCCGGTGGAATCCTCGATCGACAGCCCCGCGACGCCGGTTGAGATCGCCCGCGTCACGTTGGCCGCAACGGCGTCCGGCGCGTCGGCGAACCCGCCCTCGAAGTCGGCATTGATCGGCAGATCGACGGCGGCGCAAAGCCGCGCCAGATGATCGATCACGTCGTCGCAGGTCACCTTGTTGTCGGCGCGGCCGGTCGACCAGGCATAGCCGGCGCTGGTCGAGGCCAGAGCCTTGAAGCCGAGATGCTGCAAGGCGCGCGCGGAGCCCACGTCCCATGGGTTGGGGATCACGAAGCAACCGCTTTGATGCAGCCGGCGGAATGCCGCGCGCTTGTCCGAGACCGATACCGCCATCGCCTGCCGTCCTTCACGATTTTCGCCGGATGTTAGCACATAACTCCAACGCGTGGCGGGCGATGCGGCTCCCGCCGCTTACAGCGGCAGGTTGTCGTGCTTCTTGGCCGGGATCTCGACCTTCTTGTCGCGCAGCATGGCGAGCGCCCGCGCAATGCGGCGGCGCGTCGAATGCGGCATGATGACGTCGTCGATATAGCCGCGCTCGGCGGCGATGAACGGCGACAGGAAACGGTCCTCGTATTCCCTGGTGCGCGCCGCGATCTTGTCGGGATCGTTCATGTCCTGACGGAAGATGATCTCGACCGCGCCCTTGGCCCCCATCACCGCGATCTGCGCGGTCGGCCAGGCGTAGTTCATGTCGGCGCCGATCTCCTTGGACGCCATCACGTCGAACGCGCCGCCGTAAGCCTTGCGGGTGATGACGGTGACCAGCGGCACGGTGCATTGCGAATAGGCGAACAGCAGCTTCGCGCCGTGCTTGATGAGGCCGCCGTATTCCTGCGCGGTGCCGGGCAAAAATCCCGGCACGTCCACGAAAGTCACGATCGGGATGTTGAAGGCGTCGCAAAAACGGACGAAGCGCGCCGCCTTGCGCGAGGCGTCCGAGTCGAGCACGCCGGCCAGCACCATCGGCTGGTTGGCGACGAAGCCGACGGTGCGGCCGGCGATGCGGCCGAAGCCGGTGACGATGTTCTTGGCGAAGGTCGGGGCCAGCTCGAAAAAGTCGCCCTCGTCCACCACCTTGAGGATCAGTTCCTTGATGTCGTAGGGCACGTTCGGATTGTCGGGGACCAGCGTGTCGAGCGAGTTGTCCACCCGCTCGATGTCGTCGAAGCTCGGCCATTCCGGCACGCCGTCGGCGTTGTTGGACGGCAGGAAGTTGAGCAGCCGGCGCATCTGCAACAGCGTCTCGACATCGTTGTCGAACGCACCGTCGGCGATCGAGGATTTCGTCGCGTGAACCGACGCGCCTCCGAGTTCCTCCGCCGTCACCACCTCGTTGGTCACCGTCTTGACCACGTCGGGGCCGGTGACGAACATGTAGCTGGTGTCCTTCACCATGAAGATGAAGTCGGTCATCGCCGGCGAATAGACGTCGCCGCCGGCGCACGGCCCCATGATGACGCTGATCTGCGGGATGACGCCGGACGCCTGCACGTTGCGGCGGAACACGTACGAGTAGCCGGCGAGCGCCGCCACGCCCTCCTGGATGCGCGCGCCGCCGGCGTCGTAGAGGCCGACGATGGGCGCGCGCGCCTTCATCGCCATGTCCTGCAACTTGGTGATCTTCAGCGCGTGGGTTTCCGACAGCGAGCCGCCGAACACGGTGAAGTCCTTGGCGAACACGAACACCTTGCGGCCGTTGACGGTGCCCCAGCCGGTGACCACGCCGTCGCCGGGAACCTTGGTCTTCTCCATGCCGAACTCGGTCGAGCGGTGCTCGACGAACATGTCGAACTCCTCGAACGAACCCTTGTCGAGCAGCACCTCGATGCGCTCCCGCGCCGTCAGCTTGCCGCGCTTGTGCTGCGCCTCGATGCGCTTCTCGCCGCCGCCGAGTTTCGCGCCGGCGCGGCGCGCTTCGAGAGATTTCAGAATGTCGATCATCAGGTCCCAGCCATCGGTAGGGGGCGACCGCCGCGCCCCCGTTTTGCATGATGGCGGCTTTCTATCATGCGGGCCTGAGGGATGGAAACCGGGGACCTGATGCAATTGCCGGCCAAAATCCCTATGCTTGGCGCGCGTTATCCCCCAAGGAGACAAGACATGACCGCCGATGCCACCGAATCCGCCGCCGGCGCCGCCACCGGCGGGGTCAACACCCTGCTGCGGATCGAGGGCCTGACACTGTTCGCCGGCATGACGCTGCTTTACGGCCTGTGGGGCGGCTCGTGGTGGATCTACGCGGCGCTGTTTTTCGTGCCGGACCTGAGCTTCCTCGCCTATCTGGCGGGGCCGCGGGCCGGCGCGGTGGCCTACAACGCCATGCACACCTACCTGCCGTCGCTGGTGCTGTCGGTGATCGGCTTCGCGCTGGTGATGCCGATGACGCTGTCGGTGGCGATGATCTGGATGGCCCATATCGGCATCGACCGGGCGCTCGGCTTCGGGCTGAAATACGACACGGGCTTCGGCTTCACCCACCTCGGCCGCCTCGGCAAGGCGGGACGCGGGAGCGCCTGAGCGGCCGCCCGTGTCCCGGATGCGATGCGGCGCAAGCGCCAGCGCCGCGCCGCTTCGCTGATCCGGGACCGTTACGGACGATTCCGTGGGTCAAGGTCCCGGCTCTGCGGCGCACCGCTGGCG
>JBASBO010000380.1:0-5882 GCA_049651165.1 Xanthobacteraceae bacterium | reverse complement strand
GCCGTAGGCCGGATCGATGTCGCGCGCCAGGCCGAAGGCGCGGGCCGAGCCGATCTGCACCACATAGAGCATCACGGCGCGGGCGCCGGCCGCGGCCATCGCCGCCAGTTCGTCGAGGTGCCGCGCGCCGCGCGCGGTGACCGAATCGGGAAATTCGGCGAGGCCGTTCCCCCGCAGCAGATGCACGTTCTTGACTTCGAGATAGCACGGCGGGCGCTCCGCATCCTCAAGCAGGAAGTCGATCCGCGAGGCGGTCCCGAACGCGCCCTCGCCATACCTGACCTCGCGGCGGATCCGGCGATAGCCGCTCAATTCGGGGATCACGCCGGCCGCCAGCGCCTCGGCCACCAGCGTGTTCGGATGCGCGGTGTTGACGCCCACCAGCTCACGGCCCGCGCCGAAATCGGCTTCGATCAGTTCCCACGAATGCGGCAGCTTGCGCTTGGGGTCGGCGGAGCGCGACAGCCACACCCGGCTGCCGGCCTGTTGCAGCCCGATCATGCCGCCCGGATTGGCGACGTGCGCGGTGACGAGGCGGCCGTCGTCGAGTTCGACATCGGCGAGAAAGCGCTTGTAGCGGCGCAGCAGCGTCGCCGGGATCAGGTCGGAGGCAAATCGCATCGGCGGATCGCTCAAAGGTTCAGGCGCGCGCCTCTTACCACGGCGCATCGATCCGCAGAAATCGGTTGGCGTCGGCGGACGACGACGATATTGATGCAACTGCAAGCATTTTTGGACACGCATCGCCAATGACGTCGCTGGACTCCGTCAGCCTGGCCATCCTCCTTGGCGCGGTCCTGGTCATGGCCGGCATCCTGTCCAGCCTGCTGGCGCTGCGGTTCGGCGCGCCGTTGCTGCTGGTGTTCCTGCTGATCGGCGTGCTGGCCGGCGATTCGGGTCCCGGCGGCCTCAACTTCAGCGACGTGCACGTCACCTATCTGGTCGGCTCGGTGGCGCTGGCGCTGATCCTGTTCGACGGCGGGCTGAAGACACGCTTTCAAAGCATCCGCACGGTGCTGGCGCCGTCGGTGGCGCTGGCGACGGTCGGCGTGCTGCTCACGGCGCTGCTCACCGCGCCGGTCGCCCGCTTCGCGCTCGACCTCAACTGGAGCGAGGCGCTATTGGCGAGCGCGGTGGTGGCCTCCACCGACGCCGCCGCGGTGTTCCTGCTGATCCATTCGCAAGGCTTGCGGCTGCGCCCGCGCATCGGCGCGATGCTGGAGGTCGAATCCGGCACCAACGACCCGTTCGCCGTGTTCCTCACCTTGATGCTGGTCGAACTGATCTCGCTCGGCGACAGCTCCGCGACCCATGTGCTGGCGGAGTTCTTTCAGGAGGCCGTTCTCGGGTCGATCGTCGGCGTGGTCGGCGGCTGGCTGGTGGTGCTCGCGCTCAACCGGGTCGAACTGCCGCAGGGGCTGCACGCCCCGTTCGTCACCACCGCCGCGCTGATGATCTTCGGGGTGGCGCAGGTCACCCATGCCTCGGGATTCCTCGCGGTCTATCTCGCCGGCATCCTGATCGGCAACCGACCGACCCGCGCCCAGAACGCGGTGGCGACCTTCCTCGACGCCGCCACCTGGCTGGCGCAGATCGTGATGTTCGTGCTGCTCGGCCTCCTGGTGTCGCCGCACCGGCTGCTCGACAGCGTGTGGCCGGCGATCGCGGTGGCGCTGGTGCTGATGCTGATCGCGCGCCCGGCCGCGGTGTTTCTGTGCCTCGCCCCGTTCAAGTTCAGCTGGCGGGAAAAGGCGTTCGTGTCGTGGGTCGGCCTGCGCGGCGCGGTCGCGATCTTTCTGGCGTCGATCCCGCTGCTGGTGGGGCAGACCAAGGCTTACATCTATTTCGACGTCGCCTTCGTCGTCGTCATCATCTCGCTGCTGATGCAGGGCTGGACGCTGGGCTTCGCCGCGCGCAAGCTCAACGTCGCGCTGCCGCGCGCCGACCGCGCGCCGCGCCGCGTCGAACTCGACCTGCCGGGCCAGTTGGAGCAGCAACTGGTCGGCTACGCGGTGCGGCCCGCCAGCCTCTACCTCAAGCGCGGGCTATTGCCATCATGGTCGAAGCCGACGCTGGTGATCCGCGACGAGAAGATCCTGACGCCCGCAGAGGCCGCGCCGGTGCGCGCCGGCGACTACATCTACCTGCTGGCGCCGCCGGAGAAGGCCGACGCGCTCGACCGCTTCTTCGTCGATCTGCCGCCAGCCATCGCTCCTGATCCCAGCGCGCTGGGCGACTTCGCCGTGGCCGGCGACACGCCGCTGAGCACGCTGGCCGAACTCTACGACGTCAAGATCGACGACAAGCAGGCGAAGCTGACGCTGGCGGATTACTTCGACATCCACCTCGACCGTGCGCCGAAAGTCGGCGCGACGCTGCCGCTGGACATGCTGACGCTGGTCGCCCGCAGCATCAGCGGCGGCCGGGTCAGCATCGTCGGCCTGCGGCTGCCGGACGACGAGACGGCGGCGGCGACCGCGCCGCTGACCCGGCTCGACCAGTTGCGGCGGACGCTGTCCAACGCCTGGACCTCAGTCGCCGGTTTCTAGATTTTTGTTCGACGCGTTTTCTTCACGCGAACCGGCTTCCACTTCGCTCGAAAACGCTATGGGAAATCCGGTGCGGCGGCCACGGTCCCAGCGGCATCCAGCACGCCGCTGCCGCCGAACGCCGCAACGCGGCCGCGCCTGAGCACCACCACCTCGGCCTTCAGCCGGCGCAACTCGTTGGGGTCGTGGGTGACGTAGACCATCGGCACGGCGGCCTCGTCGCGCAGCCGGATCAGATAGGGCAGGATCTCGGCCTTGCGCGCGCTGTCCAGCGAGCCCAGCGGCTCGTCGAGCAGCAGCAGGCGCGGCTGCATCAACAGCGCCCGCCCCAGCGCCACGCGCTGACGCTCGCCGCCGGACAGTTGCCCGGTGCGGCGGGCGAGCAGCTTGCCGATGTCGAGCAGGCCGACGACACGGTCCTCGCTGGCGCGGTCGTACGGCACGCGGTTCATCCGCCGGCCGTAATGCAGGTTCTGCGACACGCTGAGATGCGGAAACAGCCGCGCGTCCTGAAACACATAGCCGATGCGGCGGCGATGCGGCGCGACGTGGATGCCGGCCAGGGTGTCGTCGAGCACGTCGTCGCCGACCCTGATGAAGCCGCGATCCGGCTTCATCAGCCCGGCGATCATGTTGACCAGCGAGGTCTTGCCGGCCCCCGACGAGCCGAACAGGCCGGTGACCCGGCCCGCGCTCTTGAACTTCACCTCGACGGTGAAGTCGCCCAGCTTCTTGTAGACATCGACCCGCAGCACGGTCAGGTCCCGTGCAGGCGGCGCGTGGCGCGGCGCGCGAACCATTCCGACGCCACCAGCGCGATCATCGAGATCACGATCGAGACGCCGACCAGCCGCAGCGCCGCGGCGTCGCCGTCGGGCACCTGGGTCAGCGTATAGATCGCGGCCGAAATCGTCTGCGTCTCGCCGGGAATGTTGGAGACGAAGGTGATGGTCGCACCGAACTCGCCGATCGCCTTGGCGAAGCCGAGCACCATTCCAGCCAGCACGCCCGGCAGCGCCAGCGGCAGCGTCACGGTCCAGAACACCCGCCACGGCGCGGCGCCGAGCGTGCTCGCGGCCTGCTCCAGCCGGCGGTCCACCGCCTCGATCGACAGCCGGATCGGCCGCACCAGAAGCGGGAACGACATCACGCCGCAAGCCAGCGCCGCGCCGGTCCAGCGGAACGAGAAGACGATGCCGAGATAGTCGGCGAGCCAGCCGCCGACCAGCCCGCGTCGCCCGAACGTCAACAGCAGCAGATAGCCGGTGACCACCGGCGGCAGCACCAGCGGCAGATAGATCACCGCGTCGAGCGCCGACTTGCCCCAGAAGTCATAACGCGCCAGCAGCCAGGCGATGGCGATGCCGAACGGGGTGGCGACCAGCGTCGCCACCACCCCGACCTTGAGCGACAGCAGGACCGCCGTCCATTCGGCGGGCGAGATATCGAGCACGGCGTCAGGACGTCGGCTTGATCAGGTAGGAGAAGCCGTACTTCTCGAACACCGCCTTGGCCTGCGAGGTGCGCAGGAAGGCGAGATAGCCGGCGGCGTCCGCCTTGGCGCTGGCGGTCGCGGCGACCGGATAGATGATCGGCGGGTGCGAGTCGGCCGGGAAGGTGCCGACGATCTTGACGCCGGGCTCGACCTTGGCGTCGGTGGCGTAGACGATGCCGAGCACCGCCTCGCCGCGCGCCACCAGCGCCAGCGCGGCGCGGACGTTCTCCGCCATCGCGAACTTGGATTCGGCGGCCTGCCACGACCCGAGTTTCTCCAGCGCCGCCTTGGCGTATTTGCCGACCGGCACCGCCTTGACGTCGCCGGTGGTGATGCGGCCGTCGCCGGCGAGCTTGGCGAGATCGAAGCCCGGCCCGATGGTGACGTTCTCGATCTTGGAATCTTTCGGCGCGATCAGCACGATGCTGTTGCCGAGCAGATCGATGCGGGTCGCGGGATCGACCGCCTTGTTCTTGATGGCATAGTCCATCCATGCGGTATCCGCCGAAACGAAGATGTCGGCGGGCGCGCCCTGCTCGATCTGCTTGGCCAGCGCCGAGCTTGCGGCGTAGCTGGCCTTGATCCCGACCTTCGACGCCGCGGTGTAGAGCCCATCGACTTCATCCAGTGCGTTCTTCATCGAGGCGGCTGCGAACACGGTGAGACTTTTGTCCTGGGCCTGCGCCGGGGTCTGGAATGATCCGCACAGGATCGTGAATGCGAGGAACAGGCCGGCGAGATAACGCATGGTGGTGCTCCGAATCCGTTGCCTCCGGCGCAATGCGCGCGGCGGCGAGTCAAATGTCATGAAAGATGATGAGGCGACGGGCGGAAGCACCGTTCCGGCAGCCCGACAGGCTTACGGCCCCTCGGGATGTCGCAGGTAAAACAATAACAGGCTGGCGATGCGCGTAAAGTCCCCGCCCCGTCATTCCGCCGGCCGGGGGCGGCGGCGGTCGTTATATTTTAGTCGCTATGGCGTTTTCGAGCGAAGTGGATACCGGTTCGCGTGAAGAAAACGCATCAAAACATAAAGATAGAGCCCCGCTTCTGATTCCATCAGAAGCGGAAAGGCTCTATGGCGCGTTCAGCACCTGCCGGCACGCCGCCGGCAATTCCGACAGCGTGATCTGGTGCGGCGGTCTCTGTGGCTTCGGGCGCGGCTTGGGGTGCAGCACCGCGTCGCTGAACCAGTAGGCGAGATCGCTGGCGGCGCATCCCTCGCCGTCGGCCGGCGGGGCCTGCGGGGTGCAGTCGCCGTTGCCCGCCGGGCAGGTGATGCGGACGTGGAAATGATAGTTGTGGCCGTACATCGGCCGCACCTTGGCGAGCCAGCTCCGGTTGCCCTTGGCCTCGCGGCACAACGCCTTCTTGATCGCGGCATTGACGAAGATGCGCTCGACGCGCGGCTCCAGCGCGGCGGCGCGGATGACGTCGAGATGATGCCGCGTCCAGACCCGCGGATCGATGTCGAGCCGGTCGGTGCGCACCATATCCACCGCCGACATCTCCTCGCGCTCGTTGCGCGACAGCATCCGGTTCGGCATCGGCGTCAGCCAGATATCGGCATCTAACCCGATCTGGTGGCTGGCGTGGCCGGTGATCATCGGCCCGCCGCGCGGCTGCGCCATGTCGCCGATCAGAAGGCCGGGCCAGCCGGCGTCGCGGTGGGCCCGCGCCGACAACCGCTCGATCAGCGCCACCATGTCGGGATGCGCCCAGTTGCGGTTGCGCGATAGCCGCATCACCTGCCAGGTCGGCCCGTTGACCGGCAGCGCCTCGCCGCCGGCGAGGCAGCCCTTGGCGTAGAACCCGATCGCCTCCGGCCGGTGCACGCT
>JBASBO010000379.1:0-7163 GCA_049651165.1 Xanthobacteraceae bacterium | reverse complement strand
CTGTTGTAGTGGATCGCCACCGCGCGCGCGCCGTGCGCCGCCAGATCGCGCGCCAGCAGGCCGCCGAGATTCTTCGCGCCGCCGGCAATCACTACGACTTTTCCCTTGATACTGTGATCGCTCATGTTCCGCCTGCTCCTGTCAGTCGCCGCCCGTGCGGCCGAGAGTCGAGAGTTATCATCCTGAAAAGCGGTTTAAACTGGCTTTCTTTGACAAGAAATGTCAGAAATCACGAACAATCGAACAGGCCACGACACCCCGCTATGGATCGGATCGAGTTGTTCCGGGTCTACGCCCGCGTCGTCGAAAGCGGCAGCTTCACCCGCGCCGCGACCACACTTGGCCTGCCGCGTTCCTCGATCTCGGCGGCGATCCGGACGCTGGAGGAGCGCGTCGGCGCGCGGCTATTGGCGCGCACCACCCGCAAGGTCGCCCCGACCCAGGACGGCCTCGCCTTCTACGAGCGCTGCCTGCGCGCCATCGCCGACGTCGAGGAAATCGAGAATCTGTTCCGCAAGGACGCCGTGCGTCCCGCCGGACGAATCCGCATCGACGTGCCCGGCCGCATCGGTCGCCTGATCCTCGCCCCGGCGTTGCCGGACTTTCTGGCGCGGTTTCCGGACATCGACATCGATTTCGGCTCGACCGACCGCGCCGTCAACCTGATCGAGGAAAATATCGACTGCGTTCTGCGCGTCGGCCCGCTGATCGATTCCGGCCTGATCGCGCGCGCGGTCGGCAACCTGCCGCTGGTCAACGTCGCAAGTCCCGTCTATCTCGCGCAACACGGTACGCCGCAGCACCCCGACGACCTCGCCACGCATCTCGTGGTGAACTACGCCTCGCCGTCGACCGGGCGGGTCGCGCCATGGGAATGGATCGTCGACGGCGCGGTGAAAAGCTGCACCCCGCCCGCGCGCGTCACCGTCAACAACGCCGAAGCCTATATCGTCTGCTGCCTCGCCGGCCTCGGGCTGATCCAGATCCCGGCCTACGACGTGCGCGACCATCTTGCCTCCGGCGCGCTAGTGGAGGTGATGCCCGCCTTCCGCGCCGCGCCGATGCCGATGACTCTGTTGTACCCGCACCGCCGATACCTGTCGCACCGGCTCGGCGTCTTCACCGACTGGCTTGAAGGCGTATTGCGCCGGGAGGCGTTCTAGCTCAACTTCCAGCCCGCTTCACTTGCGAAGCGCGTGTGAAACTCCGGCTCGTAGGCCGCCTCCGGGGACTCGCGCACCCAGCGGTCGAGCAGTTCGGCGTCGCGCCCGACCAGGATGCGCCAGCGATCGGCCCTGACGCCGTCGAGGATCACCGTGGCCGCGACCGCCGCCGTCATCGGCGCTTCCTCCTGAAACACCCGCGCGCGCTCCGCCGCCATCTGCTGGATGGCGTCGTCGGAGAGTTGCGACACGTCCACCCCGCCCGCCACCAGCCGGCCGCGCATCTGCTCGATCTCGACCTGATCGAGCATATCGACATCGTTGCCGTGCTGAACCTTGAGCGAGTTCGACATGATCGCGGTGCCGATATGGCCCGGCATCACCACCGAACATTTGATGTGCGGTGCGTTGAGCCGCAGATCGGCGATCAGCGCCTCGGTGAATCCCTTCACCGCGAATTTCGCGGCGCTGTAGGCGGTGTGCGGACTGCCAGGCCCGAGCGAGGCCCAGAAGCCGTTGACGCTGGAGGTGTTGACGATGTGGCCGGCGTCGGCCTTTTGCAGCATCGGCAGAAAGGTGCGGGTGCCGAGATAAACGCCGCCCCAGCAGATGTTGAAGGTGCGCTCCCACTGCACGCGGGTGTTGGTGAACAGACTGCCGCCGCCGCCGATGCCGGCATTGTTGAACAGCAGATGAATCCGGTCGGTGGCCTGCTGCTCGGCGACCTCGTCGCGGAAGCGCAGCATCTGCGCTTCGTCTGCAACGTCGGCGATATGAGTGGTGACGCGCGTGCCCTGCGGCAGCGGTCCGACCTCGCACAAGCGCTTGGTCTCGGCCATATTGGCGGCCGACACGTCGCAGATCGCGACGTTGCAGCCCTCGGCCGTCAGTTGCCGCGCCAGTTCGCGGCCCATGCCGGTGCCGCCTCCGGTGATGACCGCGATACGTCCCGCAAAATCCTTCATGCCTGCTCTCCGCCGTCCGGCCGCGCCAGTTCCTTCAGCTTGACCATGCTGTGCAACGTCAGGTTCACCGGCGTCGCGATGTGCAGTTCGGCGCCCTTGCGCACCACGTAGCCGTTGAGATGATCGATCTCGCTCGGCCGGCCGCGCGCGACATCCTGCGCGGTCGAAGAATACTGGTTCGGCATCGTATTCACCAGCGCCACCGTGGCCGCATAGATGTCGTCGGGCAGCGTCACGCCGAGCGCGGCCGCCACCGCCGCGCATTCCGCGACGACGTGGCGCATCACCTCGGGCACGCCCGCGACGTCGAACAGCCGGCCGTACGGCAGTTGCGCCACCGCCGACAGCGCGTTGTAGGCGCAGTTGATGACGAGCTTGGCCCAGAGCTGATCGATGACGCGCGCCGACACCGTGGTCGGGATCGCGGCAGCGCTCAACGCAGCGGCGATCGCTTCGCTCAAAGGCGACGCGCCGATCGTCAGATCGCCGCGTCCGTGATGGACGACGTGCCCCGGCCCCGCCATTTCGGTGGCGACATAGACCGCGGCCGGCACCACGGCCTGGCGCAGCAGCGGTTGCAGCCGCGCCGGATTGTCGACGCCGTTCTGAAACGACAGCACCGTTGCTGAAGGTGAGAGATGCGACGCGATGGCGCGGCCGGCGGATTCGGTGTCGCCGGACTTGACGCAGAACAGCACGAGATCAGCCCCGGCGACGCCGTCCGGCGCGGTTGTGGCGGCGATCGGCACCACGCCGCTGAACGCCTTGCTGTCGAGCCTGAGGCCGCCATTGGCGCGGATCGCCTCGACATGCTGCGGCCGCCCGATCAGCACCACGTCGTGGCCGTGGCGCGCCATCACCGCGCCGAAATAGCAGCCGACCGCACCGGCGCCCATCACCGCAATCTTCATTGGTCTTTCACTCCGGCAGCGCCGGCCATCGCGATCACGGGAGGACAGGCACGATCCTTCGCGACGGCGCCAGAGCGCGCGTCGCAGCCAACAGTGACATCGATCGGCTGATATTCGCAATGGTCGGAGCGGCGGGATTCGAACCCACGACCCCTAGTCCCCCAGACTAGTGCGCTAACCGGGCTGCGCCACGCTCCGTCGCCATTTCGGCCCCGTTCCTGTAGCCGCGATCCGGCCTTAGCGCAAGCACGGCGCGGACACGGATCGCGGGTTGTCAGCCGTCGTTGAGCGCCTCATCGAGCAGACGCCGGCAGGCGACGAGATCGGCCAGCACGGTGCGCAGACGCTCCTGCTCGACCGCGGGCCGCACGACGGCGGGATGCATCGCAGGCGGCGGTGCGGACTCCGGACGCCGGGGCGGCGACAGCACCGGCTCACGGCGCGGCGACGGTGCGTCCTCCGCCACGTCGGCGCGGTCGTCCCCGTCGTCATCGATATCGTCATCGCTATCGAGCGCATCGGCGTCGAGCGCCAACTCCTCATGCATATCGTCGTCGTGCGTATCGTCCTCGCGCACGCCGCGCTCGATCGGGCCGAACGCCGCCGGCCCGCTCTCGGTCAGCGCCTGCACCGCCTTGATGCCGTGTTCCTTGAGGATGCGCTGCACGCCGCGGATGGTATAGCCTTCGCCGTAAAGCAGCCGCCGGATGCCGCGCAACAGATCGACGTCGTCGGGGCGATAGTAGCGGCGGCCGCCGCTGCGCTTCATCGGCCTGATCTGGGTGAAGCGGGTTTCCCAGAAGCGCAGGACGTGCTGGGGAACTTCAAGTTCCTCCGCGACCTCGCTGATGGTGCGAAACGCATCCGGCGCCTTGTCCAAATGCACGCTCCCCATAACCGATAGTGACAAACGAATCCGATGCGCCTCGATGCAATCTAGCGCAGCCGAGTCCGATTGCAAGAAAACCCCGGCAAGATAGCCGGACCGCAAGCGCGCGCCGCTACTTGGCCTTGTCGGCGCCGTTGCCGGCGATGTCGGCGTTGATGCGCTGCTTGAGGATCGCCGACGGCTTGAACACCATCACCCGGCGCGGCGAGATCGGCACCTCGGTGCCTGTCTTGGGATTACGTCCGATGCGCTGACCTTTCTTGCGCACCATGAACGAACCGAACGATGACAGCTTCACCGTCTCGCCCTTTTCAAGGCATTCGGTAATTTCCTTCAGCACCAGCTCAACGAACGCCGCCGACTCCGTGCGCGACAAGCCCACCTTTTGATAGACCGCTTCGCAGAGATCGACGCGTGTTACGGTTTTGCCAGTTCCAGCCATCGCCTGCCCCAACTCCCGGCGGAAAATTTCGCCCCGGAAATTATGAGCTTAGCGCGCGGGGGTCAACAGCGCACATCAATGCAACCGCATCCACATCGGGCGGGATCGCATTCATGCGATGATGACGCTCACCACCGCACCAGCGCGGAACCCCAGGTGAAGCCGCCACCCATGGCTTCCAGCAGCACCAGATCGCCCTTTTTTATGCGGCCGTCGCGCACCGCCGTCTCCAGCGCCAGCGGGATCGAGGCCGCCGACGTATTGCCGTGCCGATCGACGGTCAGAACCACCTTCTGCGGCGCGATATGCAGCTTGTGCGCCGACGCATCGATGATGCGCTTGTTGGCCTGATGCGGCACGAACCAGTCGATGTCTTCCGCGGTGGCGCCGGTGGCGTTGAAAGCATCGACGATCACGTCGGTAATCATGCCGACCGCGTGCTTGAACACCTCGCGGCCTTCCATGCGCAGATGGCCGACGGTCTGGGTCGAGGACGGCCCGCCATCGACGAACAGCTTGGCCTTGTGGCGACCGTCGGAGCGCAGATGCGTGGTCAGCACGCCACGGTCGGACACCTTCCCCGGCTGCGGCTGCGCTTCCAGCACCAGCGCGCCGGCGCCGTCACCGAACAGCACGCAGGTGCCGCGATCGGTCCAGTCGAGAATGCGCGAGAAGGTTTCGGCGCCGATCACCAGCGCCCGCTTGAACGCTCCGCTGCGCAGGAAATTGTCCGCCGTCGCCAGCGCGAAGACGAAGCCGGAGCACACCGCCTGAATGTCGAAGGCCGCGCCATGGTTGATGCCGAGGCCGTGCTGCACGGCCACCGCCGTCGCCGGAAAGGTATTGTCGGGCGTCGAGGTCGCCAGCACGATCAGGTCGATCGCCTGCGCGTCGATGCCGGCGTCGGCCAGCGCCGCCTCGGCGGCGCGGATCGCCAGATGCGAGGTGAACTCACCTGGCGCGGCGATATGGCGCTCGCGGATGCCGGTGCGCTGCACGATCCACTCGTCGGACGTATCGATCCTGGCGGCCAGTTCGTCGTTGGTCAGGACCTTCTGCGGCAAATAGGCGCCGCAGCCCAGCACGACCGAGCGTATGGCAGTCACGAAACAGCCTCCTGCGCGGCCGGCGCCATGACCAGCGGGCTGCCATCGCGGTTGAGCATCTGATTGATCTTGGTCAGGAGATCGAAGCGGACCATCTCATAGCCAACATCGACGGCATAGGCAAAGCCTTCCGCGTCGGTGCCGCCGTGACTCTTGACCACCACCCCGTTCAGCCCGAGGAGCACGCCGCCGTTGGATTTGCCGGGATCGAGCTTGTCGCGCAGCGCCCTGAAGGCGTCTCTCGCCAGGAGGTAGCCTAGCTTGGCGCGCCAGGTCCGGGTCAGCGCCGAACGCAAAAACTCGCCCATCTGCCGCGCAGTGCCCTCGGCGGCCTTGAGCGCGATATTGCCGCTGAACCCCTCGGTGACGATGACGTCGGCGTCGCCGCGCCCGATGCCGTCACCCTCGACGAAGCCGACGAATTCGAACTGCGGGGATTCCATGGCGCGCAGCAGGTCGGCGGCCTCGCGGATTTCCTCGCCGCCCTTGACTTCCTCGACGCCGATATTGAGCAGCCCCACCGTCGGCCGTTCGATATTGAACAGCACTCGCGCCATGGCGCTGCCCATCACCGCCAGCGCCGACAGATGATGGGCGTCGCCGCCGATGGTGGCGCCAAGATCGAGCACCACGGATTCTCCGCGCCGCGTCGGCCACACCGCCGCGATCGCCGGGCGGTCGATGCCGGGCAGCATGTGGAGGCAGAAGCGCGACATCGCCATCAGCGCGCCGGTGTTGCCGGCCGACACCGCAACATCGGCCTCGCCCTTCTTCACCGCCTCGATGGCCAACCACATCGACGAGTTCTTGCGGCCGCGCCGCAGCGCCTGGCTCGGCTTGTCCTTCATGCTGACGGTGACGTCGGTGTGGATCACGCGCGAGGCGGCCTTCAGCGCCGGGTGCGCGTCAAGCTGGGACGCGATCGCCGCGCTGTCGCCGAACAGCAGGAACTCGGTGTCCGGGCGCCGCCGCAGCGCGATGGCCGCGCCCGGAATGACGACCGGGGGGCCGACATCGCCCCCCATGGCATCAAGCGCAATTCGAACCTTGTTCGCCATCGGCGTCCCGGAATCCTTGACCGTACGGACTGAAAGCGCGCCATCGCCGCACCCTGTCAGGGGCGACAATAGCGCGTCGGAGCCGCGATACAACATCTTGACCCCACCGCCCGATGTGCGGTTGGCGCGCGGGGAATCAACGCCATGCGCCGGGTCAGTCGCGCTTCCTGCCGGGACCGGGCGCGGTGGCGTCGCCGCGCAGTCCCTTGAGCGCGGCGAAGGGGTGATCGTCGGGATCCGTCGCCGCCACCGGGCGCTCGAACACCACGCCCGGCTTGCGCGGATAGGGATCTATCCCTAAGAACAGGGCGTCGGTCGCCACCCGGCCGAGATCGATCACGTCGTTTTCGATCGGCTCCGGGGAATCGGGAACCTCGTTGTCCGGTCCGGCTTCGTCGTCGATCAGCGCAGCGAGCCGGGGGATGTCCGCCGCCGGCGCGAACATCATATCGACCTCCTCGTCGATCGCGCTCTCGATCGGATCGAGCGTGACCACGCAGGTCTGCCCCACCAGCGCGGTGACACGGCCCCTGACATGGATCTTGGCCCCGCCGGCATGGGTCACCTCGAACGCGGCTTTCGCCTGCGCCACCTCGCGCAGGCCGGCGACGGCGGCCAGCGCCGCGCAC
>JBASBO010000378.1:0-1773 GCA_049651165.1 Xanthobacteraceae bacterium | reverse complement strand
TCACCGAGCAGCGGCGCATCCGAGGTGCCGCACACGTAGCTGTCGAGGGGCTGAATCATGGCGAAACTCCTTAACGTTACGTCGGGCGGGGTTGGACGGGCGGCTGTCGCCGCCCGTCCAACCTTGCGGGGGTCAGGCGGCGTCCTTGACGTCGAGCCCGGCATAGATGCCGGATTCGAACGCGGCGAAGGCCGCAAGGCATTGCGGATCGGCGAACGGCAGCACCTGCATCAGGATCACCCCGGTGATGTCGCGCGCCGGATCGATCCAGAAATAGGTGTTGGCGAGTCCGGCCCAGGCCAGGCTGCCGGCGCTGCGGCCTTCCGGCGTCGGCGCGGTGTTGATCATGAAGCTCAGACCCCACTTCTTGACGATGCCGGGATAGAGATCGACGTCGTAGGTCGCGAACGCGACGTGCGACGTCATCTTGCCCATCGACAGCTCGCCGATGTGGTTCTGCCCCATCATGGCGACGGTTTCCGGCTTCAGCACCTGATGGCCGTTGCCGCTGCCCTTGTTGAGGATCATTTGGGTGAACCTGATGTAGTCGGGTGCGGTGCCGTAAAGCCCGCCGCCGCCCATCTCGAACTCGGGGTTCTGCTCCAGTTCGAACGGGATCGGTTGCAGCGAGCCGTCCTCGCCGCGTGCGTGCATTCCGACCAGCCGCTTGCGCTGGCTGTCGCCGATCCTGAAAGCGGTATCGCCCATGCCGAGCGGCTTGAAGATGTTGTCGCGCAGGTATTCGCCGAGCCGCTGGCCGCTGACGGCTTCCACCGCCTTGCCGACGAAATCGATATTGGTGCCGTATTCCCAGCGGGTGCCGGGATCGGTCATGATCGGGGTTGTCAGCGCGGCGTTCTGGCACGAGATGATGCCCGGCGTGCCGGTCTTTTCCAGATACGTCACCATGTCGCCGTTCCACATGTCGTAGCAGAAGCCGGCGGTGTGGGTGAGAAGGTGGCGCAGCGTGATGGTTTTCGTCGCCGGCCGCAGTTTTGGATTGCCGGCGGCGTCGAAGCCTTCCAGCACTTGCGGCGCGGCGAGGTCGGGCAGCACCTTGCCGATCGGATCGTCGAGCGAGAGCTTGCCCTGTTCGACGAGTTGCATGGCACCGGCCGCGGTGATCGCCTTGGTCATCGAGGCGATCCAGAACACGCTGTCGAGCGTCATCGCGTCGTCCCTGCCGAGATCGCGTTTGCCGAACGCGCCCTGATAGATGACATCCCGACCGGTCGCGGCGATGGCGACCGCGCCGGGAATTTTTCCGGCATCGCTCGCGCTCCGCAACGCCTGATCGATCTGCGCTTGTCCTGCCATGGCGTCTCTCCCTGCTGGTTTTGTTGTGCGGGCGATCTTCGCCCGTTGCCCGGCATCCGGCAAGTCACGCCGTTGGGACCTGCCGCGCCTCGCCGTCGCAGAGCCGATGATCTTCCCCCTGTTTCGGGGGAGTGACGCGGCCGCAAGCCATGAAATGGTGCGGCGGGGTCCGGTTGGGATCGTCCCGCGCCTGCGCCGTCCGCGCCGACCCGGGTCAAGATCCGTGCGCACGCAACGGGTTGTGCGATGCCGGGCATCTCCGTGACAGGTTTTTTGGGAGTTATCACGATGAGAGTCTGGTTGCTGGCCGCGCTCGGCCTGACCTTGGCTGGCTGCAATACCACCCAGACCGGTTCGCCGGTCGCCGACGCATCCGCTCCGCCGCCGGCCGTGGCGAGCGCCGATCCGCAGGCGCTGCCGCCGATCTATGAGCCGCTGGTTGATATGCACCGGGTC
>JBASBO010000377.1:0-2542 GCA_049651165.1 Xanthobacteraceae bacterium | reverse complement strand
CTCGACGCCGACCGTCAGCCAGCCGTCCCCGACCGCCGTCGTCAGCCGCGACGCCGCCATCGCCGCCTCTCCCCGCATCAAGATCGAGACGCCGCGTCTCGCCGGCAGCATCGCCCTGAAGGGCGCGCGCATCGACGATCTGGCGCTGGTGAAATATCGCGAGACCGTCGATCCGCAATCGCCGGCCATCGTGCTGTTCTCGCCGTCCGGCAGCGCCGAGCCCTATTACGCGGAGTTCGGCTGGGTCGCCGCCAGCGGTTCGGCGGTGAAGGTGCCCGACCAGAACACCGTGTGGCGGCAGGACGGCAGCGGCAACCTGACGCCCGATCATGCGGTGACGCTGAGCTGGGACAACGGCGAGGGGCTGACCTTCCGCCGCACCATCGCCATCGACGACCAGTATATGTTCTCGCTCAAGGACGAGGTCGTCAACGCCGGCGGCGCGCCGGTGACACTGTATCCGTTCGCGCTGATCTCGCGCCACGGCACCCCGCTCGTCTCCGGCTACTACATCCTGCACGAGGGGCTGGTCGGCTATCTCGGCGATCAGGGCCTTCAGGAATACAGCTACAAGAAGATCAGCGACGCCAAGGCGGTCAACTTCAAGGTCACCAACGGCTGGCTCGGCATCACCGACAAGTACTGGGCGGCGGCGCTGCTGCCGGAAACCACCGCCGCGCTACAGGCGCGCTTCTCCTCGCAGCCGCTCGGCAACACCCAGACCTACCAGACCGACTATCTGGAGAACCCGCAGACCATCGCGCCGGGCGCGACCGGCGCCACCAGCACGCGGCTGTTCGCCGGCGCCAAGGAAGCCAAGGTGGTCGGCCTGAATTTCCCGATCGAAGGGCTCGGCGGCTACAACAAGCAACTCGGGCTCAACCACTTCGACCTGCTGATCGACTGGGGATGGTTCTACTTCATCACCAAGCCGATGTTCCTGATCCTCGACTTCTTCTTCCATCTGGTCGGCAATTTCGGCATCGCCATCCTGCTGGTGACCGTGCTGGTCAAGCTGGTGTTCTTCCCGCTCGCCAACAAGTCCTACGCCTCGATGGCGAAGATGAAGGCGATGCAGCCGCAGCTTGCCGCGCTGAAGGAGCGCTATCCCGACGACCGGATGAAGCAGCAGCAGGAGATGATGGAGATCTACAAGCGGGAGAAGATCAATCCGGTCGCCGGCTGTCTTCCCGTCGCCTTGCAGATTCCGGTGTTCTTCTCGCTTTACAAGGTGCTGTTCGTCACCATCGAGATGCGCCACGCGCCATTCTTCGGCTGGATCAAGGACCTTTCGGCGCACGACCCGACCAACCTGTTCAACCTGTTCGGCCTCTTGAGCTTCGACCCGACCCAGGTGCCGGTGATCGGCCATTATCTGATGCTGGGCCTGTGGCCGATCATCATGGGCATCACCATGTGGTTCCAGATGAAGCTCAACCCGACGCCGCCGGACCCGACCCAGAAGATGATCTTCGACTGGATGCCGGTGATCTTCACCTTCATGCTGGCGTCGTTCCCGGCGGGCCTCGTGATCTACTGGGCCTGGAACAATCTGCTGTCGGTCTTGCAGCAGGGCTACATCATGCGCCGCAACGGGGTGAAGGTCGAACTGTTCGACAATCTCAAGGCAACCTTCGCCGGAAAGAAAGCGACGTAGCGGGGTTGCGCGGCGAACACGATCTCCGCGTCCCGGGCGCGATGCGGCATCTATGCCGCTTCGCAGAACCGGGACCGCAACAACACGAGGCTATCCCTTCGCGACGGCCCCGGCTTAGCAGTGCAGCAGGTCGTTAACACGACCCGCCGCGCCGCGTCCGGGGCACAGGCTCGCAACAACGATCCCGGATCATCGCCACATGAGCGCCGACACCGACAGCGATCTGATCGAAGCCGGCCGCAAGGTGTTCGCCGGCGACTGGCGTTTCATCTGGGCCGCGCCCTCGATCGAGACGCTGCCGCCAATGGAAGGCGTCGAGATTGCGTTCGCCGGCCGCTCCAACGTCGGCAAGTCGAGCCTCATTAACGCGCTGACCGGCCGCAACGCGCTGGCCCGCACCTCGCACACGCCGGGCCGCACCCAGGAACTGATCTTCTTCGAGGGGCCGAAGACCTGCGGGCTGCGGCTGGTCGACATGCCGGGCTACGGCTACGCGCAAGCCGCGAAGACCAAGATCGCGTCGTGGACCGCGCTGATCCATCGGTTTTTGCAAGGCCGCAGCAATCTGGCGCGCATCTACGTGCTGATCGACTCGCGCCACGGCCTTAAAGAAGTCGATACCGAGATTCTGAAGACGCTCGACCGCGCCGCCGTCAGCTATCAGATCGTGCTGACCAAGGCCGACCAGATCAAGCCGGCCGAACTCGCGGCGCGGATCGAGGCGACGCGCGAGGCGCTGAAGAAGCACCCGGCGGCGTTTCCCGAGGTGCTGGCGACGTCGTCGCGCAACGGCGCGGGGATGCCGGAGCTGCGCGCCGCGATCATGCGGCTGATGGCGGAGCGCGGCGCATGAGCCCGACCGATATCGCCCGCGTTCTGGTGGCC
>JBASBO010000376.1:0-2218 GCA_049651165.1 Xanthobacteraceae bacterium | reverse complement strand
GCCGGCTGACGCGCGACGGCATCGAACTGGCGCAACCCGTTCCGATTGCGGGCTGAATCGCCGGATGTCGCCATCTCCTTGCGCACGCAGCGATATTCACTAGATTAGACGGCGATTCCGGGCGTCGTCACGCCCGCCACACCTGTCAGAACCAGACCCGCCATGAGCTACGTCGAGGCTACCGAGACCTCTCTCCGCAAGACCGGACAGATCAAGCTGCACGGTCCCGCCGCGTTCGCGGGAATGCGCAAGGCGGGGGCGCTGGTGTCGCGCTGCCTCGACGACCTCACCGACATCGTCAAGGTCGGGGTGCCGACCTCGCAGATCGACGATTTCGTCCGCGACTTCGCCTTCCGTCACAACGCCTTTCCGGCGACGCTGATGTATCGCGGCTACCGCTATTCCACCTGCACCTCGCTCAACCACGTCGTCTGCCACGGGATGCCGGGCGAGCGGCCGCTCAAGGACGGCGACATCGTCAACGTCGATGTCACCTTCATCGTCGACGGCTGGTACGGCGATTCCAGCCGCATGTACGCCGTCGGCGACATCGCGCGGAAGGCCGAGCGGCTGATCGAGGTGACCTACGAATCGATGATGCGCGGCATCGCGGCGGTGAAGCCGGGCGCCACCACCGGCGATATCGGCCACGCCATCCAGAGCTTCGTCGAGCCGCAGCACATGAGCGTGGTGCGCGACTTCTGCGGCCACGGCCTCGGCCGGCTGTTCCATGACGAGCCCAACATCATCCATGTCGGCCGCCCCGGCGAGGGCGTGGTGCTGCGCCCCGGCATGTTCTTCACCATCGAGCCGATGATCAACCTCGGCAAGCCGCACGTCAAAATCCTTTCCGACGGCTGGACCGCCGTCACCCGCGACCGCTCGCTGTCGGCGCAGTTCGAGCACTCGGTCGGCGTGACCAGGACCGGCTTCGAGATTTTCACGCTGTCGGCGCGCAACGGCGAACAGCCGCCGGCGTCCGATTGAGGTTGCAAATGCCGTCCGGCCCGGCATGGTTGCGATGCTCCACATCGCGGATTCGTCGGTACCAATGTCTGGTCATGATAACGAGTTCCAAAAGCCTCCCGACCTTGAGCCTTCAGGTCTTGCCGAAGCCCAGCCGCATTATCACGGCCATCGCGAGCGTCTGCGCGACCGCTTCCGCAACGCCGGCGCCGACGCGCTGAGCGACTACGAACTGCTGGAGTTGGTGCTGTTCCGCGCGCTGCCGCGCCGCGACGTCAAGCCGCTGGCCAAATCCCTGATCGCCAAGCTCGGCTCGTTCGCGGAGGTGGTCCATGCGCCGATCGCGCGGCTGCGCGAGGTGGACGGGCTGGGGGAAGCGGCGATCACCGAGGTCAAGCTGATCGCCGCCGCGGCGAGCCGGGTTGCCAGGGGGCAGCTCAAGCAGCGCACGGTGCTGTCGTCGTGGGCGGCGGTCCTTGAATATTGCCGCTCCGCGATGGCGTTCGCCGACAAGGAGCAGTTCCGTATCCTGTTCCTCGACAAGCGCAATCAGGTGATCGCCGACGAGTTGCAGCAGGTCGGCACCATCGACCACACGCCGGTCTATCCGCGTGAGGTGGTCAAGCGGGCGCTCGAACTGTCGGCCACCGCGATCATCATGGTCCACAATCACCCCTCCGGCGATCCGACGCCGTCCACCGCCGATATCCAGATGACCAAGTCGATCATCAATATCGCCAACCCGCTCGGCATCTCGGTGCACGATCACATCATCGTCGGCAAGCACGGCCACGCCAGCCTGAAGGGGCTGCGGCTGATTTAGGATGATGTTTCGGGTCTTCGTCTACAGCGCCACGCAATCGATGCGGTGGCCGCTGACCGTGCGCGCGAGATCGACGACGTGGCGGTGGTGCGTGAACAGGATGATCTGCCGCGCGCGGCCGCCGGCGGCCAACAGGCGCAGCGTCGCCAGCGTGCGGGCCTCGTCGAAACTCGAAAGCAGATCGTCGCCGATGAACGGCATCGGCTCGGCGCCATGGCGTTCCAATAGCGCGAGACGAAGCGCCAGAAAAAGCTGGTCGCGGCTGCCTTCGCTCAGCCCCGCGATGCCGACCCGCTCGCCGCTTCCGCGCCGCGCCTTCAGTTCCGGCTGGTCGTCGTCGCCGTAGTCGATCGCGAGGCCGTCGAAGGCGGCGTCGGAGGCGGCGGCGAACAACTCGCCGGCGCGCGCGATCAATGGGTCCTGCACGCG
>JBASBO010000375.1:0-13149 GCA_049651165.1 Xanthobacteraceae bacterium | reverse complement strand
GCGGATGACGGCGGCGATGAAGCCGGCCCGCGCGTCGGAATGGCCCAGCCCGCGCGGCTCCAGCACATGGCGCAGCAGGAACCGCCCGGTGAGTTCGAAGCCGTCCAGCAAATCCTGTTCCGAGCAGCCGGCCGTCGCCGCCTCCGCCTCGCGCAGGAAGGGCGGCAGCCGCAACAGCCGCTCGCGCCACGGCTCGCCCGCCTGCCGCGAGATCGCGCTGCCGGACTTCGGAGACACGTAGATCAGATCGGCGGTAACACCGGTGGCGGCGCAACTCGACAGATCGAGGCCGAAGCCGAGTTCGGTCAGCATCGCCAGTTCGAACCGGACCAGATGGATGGCAGCCTCGCCGACCTCAGTGAAGTCATCGAGCGTCGCCTCAAGCATCTCGTAAAGGTCTTCGTGCGGCGCGCGCTCCGGCAACAGCCGCGCCAGCGACGCCAGATGGGTGACGCCGTAGACCGCGTGCGGGTCCGCCAGCACGGTGGCGGCGCGGGTGCGCGTCACTTCGATCTGATAGGTGCCAAGGTGTTCGTCGAGCCGCGCGCGCCAGACCGCGTGAACGGTGTTGCCGGGCTGAAGCACCGGACGCAGCCGCGGCCCCGCGCCGCCGCGCACCAGTCCGAGATGGCGGCCGTGGGCGCGCGTCAGCAGTTCGGCGATGGCGCTGCTCTCGCCATGCCGCCGGATGCCGAGCACGATGCCCTGATCGGTCCATTCCATGAGCAGTATTATTAGCGGATTCTGCCGCCGCGCGGCAGCGGCTGGAGCCCCGTTCCGATAGAACGGGGGTCCAGATTGTTGTTTTGACGCGTTTTCTTTACGCGAACCGGTATCCACTTCGCTTGAAAACGCTCTAACCGCCGGCGCGATCGAACCAGTCCCGCGCATCGCCGGTGAACGAGTAGGACAACCCGACCGCGGTCAGCGTCGCGGACACCAGTTCGAGCAGATTCTCGACTTGCAGGCCGTTGAGCGAGAGGTCGCCCATCAGCGACAGCAGCGACAGGATCAGCGCGACCACCAGCACCCAGCGAGCCCAGTTCTTGCGGCCGCGGGCCGCGATCCCGACAAGGAATACGAACAGCAGGATCAGTGCGGCGCTGGCGAGGTTGGCCACTGAGGCCGCGGCCTCGCTGATGTCGTCCGGCATGGTGCGGAACATCGCCATCAGCGTGTCGAGCAGCAGCGAGATGTACAACAGCACCTCGAAGCGCCAGATGTTCTGCGGAACGGGAGCGTCGGCCGGCGTCATTCTTTCGGAAATTCCAATCCCATTTCGCGGTAGCGCTCGGGGTCGTCGCCCCAGCCGTCGCGCACCTTGACGAACAGAAACAGATGCACCGGGTGGCCGAGGATGTCCGCCAGTTCCTTGCGCGACTGCTCTCCGATCGACTTGATCGTCGCCCCGCCCTTGCCGAGCACAATCTTGCGCTGGCTGTCGCGCTCGACAAAGATCGTCTGCTCGATCCGCACGGAGCCGTCCTTGCGCTCGGTCCAACTCACCGTCTCAACGGTCGATTGATACGGCAGTTCCTGGTGCAGGTGATGATACAGCTTCTCGCGGGTGATTTCAGCAGCCAGCGAGCGCATCGGCGCGTCCGACATCTGGTCCTCGGGATAGAGGAACGGCCCCTCCGGCACCCGCGCGGCAAGTGCGTGGCGCAGATCGGCCACACCGTCGCCGGTCTGCGCCGAAACCATGAACGTCTCGACGAAACCATGGCGCGCGTTGGCGGCCTGCGCCAGCGCCAGCAGCTTTTCGCGCGGCACCAGATCGATCTTGTTGAGAACCAGAATGGCGGGATGGGTAACCTTGGCGAGTTGGTCGAGAATGGTATCGGCCTCGCCGTCGATGCCGGCGCGCGCGTCCAGCAGCACGCACACCATGTCGGCGTCGCGCGCGCCGCTCCACGCGGTGGACACCATGGCGCGGTCGAGCCGGCGCTTCGGCGCGAAGATGCCAGGCGTATCCACCAGAATGATCTGCGCATGGTCCTCGACCACGATGCCGCGGATCAGCGCCCGCGTGGTCTGCACCTTGCGCGAGACAATCGTCACCTTGGCGCCGACCAGCGCATTGACCAGCGTGGACTTGCCGACATTGGGCGCGCCGATCAGAGCGACGAAGCCGCAGCGGGTCGCTACTCCGGCACGCTCATTCGCCGCGTTACCCATGACTGCCTCCCTGCCCCGCGCCCTTGACGCCCTCGCTCGCCAGCATGGCAGAGGCCGCCGCCTTTTCCGCCGTGCGCTTGCTGCCGCCGGTGCCTTCCGCCGACGGCAGGCCGGGCAGGTCCACCGCGACCCGGAACTGCGGGTCGTGGTGCGGCCCGGTGCGCTCGATCTCGCGATAGACCGGCACCGGCAGTCCCTTGCCCTGCGCCCACTCCTGCAACACCGTTTTCGGGTCGCGCAGCGGCCGCTGCGGCTTGCGCATCCGCTCCAGCCAGTTGCTTTCGACGAACGTCACCGCCGCGCCGTAGCCGCCGTCGAGGAAGATCGCGCCGATCACCGCCTCGGTGATATCGCCCAACACCGACTTGCGCAGGCGCGCGCCCGCTCCCGCGCCGACGGAGCCGAGCTTGATGGCGTCGGCAAACCCCAGCGAGCGCGCGACATCGACGCATGTCTCCTTGCGGACCAGATCGGCCAGCCGCTTCGACAGTTCGCCTTCGTCGGCCTTGGGAAACGCGCGGTAGAGCATGTCGGAGACGATCAGCCCGAGCACATGGTCGCCAAGAAACTCCAGCCGCTGATAGCTGTCGGTGCGGTTGCGCGCGGCTTTCAGCGCCGAGACGTGGGTGAAAGCAGTCGCCAGCAGCGTCGCATCGTTGAAGGCGTAGCCGATGCGTGCCTCGATCGCGGCCATCGCCGCCTTGGCGGCGGCCTTGCCGCGCGGCTTCTTCGCGGGCGCGGGCACAACAGCGGACGCAGGCGGCGTGCTGGCCTCGTCGGCCGGGCGCGCAGTCCTGATGTCCGCGGTGTCATCCATTATCGCACGATGGAGAACAGGCGATTCCATCGCACGGCGGTGGGCCATCGCCAGATTTGCCAGGCATGTTCCCCTTCGGCGATCGAGAAGAAGATCATCTGCGCCCGGCCGATGACGTTTTCCAGCGGCACGTAGCCGACCGCCGACAGCACGCGGCTGTCAGTCGAGTTGTCGCGGTTGTCGCCCATCATGAAGAAGTGGCCGGCGGGAACGGTGTAGACGACGGTGTTATCGTAGAAGCCGTTATCGACGCAATCGAGCGTCTTGTAGGATACGCCGTTGGGCAGCGTCTCCTGCCATTGCTTGACGCGGGCGGTGGCGCCGGAGCCGCACGGGTCCTCACCGACGAAATCCGTCAGCCGCTCACGCTTCACCGCCACGTCGTTGATGTAGAGCACGCCGTCGCGCATCTGGATATGATCGCCGGGCAGCCCGATCACCCGCTTGATGTAGTCCACCGAGTCGTCCTTCGGCAGCCGGAACACCACGATGTCGCCGCGCGCCGGATCCGAGCCGAAAATGCGGCCGGAAAACAAGGGCGGCGAGAACGGGATCGAGTAGTGGCTGTAGCCGTAGGAATACTTGGAGACGAACAGATAATCGCCGACCAGGAGCGTCGCCTTCATCGAGCCGGAGGGAATGTTGAAGGGCTGGAACAGGAAGGTGCGGATCACCAGCGCGATAATCAGGGCGTGAACGATGACGCGAACGGTTTCGCCGAAGCCTGAGTCTTTTTTGGTGCCCGAAGTCACGCTCATCGCTTTCCCAATTCTCTCGCGCCGGGCGCACGACGATGTGCGGCCCACAGGCATACCAGCCCTCGCGGCCTGAAGCCCGGCCCGACCCTGATCGCTTGAACCGCCCGCATCGCCGCCGACAACCGTGCCGTTGCGAAAACCCGATCCGACGCGAAGCACCCCGGCGGGGTTTTTAGACTGTTGTTGCCGGCGGTGCAATCAACACCTCCGGCAAAACTTGATAATCCATTGATATATTTTTGATTTTCAGTTCCAGCCACAAAACCGGCGGATGCCTAGAGACTGCGCCGGACCGCCGAAATCACCACGAACGCCTGCGCCAGCGGCCAGTCATCGGTGATGCTGAGGTCGATTCTGGCCTCAAAACCCTCTGGAATCAGGACAGCAAGCCGCTCCCCCGCCCCGCCGGTCAGGTGCATGGTCGGCCGCCCCCCCGGCAGGTTGACGACGCCCATGTCGCGCCACCACACCCCGCGCCGGATACCGGTGCCGAGCGCTTTCGAGCAGGCTTCCTTGGCGGCGAACCGCTTGGCGTAGGTGGCCACCACCATCTTCTCGCTTTTGGCGCGCCGCTCCGCCTTGGCGCGCTCGACCTCGGTGAAGATGCGGTCGAGAAAACGCTCGCCGTGGCGGTCGATCACCTTGGCGACGCGCCGGATATCGATCAGGTCGGAGCCGATCCCGATAATCATGCGCCGCTTTCCATAGTGGCGCGGCCGCGCTGCATGGCGGCGCGCATCCGCCGCACCGTCTCGGGCAGCCCGACGAACAGCGCCTCCCCGATCATGAAGTAACCGATGTTCAATTCCATGATCTGCGGCAGCGCCGCGATGGTCTCGGCGGTCGCGTAATCGAGGCCGTGGCCGGCATGGACTTCCAGCCCGGCCGCGCGTGCAAGCTTCGCGCCGGCAACGATGCGCTGCCATTCACGATCCGCTTTGATGCGATCGCCATCCGTCACGGCGTCGCACCACGCGCCGGTATGCAGTTCGATCACCGGCGCCTTGAGCTTTGCCGCCATCTCGATCTGCGCCGGATCGGCGGCGATGAACAGCGAGGTGCGGATGCCGGCGTCGTTGAAGCGGGCGATACAAGGCGCAAGCGCCTCGCGCTGCCCGACCACGTCGAGGCCGCCTTCGGTAGTCAGTTCCTGCCGCCGCTCCGGCACCAGGCAGACGGCGTGCGGCATGGTGGCGAGCGCGATGTGCTGCATCTCCGCGGTCGCGGCCATCTCGAAATTGAGCGGCTTGGAAATCTCGGCCTTCAGCCGCGCCATGTCGAGGTCGCGGATATGGCGGCGGTCCTCGCGCAAGTGCGCGGTGATGCCGTCGGCCCCGGCCTCGATGGCGAGAAGCGCGGCGCGCAACGGATCGGGCCGCTCGCCGCCGCGCGCGTTGCGCAGCGTCGCGACGTGATCGACGTTGACCCCGAGGCGAAGGGGAGCAGCATTTGACATGACGGACTCGCGGAAAGATCGATGATAAATCAGCCGTTGACGCGCTCGACCTTGGAAACGACGGACTTGGCGCGCAACTGCGCGATGATAGCGCTGAGATGCTTCAGATCATAGACTTCGAGGTCGATGGTCAGTTCGGTGAAATCGGGCGAGCGGCGAAACATACTGATATTGTCGATGTTGCCGTCATGCTCGGCGATTACGGTGGCGATCTGCGCGAGGCTGCCGGGCTCGTTGAGGTTCTCCACGAACAGGCGCGCCGGAAAGCGCTGCGGCGTCGCCTCGTCGACGTCCCAGCGCACGTCCAGCCAGCGCTCGGGCTCCTCCTCGAAATCCTTCAGCGCCGGCGACTGGATCGGATAGATCGTGATCCCCTCGCCCGGCGTGACGATGCCGACGATGCGGTCGCCCGGCACCGCGCCGCCGTTGGGCGCGAACTTGATCGGCAGGTCGGAGCGCAGGCCGCGGATCGGGATCGCCGGCCCGCGGACGGGCATTTTGGGCGAACGCAGCTTCAGCTTGACCGCGAGGCTCTTTTTCTCGCCGAGGCGGCTGACCCGCTCCTCCTTGTAGTCGGGATACATCGCGCGCGCGACGTCGGACGCCTTCATCTCGCCGCGTCCGACCGAGGCCATCACGTCTTCGATCGAGGCGCGCGCCAGCCGTGGCAGCGCGCCCTTGAGCTTGTCGTCGGCGTATTCGATCTTGGCGCGCGCGAACAGGCGCTCGACGATACGCCGCCCGAGCGTCGCGTATTGGCCTTTCACGGCCGAGCGCGTGGCGCGGCGGATCGCGGCGCGCGCCTTGCCGGTCACCGCCAGCGTTTCCCAGGCCGACGGCGGATGGGTCTGCACGTTCGAGGTCAGCACCTCGACCTCGTCGCCGTTCTGCAATTCCGACGACAGCGGCGCGAACTTGCCGTTGATCTTGCAGCCGACCGTGCTGTTGCCGACATCGGTGTGAACCGCGTAGGCGAAGTCGATGACGTTGGCCTTGCGCGGCAGCGCGATCAGCTTGCCCTTCGGAGTGAAGCAGAACACCTGATCGTGGAACAGCTCCAGCTTGGTGTGTTCGAGAAATTCCTCGGGGTTGGCGCTTTCCGACAACATGGAGATGGTATGGCGCAGCCAGGCGAACGCATTCGACTCGCGCTTGACCATATCGGTCGGCGTGCCCATGCCGTCCTTGTAGAGCGCGTGCGCCGCGATGCCGTATTCGGCGATCCGGTCCATGTCCTCGGTGCGGATCTGCAATTCGACGCGCTGGTTGCCGGGGCCGATCACCGTGGTGTGGATCGAACGATAATCGTTCTGCTTGGGCGTCGAGATGTAGTCCTTGAAGCGGCCGGGCACCACCGGCCAGGTGGTGTGGACGATGCCGACGGCGCGATAGCACGCCTCGACGTCGTTGAGCACGACGCGGAATCCAAAAATGTCCGAAAGCTGCTCGAAGCCGATCGACTTGCGCTCCATCTTCGTCCAGATCGAAAATGGCCGCTTGCGCCGCCCGACCACCCGCGCGGTCATGCCCTGGCTCGCGAGCTTGGCCGACAGTTCGCTGGCGATTTCGTCGATCAGGTTGCGGTTGCGCTCGGCCAGCGCGTTGAGCCGCTGCATGACCACGCCATAGGCTTCCGGATCCAGCGTCCGGAACGCCAGATCCTCAAGCTCCTCGCGCATCTCCTGCATACCCATGCGCCCGGCCAGCGGCGCATAGATGTCGAGCGTTTCCTCGGCGATGCGCTGGCGCGAAGCCGGAGGCACGAACTCCAGCGTCCGCATGTTGTGCAGGCGGTCGGCGAGCTTGACGAGCAGCACGCGGACGTCGTCGGAGATGGCGAGCAGCAGCTTGCGCAGGTTTTCCGCCTGCTTGGCTTCGCGCGACACCAGTTCGAGACGCTTGAGCTTGGTCAGCCCCTCGACCAGCGCGCCGATCTCGGCGCCGAACAGGCTGTCGATCTCGGCGCGCGTCGCGTCGGTGTCCTCGATGGTGTCGTGGAGCAACGCAGCGACGATGGTGGCGTCGTCGAGCTTGAGGTCGGTGAGGATCGCCGCGACTTCGAGCGGGTGGGAGAAATACGGATCGCCCGACGCCCGCGTCTGCTCGCCATGGGCCTTCATGGCGTAGACATAGGCCTGGTTCAGCAGCGCCTCGTCGGTGTTCGGGTTGTAGGAGCGAACCCGCTCGACCAGATCGTACTGCCGCATCATCTGGGCGCGCGGCTTGGCCGGCCTCGGCACCTCGACAACCGGCGCGGCGGCGGGCGCGGCCGCTTCCGCCGACGTCTGCATTTGCCGCGTGTTGCGGCGCCAGTACGCGATCACGCTTCAGACCCCATCGCGCCGGAACCGGTGCCGGCAGCTCGAACAGACCGGGATCAAACCGAATGGCGAGCGGCCGGTCGCACCGCTTCCAGTTCCATCATAGCGCCAAAAAATGTCAACAAAAGCAAAAGCCCGGGCATGGCAGCCCGGGCTTATTTTCGAAAAACGAGGTGAAGCCGCGCGCGGCCGCCCTTATTCGTCATCCTCGGGCCGGTCTTCCGGCGGCGCCAGCCCTTCCAGACCCTTCAGCAGTTCTTCCTCGGTCATGCGCTCGACGGCCACCTCGGTATCGTCGGCATCGACGCTGGCGCCGGCGGAGCCGATCAGAGGGATCGTATCCGGCTCGGGCTCGTCGACCTCGACGAACTTCTGGAGCGAGTGAACCAGTTCCTCGCGCAGGTCTTCAGGCGAGATGGTCTGATCGGCGATCTCGCGCAATGAGACCACCGGGTTCTTGTCGTTGTCGCGATCGATCGTGAGCTGCGCGCCCGATGAAATCATGCGCGCGCGATGCGCGGCCAGCAGCACCAGATCGAACCGGTTATCGACCTTGTCGATGCAATCTTCGACGGTAACGCGCGCCATGAGCTGTCGCTCCGCTTCAGGGGTTGAATTTGGCTGATGATTGTGCGGTAGGTATATGGCCCGCGCCGGTTTCGCAAGACCAAATCCTAATCTTGCTGTACTGGCATGGGGCCCCCGTCCAGACTATCCTTCGCCCGCCATGCGCGATCCACGACGGTTGGACCGCAGCCCAACATGAAATGGCTTCATTGTCAGGTCACAGATCACTTGGAGTTGTCGCCGAATCTCCCGTCATGGAACCGGCGGCGATCACCGTAACCGACAACCTGCGAGGTGCCTCCTCCCGCCATGCGTGAGAGTTATTTCGGCCCGCGCCAAAAACATGAAACAGCCAATGAGAGACTTTATGCCTCCTGAATCCAGCAAAATCGCTCTCTTTATCGATGGCGCCAACCTTTACGCCACCGCCAAAACCCTTGGCTTCGACATCGATTACAAACGCTTGCTGAAAGAATTTCAGAGTCGGGGCACACTATTACGTGCATTTTATTATACTGCAATCATTGAAGATCAAGAATATTCGTCGATCCGCCCGCTGATCGACTGGCTCGATTACAACGGCTACACCGTCGTCACCAAGGCCACTAAGGAATTCGTCGACGCCTCCGGCCGCCGCAAGGTCAAGGGCAACATGGATATCGAACTGGCGGTCGACGCCATGGAGCTGGCCGAGCATATCGACCAGATGGTGCTGTTCTCCGGCGACGGCGATTTCCGCTCGCTGGTCGAAGCGGTGCAGCGGCGCGGCGTCCGCGTCACCGTGGTTTCCACCATCGCCAGCCAGCCGCCGATGATCGCCGACGAGCTTCGCCGCCAGGCCGACGTGTTCACCGACCTCATCGAACTGCAAGCGAAGCTGGGACGCGACCCGGCGGAACGGCCCGCCCCGCGCGAGCCACGCCATCACGCGCCGCAATTCCTGCAACGCAGCCCGAGCGCCGCGCGCGTCAATGACGACGATTTTTAGGGCATGATCCCAAAAGGTTGGTCAGCGGTTTTTGGACGAGATCATGCTCAAACAAAAAGTCGCCGCCGCGCCGCGCCTGCAGCCGGCCGCAGCGGCCTCTCCCGCAAACGCCGCCGAGCCGGATCGCGACTGCCCGCTGTGTCCGCGGCTGGTGGATTTCCGTGAAGCCAACCGCACGCGCGAGCCCTCTTGGTTCAACGCGCCGGTGCGAACCTTCGGCGACCGCGACGCCGCCATGCTGATCGTCGGCCTCGCTCCCGGACTGCAAGGGGCCAACCGCACCGGCCGCCCGTTCACCGGCGATTACGCCGGCGACCTGCTCTACGCCACGCTGTTGGCCTTTGGCTTCGCCAAGGGCGTCTATCGGGCGCGGCCCGACGACGGCCTGACGCTGGTCGATTGCCGCATCAGCAACGCGGTGCGATGCGTACCGCCGCAGAACAAGCCGCTACCGGTCGAAATCCATACCTGCCGGCAGTTTCTCTTGGCGACGCTGACCGCCATGCCGCGGTTGCGCGCAATCGTCGCGCTCGGCCGTGTCGCGCACGATTCGACTGTGAAGGCGCTCGGCCTGCGCGCAGCCGCCGCGCCGTTCAGTCACGGCGCGGTGCATGACGCGGGCCGGGTGAAGCTCTACGACAGCTATCACTGCTCGCGCTACAACACCAATACCGGCGTGCTGACGCCGGCGATGTTCGAAAGCGTGTTCGCGAAGGTTCGCGCGGACCTCGGCTGAAGCGCGGTTCTGCTTCGCGCGGCGCGTCAGCCGCGCGCCCGCAGCAGGCGGCCCTTCTCGCGGCTCCAGTCGCGCTTCTTCTCGGTCTCGCGCTTGTCGTGCAGCTTCTTGCCCTTGGCGAGCCCGAGCAGCAGCTTGGCGCGGCCGCGCTCGTTGAAATACATCTTCAGGGGAATCAGCGTCATGCCGCTGCGCTCCACCGCGCCGGCCAGCTTGTTGATCTGCTTCTTGTGGAGCAGCAACTTGCGCGGCCGCCGCGGCTCGTGATTGAAGCGGTTGGCCTGCAAATATTCGGGAATGTTGGCGTTGATCAGCCAGATCTCGCCGTCCTTGGAATCGGCATAGGACTCGGCGATCGTGGCCTTGCCGCCACGGATAGACTTGACCTCGGTGCCGGTCAGCGAAATGCCGGCCTCCACCGTGTCCTCGATGGCGTAATTGAAGCGCGCCTTGCGGTTTTCCGCGACCACCTTGATGGCGCGCTCGGTCTTGTCAGCCATCTCTGTCAACCATGGCGAACGCCCCTCGGCACTGTCCTGAACCACGCGACAGCGCCCGAGGGGCGCGCGCTTTGCGTCAGGCCTTCTTCAACAGATCACGGATTTCGGTCAACAGCTTGACCTCGTCCGACGGCTCCGCCGGCGGCGGCGCCGGCTCTTTCTTCTTCAGCGAATTCATCAGCCGTACCACGACGAACAGCACCCAGGCGATGATAATGAAGTTGATGGTCAGCGTCAGGAAGTTGCCCCACGCCAGAACCGCGCCCTGCTTCTTGGCGTCGGCGAGGTTGGTGGCCGTCACCTGACTAGACAGGCCGGTGAAGTAGTTCGAGAAGTCAAGGCCGCCGGTGATCGCGCCAACGATCGGCATGATGACGTCGGCTACCATCGAGTTGACGATCGCGCCGAACGCCGCGCCGATGATGACGGCAACGGCAAGATCGACGACGTTGCCCTTCATCGCAAATTCACGAAATTCCTTGAGCATCCCAAATTCCTTTTTCAACCTTTGTTGATGTCTAACTGACTAAAGGGATTTACGCTTACGACAACGCACTCAGTTGATCAGCCCGGCATGGACCATAGCCTGCCGCACCGCGACCCGGGTCGGCTCGGACACCGGGACCATCGGCAGCCGCAACGTCTCCTCCATCTTTCCGAGCAGCGACAGCGCGTATTTGATCGGCGCCGGATTCGACTCCAAGAACAGGTTGGTGTGCAGCGGCATCAGCTTGTCGTGAATCGCCAGCGCGCCGGCGGTGTCGCCGCGCTGCCACGCCCGATGGAAGTCGGCGCACAGCCGCGGCGCGACGTTGGAGGTCACCGAGATGCAACCGTGGCCGCCATGAGCCATGTAGCCGAGAATGGTGGCGTCCTCGCCCGAGAGCTGGTTGAAGTCCTCGCCCATCGCTGCGCGCTGCTGCGAGACGCGGACCATGCTGGCGGTGGCGTCCTTGACGCCGGCGATATGGTCGAGTTGCGAGAGGCGCGTCATGGTTTCGACCGACATGTCGATCACCGAACGGCCGGGTATATTGTAGATGAAGATCGGAATGCCGATGGCGTCGTTGATCGCCTTGAAGTGCTGATACAGCCCCTCCTGCGTCGGCTTGTTGTAATACGGCGTCACCACCAGCACCGCATCGGCGCCGGCGCGCTCGGCGTGCTCGGCCAGTTCGATCGCCTCGCGGGTCGCGTTCGATCCCGCGCCGGCGATCACCGGCACGCGCCCCTTGGCCTCATCGATGCACCACTCGACGATGCGCTTGTGCTCGTCGTGACTGACGGTCGGACTCTCGCCGGTGGTGCCGACCGGCACCAGGCCGTTGGTGCCCTCGGCGATCTGCCAGTTGACGAAATCGCGAAAGGCGGCCTCGTCCAGCGCGCCGTTTTTGAACGGCGTCACCAAGGCGGTAAAGGATCCCCTGAACTTCGTCTTGGCTGCCATCGTCATTCTCCAACAAACGCCGTTTGCACAACTGTCAAATCAACCGGCCTTTTAGCGAGTCCGCCGCCGCGACAAAAGGGCCCAATCCGGACAAGGCGGCGCGGATCGCACCCGGTTCCCCCGGACAAGGCCCCTTCGCTATCCCCGCGCCCTGTCCTTGGGGCAGTAAACGACAATAGATTCATGTGCTTGGCGTGTCCATCGGAAGGAGTGCCAGCGCTCCGGCCCTGGTTGCGGGAGCGCCGTGGCGGCTGTGCTCCAGCACACAAGAGCCGCGAAATAGCCCCGCTTCCGTGCCAGACATGAAATGCTTAACACATTTGCTGTTGTGTTCTGACAATCAGAGACAATGTCAGCCCGGTCCGCGCGCCGGGATCGATTCGAGCGAAGGACCGCGATGACGTTTGCCCGAGCATCGGCATGGCGATGGAGCATCTTGATGGCGACCGCGGGGTCGCTGGCCCTGATGGTCGGGGCGCAGGCCGCCTCCGAAACCACCGCCAAGGCCGGCGCGGCCAAAACAGCCGCCGCCAAAACAGCCGCCACCAAGACGACCGCGACCAAGGGCGCGGCGACCAAACCTGCCGCCGGCAAGCCCGCAGACAAGGCGGCCGCGGCCAAACCGCACGCCGCCAAACCTCATGCCGCCAAATCGCATGAGGCCAAGCCGGACGCGAAAAGCACGGCGACCAAGTCTGACGCCGCAAAGTCTCACGCCGCCAAGCCGAAAGCAGCCGAGAAACCGAAGGCCGCGGCGAAGCCGAATGCCGCGGCTGCCAAGCCGCACCCGGCTGCGGCAAGCGCGACGCCGCGCCCGCAGCCTTTGGTCCGCGCCGAGCGCAAGCAGAGCCTGCCGGCGGTAGTCGCCGCCACCTCGTCCACCTCGCAGGCCGATCTCGGCGCGCTGCAAAACGTCATCGATCTAGTGCGGCGGAACAAGCAGGCGGAGGCGACGCAGACGCAAGCCGCGATCGGCGATCCGGTGGCGCGCAAGCTCGCCGAGTGGCTCATCCTGCGCAGCCCCGACAACGGCATCAGCGTCGATCGCTACCGCGCCTTCATCGCCGCCAATCCCGGCTGGCCGTCGCAGATCTTCCTGCGCCGCCGCGCCGAGGCGGCGCTGTGGGACGACCGCCGTGACGACGCCACCGTGCTGGCCTGGTTCCAGAACGAAACGCCGCTGTCCACCAAGGGCAAGCTGGTGCTGGCGCGGGCATTGCTTGCGCGCGGCGAGCGCGCCAACGCCGAGCGTCTGGTTCGCGACGCGTGGGTCGCCGACGATGTCGTCAGCCTGGCAATGGAATCCACGATCCTCGACCAGTTCGGCGCGCTGCTGCGGCCGGGCGACCACAAGGCGCGGATGGACGCGTTGCTTTACGGC
>JBASBO010000374.1:0-2583 GCA_049651165.1 Xanthobacteraceae bacterium | reverse complement strand
GCTTCGGATGGCGCGGCAGGTGGATGCGGATCTTCGGCGCAGCGCCTTGCGTCTCCTCGTCCCATTCCGCGGGCCGTGCCAGCAATTCGCCGTCGCGGTCGCGCGCGGTGACGTCGGCCAGCACCGTCGGCGGCAGCGACGCGGCCTCGTGCAGCGTCCGGCCGCGCCTGGCGATGACGCCCTCGTCGGTGAGCTCGCGCAGCAGCCGTTTCAGTTCGACGCGGTCGGCGTTCTTCAGCCCGAAGGCGCGGGCGATCTCGCGTGTGCCGACCTCGCCCTTGGCGACGCGAATGAACGCGATCAGCGCGTCGCGGTCGGGAAACTGGCTGTCGCGCGTTTTGCTCAAGAGGACCCGCTGGCTTTGCTCTTGCGCGCGGCGGCTTTGGTTGCGGCTTTCTTGGCCGGCGAGGTGGTCGCCGTCGCCTTCACCGGCGCGCGCGCCTTGCTCGCCGCCTTCTTGGCGGCGGGCTTTTTCGCGACGGCTTTCTTGGCGGCAGGCTTCTTCGCCGTTGCTTTCTTCGCCGCCGGCTTCTTGGCCGCGGGCCGCTTCGCCTTGCCGCCGCCCTTGGCGGCGCGCTCGTCGATCAGCGCGATGGCTTCCTCAAGCGTGATACTGTCCTGCGTCTTGTCGCTCGGGATGGTGGCGTTGACGCCGCCCGCCGTCACGTAAGCGCCGTACCGGCCGCTTTTGACCGCGACCGCGCCCAGCGTCGGATGCTCGCCGAGCGGCTTGCCGGGATCGGAGCCGAAGCGCCGCCGCCCCGGACCCTTGGCGATCTTCTCCGCAATCAGCGTCACCGCGCGGTTGAGGCCGATGGTGAACACGTCGTCGCCAGCCTCAAGGCTGGCGTAGGTTTTCAGGTGCTGCACATAGGGGCCGAAGCGGCCGATGCCGGCCTTGATCGGTTCGCCGTCCTCCGGGTGCGGGCCGACCTCGCGCGGCAGCGACAACAGCTTCACCGCGAGGTCGAACTCCATGTCGTTGGGCGAGGTGCCCTTGGGAATGCCGGCGCGCTTCGGCTTCTCGCCTTCCGCGTAATCCTTCGGCTCGCCCAACTGGATGTACGGCCCGAAGCGGCCGGACTTCACCGCCACCTCCAGGCCGCTCACCGGATCCTTGCCGAGGATGCGGTCGCCGCCGACATCGCCGTCGGCGGCGAGCGGGCGGGTGTAGCGGCAGTCGGGATAGTTGCTGCAACCGACGAACGCGCCGAACTTGCCGGCCTTCAGATTGAGCCGGCCGGTGCCGCAACTCGGGCACTGGCGCGGGTCGCCGCCGTCCTCGCGCGGTGGATAGATGTGCGGTCCGAGCATCTCGTCGAGCGCGTCGAGCACCTCGGCGACGCGCAGGTCCTTGATGTCGTCCACCGCGCCGGTGAAGCCGGCCCAGAACGCTTTCAGCACGTCCTGCCACGACACCTCGTTGTTGGAGATGCGGTCGAGGTCTTCCTCCAGTTCGGCGGTGAAGTCGTATTCGACGTAGCGCGAAAAATACTTCTTCAGGAAGGCGACGACGACGCGGCCCTTGTCCTCGCCGTACAGGCGCTTCTTGTCGAGCCGCACGTAGCCGCGATCGCGCAGCACTTGCAGGATCGAGGCGTAAGTCGAGGGCCGGCCGATGCCGAGTTCTTCCATGCGCTTGACCAGCGAGGCTTCCGAGAAGCGCGGCGGCGGCTCGGTGAAGTGCTGGGTGACGGCGAGCGCCTGGCGCTTGAGCGCTTCGCCCTCGCTCATGGCGGGCAGGCGGTTGCTGTCTTCATCCTCCGGATCGTCGTCGCGGCCTTCCTGATAGAGCTTCAGGAAGCCGTCGAACTTGATGACCTGACCGCTGGCGCGCAGGTCGAGCGTGCGCGCGCCGGCCTTGGCGACGATATCGACGGTGGTGCGCTCAAGCTCGGCGGATTCCATCTGGCTGGCGACGGTGCGGATCCAGATCAGTTCGTAGAGCCGCGCCTGATCGTGATCGAGGCTGCGGCGCAGGTCGGCGGGGCGGCGCGACATGTCGGTGGGGCGGATGGCTTCGTGCGCTTCCTGCGCGTTCTTGGCCTTGGTCTGATACTGGCGCGGTGTACCCGGCACGTAGTCCTTGCCGTAGTCCTCGCCGATCACCTTGCGCGCCTGCGCGATCGCGGAACTGTCGATCTGCACGCCGTCGGTTCGCATATAGGTGATGAGGCCGGTGGTCTCGCCGCCGATGTTGACGCCCTCATAAAGCCGTTGCGCGATGCGCATGGTGTGGGCAGGTGCGAAGCCGAGCTTGCGGCTGGCTTCCTGCTGCAAGGTCGAGGTGGTGAACGGCGCGTAGGGGTTGCGCCGCGCGGGCTTTGCTTCGACGCTGGCGACGGTGAAGTTCGCCGCCTCGATGGCGCGCTTGAAGTCCTCGGCTTCCGCGCCGCTGCCGATGTCGAGCCGCGCCAGCTTTTTGCCGTCGGCCCCGACCAGCCGCGCCTCGAAGCTGTCGCCGCGCGGCGTCGTCAGCGTCGCCACCAGCGACCAGTATTCGCGGGCGACGAAACTCTCGATCTCCTGCTCGCGGTCGCAGACCAGCCGCAGCGCGACCGACTGCACCCGCCCGGCCGAGCG
>JBASBO010000373.1:0-4161 GCA_049651165.1 Xanthobacteraceae bacterium | reverse complement strand
CCCCTGCATGAGCCGCCGGTTCAGGAAATCCGCCGCTCCGACACCTATTACCAGGTCAAGGCGACGATCTTCGGCGCGCTGATCGAGGCGATCGATCTGGCGCAACTCGCCAAGCTCGACGCCGAATCGGCGCGCGAGGAAATCCGCGACATCGTCAACGAGATCATCGCGATCAAGAACATCGTGATGTCGATCGCCGAGCAGGAGGAACTGCTCGACGATATCTGCAACGACGTTCTCGGCTACGGTCCGCTGGAGCCGCTCCTGGCGCGCGACGACATCGCCGACATCATGGTCAACGGCGCCGGCACCGTCTTTATCGAAGTCGGCGGCAAGATCCAGAAGACCGGCATCCGCTTCCGCGACAACCAGCAGCTTCTCAACATCTGCCAGCGAATCGTCAGCCAGGTCGGCCGCCGCGTGGACGAATCCTCGCCGATCTGCGACGCCCGCCTCGCCGACGGCTCGCGCGTCAACGCCATCGTGCCGCCGCTGGCGATCGACGGCCCCGCGCTCACCATCCGCAAATTCCGCAAGGACAAGCTGACGCTCGATCAACTGGTCAAGTACGGCTCGATCACCCAGCAGGGCGCGGAAATCCTGCAAATCATCGGCCGCTGCCGCTGCAACGTGCTGGTGTCGGGCGGCACCGGCTCCGGCAAGACCACGCTGCTCAACTGCCTCACGCAATTCATCGATCACGACGAGCGCATCATTACCTGCGAGGACGCGGCCGAACTGCAACTGCAACAGCCTCACGTCGTGCGGCTCGAAACCCGCCCGCCCAACATCGAGGGCGAGGGTCAGGTCACCATGCGCGATCTGGTCAAGAACTGCCTGCGTATGCGGCCCGAACGCATCGTCGTCGGCGAGGTCCGCGGCCCCGAGGCGTTCGACCTGTTGCAGGCGATGAACACCGGCCACGACGGCTCGATGGGCACGCTGCACGCCAACAACCCGCGCGAGGCGCTGTCGCGCTGCGAATCGATGATTACCATGGGCGGCTATTCGCTGCCCTCGCGCACCATCCGCGAGATGATCTGCGCCTCGATCGACGTCATCATCCAGGCCGCGCGGCTTCGCGACGGCTCGCGCCGCATCACCCACATCACCGAGGTGATGGGGATGGAAGGCGACACCATCATCACCCAGGACATCTTCGTCTACGACATGATCGGCGAGGACGCCAACGGCAAGATCATCGGCCGCCACCGCTCCACCGGCATCGGCCGCCCGGCGTTCTGGGAACGCGCGCGCTACTACGGCGAGGAGACCCGGCTCGCCGCGGCGCTCGACGCGGCCGCCGCCGACGTCAACGTCTGAAGGTGATCGATGAAGCTCGAAACCCTGGCTTTGGCCTTTCTGGCGGCGACCGCGATCGGCGGGATCGCCTGGGTGTTCCTCTATCCGCTGCTCTCGGGCGAACGCAAGGCCGAGAAACGCCGCATGTCGGTGGCGCGCGCGGAGCCGGTCGCGGCCTCCGTCGATCGCGGCCAGCGCTCGCGCCGCCAGCAGGTCGAAAGCTCGCTGAAGGAAATCGAGGAGCGCAGCCAGAAGGAAAAGAAGATCCCGCTGTCCAGCCGGATCTCGCGGGCCGGACTGTCGTGGTCGAAGCAGAAGTTTCTGGCGATCTCGGGCGCGCTGGCGCTGTTCGCCTTCGCCATCACCTTCCTGCTCGGCGGCGGGCTGATCGCGGCCGCCGCGCTCGCCTTCGCCGCCGGCTTCGGCGCGCCGCGCTGGCTTCTCAACTTTCTCAGGAAGCGGCGGGAGAAGAAGTTCATCGCCGCGCTTCCCGACGCCGTTGACGTGATCGTGCGCGGCATCAAGGCCGGCCTGCCGCTCTACGAATCGATCAAGGTCGTCGCCGCCGATGCGCCGCAGCCGCTGCGGGGCGAGTTTCTCGCCATCATCGAAACCCAGACCATCGGGATTCCGCTCGGCGACGCCTGCGCCCGGCTTTACGAGCGGATGCCGCTGCCGGAAGCCAACTTCTTCGGCATCGTGGTGGCGATCCAGCAGAAGTCCGGCGGCAACCTGTCGGAGGCGCTCGGCAACCTCTCCAAGGTGCTGCGCGACCGCAAGAAGATGACCGAAAAGATTCAGGCGATGTCGATGGAGGCCAAGGCGTCCGCCGCGATCATCGGCTCGCTGCCGCCTATCGTCATGTTCCTGGTCTATCTCACCACGCCGCAATACATCGCGCTGTTGTGGACCGAACCGGTCGGCCGCGTCATGCTGGCGGGCTGCGTGATGTGGATGAGCATGGGGATCATGGTCATGAAGAAGATGATTAACTTCGATTTCTAGTCACCATCTGCATCCCGCCGGCGAACTTTGGATTCGGATACGAGAGGCCGCGCCATGATCGACTTCCTTATCGACAAGATGCACGACGCGCGCTTCATGACGATGGCGCTGGCCGCCATCGCCGCCAGCGCCACCGCCTATACGCTGGTGACGCCGCTGTTCGCCGGCCAGGACCTCGCCAAGCGCATGAAGGCGGTCGCCAGCGAGCGCGAGCGCATCCGTCAGCGCGAGCGCGCCAATCTCGCGCGCACCGAGAAGGTGACGCTGCGCCAGACGCCCAAGCAGATCGTCTCCCGCGTGGTCGACGATTTCAACCTCGGCAAGTGGCTGGCGCAGGAATCCGCCCGCGACAAGCTGGTGATGGCCGGCTATCGCGGACAGGCGCCCTACATGACGTTCCTGTTCTTCCGCATGGTGACGCCGATCGTGTTCGTGATCGCCGCCGCGATCTACATCTTCCTGCTGGCGAAGACGCAATATCCGCCGCCGGTCAAGATCGGCGTCTGCCTGATCGCCGCCTATCTCGGCTTGCAGGCGCCGATGCTGTTCCTCCGGAACGCCATCGCCAAGCGTCAGCTCTCGATCCGGCGGGCGTTTCCCGACGCGCTCGACCTGCTGCTGATTTGCGTCGAATCGGGCATGTCGATCGAGATGGCGTTCCGCAAGGTTTCGACCGAGATCGGCTTGCAGTCGGTGCCGCTGGCGGAGGAATTCACGCTGACCACGGCGGAACTGTCCTATCTGCAAGACCGCAAGGTGGCCTACGAGAACCTCGCCAAGCGCACCGGCATCGACGGCGTCAAGTCGGTCTGTCTGGCGTTGCAGCAGTCGGAGCGCTACGGCACGCCGCTCGGCCAGGCGCTGCGCGTCATGGCGCAGGAAAACCGCGACATGCGCATGAGCGCCGCCGAGAAGAAGGCGGCCGCGCTGCCGCCGAAGCTGACGGTGCCGATGATCCTGTTCTTCCTGCCGGTGCTGTTCGTGGTGATTCTCGGACCGACCTACATCAAGATCGCCGCGATGCAGTGAGCGGCGCAGTTCTCGAAGGCGTTGTCCCGAGAGACGTCCCTATAGCGTTCTCGAATCTGCAACACGAAAAGCGTCGTCCCCGCGTAGGCGGGGACCCATAACCCCTGACGGTCGTGGGTCGGCGTGGCTGTCCTTCAACGATCGCGAGCGCTACCTACGTCATCAGCGACACGGCGTATGGGTCCCCGCCTGCGCGGGGACGACGTTGAGGATTATTTGATCCTTGTTTCAGCGATTGCGCTTCAGGAATGCCGGCGCGGGCCCGCCGCCGCATCGCCCACCCGCGGCGGCTGGCGGCCGTTCAGCATCGCCTTGAGATAGGCGACGTTGGCGGCGGCTTCCTCCGGCGGCAGGTCGGCCTTGACGATGCTCTCGGCCTCGTCGAAGCGGCCTTGCAGGCCCACCACCAGCGCCAGATTCTGGCGCACGCGGGAGCCGGCTCCGGGCCGCGCATAGGCCCGCCGCAGCACCTGTTCGGCTTGCGGCAACTCCTTGGTCAGCACGTAGGACATGCCGAGGTTGGACAGCACCGAGGCTTCTTCCGGCGCGAGCTTGAGCGCGCCGGCATAGTAGCGGCGCGCCTCGTCGTGGCGGCCGAGCTGATCGAGCGCCGCGCCCTGCACCGAGAGGATGCGCCAGTCCGGATTGGCCGGCGAATGCGCGCGGCCGAGCACGTCGAACGCCTTCTGGAAATCGCCGTTGTCGGCCAGCGCCTTGCCGTAAAGGCCGAGCAGCGGCTTGTTGGCCGGGTTCTGCAAGGTCGCCTGCTCCAGCACCGCCACCGCCCGCGCCCGCTGGCCGGCGCGACGCAGCGCCTCGCCGAAC
>JBASBO010000372.1:0-2901 GCA_049651165.1 Xanthobacteraceae bacterium | reverse complement strand
GCTTCGGCCACCACGGTCGGCGCGGGCTTGTTGACGGCGGGTGCGCTCGCGGCGGCGGGGGCGTCCTCGTCCTCGTCGCTGGCCGTCTTCGACTTGAACAGCGCCGCGAACAGGTTCTTCGGCTTCTGGAACGCGAAGCCGTCGTCGCCCTTGCCGCGCCGCTCGATATCGGCGAGCGCGAGCTGATATCCGCGCAGCGGTTTGCCGTCGGTCGGGATATGGACGGTGCGACCGTCGGGGAAGACTCGCGCGAGCTGGTCGTGGGTCATGCGCGGCCAGTGACGGATGCCGCCGGTGTCGAGGTGGACGAACGGCGAGCCAGAGGTCGGATAGAAGCCGACACCGCCGCGTTGCAGGCGCAAGCCCGCGAAGCGGATTTGCTCCAGCGCCACGCCGGGGATGAAGAAGTCCATGGCGCGGCCCAGCATGTGCTGGCTGTGGCGCGCCACGCCGGTATGGGCGGAGCGGCGGCGAAGCATGGAGTTGGTGGCCGGCGAGCGATAGGAGGAGATGATCTGGATCGGCTTCTTGCCGTCGACGTCGCGATAGACTTCCCACAGGATGTCGAACAGGTGCGGGTCCATCGTGGTCTGCGCCTGGTTGCGCCAGTCGCGCAGGAAGTGATTGAGCTGCTTGAGCGCGCCTTCGTCGTAGCGGCCGTTGCGCTTGTAGGTGACGGTGAGGTCTTCGCCGGAATGGGTGTGATGGAACGACAGGGTGCGGGTTTCACGCGAGGCGGTGGCGTCCTGAACCGAGCCGGCCCCCGCCAGAAGCAGGAGCGAGGTCAGGCCGACGCCGCAACCGGCGCGTGACAGGGCCAGCGATTTGACAACGCGCGCGAAACCAGACAGCACGAAATTTGCCCACCCAGAGGACGATCAGTCGAGATCCCTTTCGCAACCCCGTGCAGCGAAAGAGCGATAACGAGCCTTAAATCAGGAGGGTTAATCGAGATTTACCCCCACCTCGGACCGCGAGAATAAACCTAGCGCGGCGAGTATGGCGAAAAATAGCCCTCGACCGGCGGCTCGGTCCGGGATGGTTAACGTAACGGGCTCCGTCGATCCGACGAAGCCCGTTGATATTGCTGATAAATCTAGCGGACCCTAGGAGATTTCGGGCTAGCGGTAAATTCTCCGGCGCTGGCCGTATTCGGCGGCCGGGGGCGGCGGCGGGGTCTGTACGCCAAACAGCCGCTCGAAGAAGTTCGGGCCGCTGTCATAGCCGAACCCGCCACGGTCGCTGGCCGCGACCGGAAGCTGGGCGCGTGGTCGCGAATAGTTCGGCTGGGCGTGAGCCACCACCGCTTCGAGGTTCTTGTTCTTGCTATTGCGCAACAGCGCCAGCATGGCGGCGTCGCGGCCGTAGATGTCGCTACGGATGTGCAGCTTGCCGCCATCATCCACGAACGCGGTCTGATAGGTGATGTTGACCGGGATCGGCGTCGGGAACTTGATGTCGCGCTCGCTGGTGCCGTACATCGCGCGGACCTTCTCCGGCGTGTAGCGCTCGTGCGGCATGGTGATGTTGAGCAGCACCGCGGCATACTGGTCCGGGTTCTGCACCCTCATGCAGCCATGGCTGAAAGCGCGCACGTCGCGCGAGAACAGGCCCTTGTCCGGGGTGTCGTGCTGATACACCAGGAACTTGTTGGGGAAGTTGAAGCGAATGCGGCCCAGCGCGTTGCGCTCGCCCGGCGGCTGCGAGATGTGGATGGTGCCGTCGGGGTTGCGTTGCAGCTTCAGGCCCATGCGGTCGAGCACGGTGGGGTCCTGCTGCAAGGCCGGCAGATACTCGTTGGTGATGATCGACGGCGGCACGTTCCAGGTCGGGTTCACCGTGATGTATTTCATCGTCTCGGTGAGCAGCGGAGTGGCGTGCTTGCCGGGCTTGCCGACCACGACGCGGGTCTTCCACGCCTCGGCGCCGTGCTGCATCACCTTCAGCGTGAAATCGGGAATGTTGAGGATGGCATAGGCGTTGCCGAGCGAGGCCGCGCCGAGCTGGCGCGGCAGCCAGCGCCAGCGCTCCATGTTGACGACGATGGTGTCGATCTCGCGGTCGCGCTTGGGGCCGTTGATGGTCGCGACGGTGCGGTTGCCGAGAATGCCGTCCGGATGCAGCCCGTTGTGCGATTGGAACGTACGGACGGCGGCCGCGACGGTTTCGTCATAACGGGTGTCGTCGGGATTTTCCGTGATGCCGAGCCGGGCGCGCAGCAGCGGCACGCGCTCGTCCTCGACCATCGCGGACGCGTGGTTTTTGCTGCCCGGAACGTAGCGCAGCGTCGGCCCTTCCGGGATCATCTTGACCGGTGCCGCCTCGGACTGGCCGCGCAGTTCGGCGAGTTTCGCGCGCAGCTCCTTATAAGCCTTGTGCGGCGGGTTGTAGGCTTGCAGCGCCGTCGAGGCGTCGGCCGCCGTCGAGACGTTGGCGAGCACCTCGTTGGGATCGACCGGGTGTTCGGGATACTGGATATCGGCGCTGACCTGCGACCAGTGCATCTGGCCGCTCTGCGCCTGCCGCGCGTAGTCCAGCAGACTGGCCGTCAGCTTCAGTTCGGCTTCCGCCAGCGCGTCGGGGCCGGTGGCCGCGCCGAAATTCGGCACCGGATATTCCGCCGGGTCGAGGCCATCGGCGGCGGCGTCGTTGAGCCGCGCGATCACGCTTTTGGCGCGCGCGGTCAGCGCGCCGGCCTCGGTCCACAGCGGCGCGTAATCGCGCGCGGCGTAGAATTTCTCGGCGGCGGCGCGTTCGTTCTTGCGGTCGAAGAAGCGGGTGACCTTGGGGTCGAGCATTTCGCGCAGCTTGTCGGCCACCGGCTGGTCGGCCGGCGCGACGGAGCTTGCGGCCTTCACCGGTTCCGGAGCGGAGGGCGTCGCGGCCGGCGCGGCGGCGGGG
>JBASBO010000371.1:0-4386 GCA_049651165.1 Xanthobacteraceae bacterium | reverse complement strand
GTGTCGTCCTCCGCGACAGCGGCCGCCGCGGCGGACGGCGCGTGATCCCGCAACCGCGCCAGCGACGGCGCGCCGGCGCCGTCTTCCACGACGATGCGGTGGCGCAGGTTCGGGACCTCGGCTGCGTCCGGCACGCGGTCGGCGAGCGCGGTCTCAAAGACGATCGCCGCAGCGCCGCAGTCGTTCAGCATGTAGGCCACTTCGGGCTGTTGCAGGCGGGTCGAGAGCAGCACGCCGACCAGCCCGAGCCGGGCGGCGGCATAGAGGGTGAGGACGAATTCAGTGCGGTTGCCGATCAGGACCGCGAGGCGGTCGCCGGGCCGTAGTCCGAGGCTCTCAAAGCCGCCGGCGATGGCCGCCGCTCGCCGCTCGGTCTCGCGCCAACTCAGCCGCTCGTCGCCGAACACGATGGCCTCGCCGTCCGGATTGCGCGCCACCGCCTGCGCGACCACCTCCCAGACGCTGCGCGGCCGCTCGCGAAACATCGGCACCAGCCGGTCGCCGAAATGCGCCTCGATCTGCATGGCGGGAAGGGTGATATTCGACCAGTCCATCTTGGTTCTGTCCTTGCCGTGGTTTCTGGATGCGGCGCCATCGTCGATCCGCGCGCCGCAAATGTGAAGCACGAAAAAGTATGCGCGCCCTTGCGTCACGGGAGCGCCTGCCGCCGGAGCGGGCCGGCGGCAGGCGCTCCCGCGAAGCGAGGTCGGATTAGAGCAGGTAGCGCAGCCCGACGCTGATGACGATCAGGGCGATGAAGATCAGCGCCACCGGCATCCGTGGCTTTGGCGCGGAGGCGGTCGCGGCCTCAGCGGGCTTGGGCCGCGGACGGCGCAGGCGCTGCAAGGCGATGACGTTGTCGGGCGGATGGCTTGTGGCGGCGGCGCTGTCGCGGGCGGCCGGATCGGCCGGCGGCGCGGCTTTTTTCGGGTTGGCGATTCCGGCGTCCGGCGCGGTGCCGGCGCCGCCCATCTCGGCATAGTAGCTGCGATAGATCGACTGGATGGTGGCTTCGGTGGCGTCGGTCTCGCTCATCTGGCCGAGCCGCTTCTCGTACTCCGCCAGAAACGCCTGCGCCTCGCTCGACAGCGAACTGGTCGCGTTGAGCTTGGCCATCATGCGCCATGTCGGGAAGTCGGCGCGCGCCTTGGTGTCGGCGCGTCTGGCGATGAGAATGTCGGAAGCCTTGATCACGGTCCGCATGTCCTTTTTCACGGTCCGCATGTCCTGTCTGAGTCCGCCCCCTCATGCGGCGGCAGCGCGGCGGTTGATCCTGACGCCCGAAGGCCGGACGCCGGAGCCATCGTGCCACAACGGCGACGGCTTGCGGTAGTCTATTTGCAAAGAGTATTGGTTTTTTGGCGCGTTGCAGCACGCGCCGGTTCCCGAAAGCATCGGTAATCCGCGACGGGACGCAGGTGGCGCGCATGGGCAAGGGCACTCTGGTTCTGTCGATTCATGGCGGCGCCGACAACTGGTCGCCGCAGCGCTGGCTCAAACGTTTCGACGCCGTCGCCGGCGGGCGCAAGGTGGTGCTGCTGCCGGACCCGGAGTGGATCGGCGACCCGGACGAGGTGCATTACGCGGCGGTGTGGAAGCCGCCGGCCGGCGTGCTGGCCGGGTTCCGCAAGCTGCGCGTGATTTTCAATCTCGGCGCCGGCGTCGATGCGCTGCTGGCGGACCCGACCTTGCCCAGGGTGCCGGTGGTCCGCGTCGCGGTGGACGATCTGACCGGGCGGATGACCGAGTATGTCGTGCTGCATGTCCTGACGCATCATCGCCGTCTGCTCGAATTGCGCGACAATCAGTCGCGCGGACTGTGGCGGCCGCGCGCACAATGGGCGGCCGGCGGGGTCACCGTGGGGGTGATGGGGCTCGGCGCGCTGGGGCGCGACGCGGCGCAGGTGCTGCGGCGGATCGGCTTTCGCGTGGTCGGCTGGAGCGCGAGCCCGAAGGCTATCGACGGCGTCGAATGCTTTAGCGGCGACGACGGCCTCGCGCCGTTTCTGGCCAGAACCCACATTCTGGTGTGCCTGCTGCCGCTGACGCCGCGGACCCGCCACATCCTTGACCGGCGGCTGCTCGAGTCGCTCTCACGCGACTCGCCGCTCGGCGGCCCGGTGCTGATCAACGCCGGGCGTGGCGGCTTGCAGGTCGAGGCCGATATCCTGTCGTGTCTCGACGACGGCACGCTGCACGCGGCGACGCTTGACGTGTTCGAAACCGAGCCGCTGCCGGCGGACAGTCCGTTATGGTCGCATCCGCGCGTCGTCGTCACTCCGCACAACGCCGCCGACACCGATCCCGATGCGATCTCGGCCTATGTCGTCGAACAGATCGCCCGCTTCGAGGCCGGCGCGCCGCTGCAAAACGTCGTCGATCTCGCGCGCGGCTATTGAGCGCGGCGTGATGGGTGCGGGCATCGCGCGCCGCCGTTGAATCGACGCAATCGCGGCCGCATTGCTGGCGCGGCATCGCGGGATCACGGATCGGGCGGGGATGGATTTTCAGAACAGGGCGATCGACGGCGCGATCCGCGTGCTGGCATGGCTGTGTCTTGCCTTTATCGTCTTCGTCACCGTGGGGCCGATCGGCGTCAGGCCGGTGACCGGCGCGTCGCCGCAACTGGAGCGCCTCGTCGCTTTCGCGGTGATGGGCGCGCTGTTCGCCGCCGCCTATCCGCGCCATATCGTGGCTGCGGCCGTGGTGGTGATCGGCGCGGCGGTGCTGCTGGAAATCTTCCAGTTGCTTGAGCCGTCGCGCCACGGGCGGCTGTTCGACGCCGCCGTCAAGATCGTCGGCGGCGCTCTCGGCATCAGTGCGGGATGGGTTTTCGCGCGGCTGACGGCGCGCCGCTGACAAGCCTTTTCAGCCTTCACCGCCGGCGCGGATTGATTCCGCGAGCCATTGCCGGAACGCGGCGAGTTTCGGCGTATCGGCGCGGTCCTCCGGCGACACCAGATAGAACCCGGCGTCGACCGGCAGCGTGATGTCGAACGGCGCGACCAGACGGCCGCGGGCGATATCGTCGCGCACGTAGGCGGTGCGGCCGATGGCGACGCCGTGGCCGTCGATCGCGGCCTGAACCGTGACGAAGTTGAGGTCGAACGTCAGCCCGCCGTGCTGCGACAGGTCGGCCGGCAGCCCGGCGGCGGTCAGCCACAGCCGCCAGTCGTCGCGCGAGGCGCCGCTGGTGTGCAGCAGGATATGGTCCTGCAAATCCTCCGGTCGCCGTAGCGGGCGCTCGCCGTTGAGTAGCGCCGGGCTGCATACCGGAAACATCCGGTCCGCCATCAGCCAGTCGGCGCGCAGCCCCGGCCAGTTGCCCCGCCCGTAGCGGATCGCGGCATCGACGTCGCCGCCGGCGAAATCCACCAGATCGATCGAGGTGGTGATGCGGACGTCGATGTCGGGATGGGCCTCCTGAAACGCGGCGAGGCGCGGCAGCAGCCACTTGGCGGCGAGCGAGGCCAGCGTGCTCACCGTCAGCACCCGGTCGTCGCCCTTGCGCCGCAGTTTCGCGGTGGCGAGGCGGAGGTCGTTGAAGGCGGCGCGGACCGGCGGCAGGTAATCGAGGCCGTCGGCGGTCAGCGCGATGGCGCGGTTGCGGCGGACGAACAGCCGCGTGCCCAGTTCCTGTTCGAGCCGCCGGATCTGATGGCTGACGGCGGTCTGGGTTACGTTCAGCTCGGTCGCCGCGGCGGTGAAGGAGAGATGACGCGCCGCCGCCTCGAAGGCGCGGAGCCCGTTGAGCGACGGCAACCGGGGGTTGGCGGGCCTGTTTCTCATGAATTTATATCATGTATTGCAACGCAACATGTCGTTTGTCGAAATCGGCTGTCGATCCCATGTTTACGGCAAGTAATCCGCATTTGGAGATCAACAATGTCTGTGCGCAACGATCGTCAGTCAATGACAAATCATCATGATGAAGGGCTTCTCGCTCATCTTGGCGAGGCGCTGCACACCTGGCACGCCCGACAAGTTCAGCGCCGCGAGCTGACGCACTGGACCGAGCGCGACCTCCATGACGTCGGCATTTCATGGGCCGAAATGCTGGCGGAGGCCGACAAGCCGTTCTGGCGGGCGTGAGACGCGACGCCGGTCCGGTAAGTTTAGCTGCCCTTGAAGATGGGCCTGCGCTTCTCGATGAACGCGGCCACCGCCTCGCGGTGGTCGTCGGTCGCCGCCGCGCGGATCAGCCGTTCGGCCTCGCGGTCGCGGGCGGTGGCGAAATCCACCGTCAGCGCCTCGTCGAGATTGTCCTTCATGGCACGCAGCGCCGCCGCCGGCCCCTCCGCCAGCGATTTTGCCAGCGCGAACGCTTCCTCGCGCAACGCGGCGTCCGGCGCCACGCGGTTGACGAGGCCGATCGCCTCGGCGCGC
>JBASBO010000370.1:0-3950 GCA_049651165.1 Xanthobacteraceae bacterium | reverse complement strand
CCCAACGACAAGACCGGGCAGATCAACACCGTGCTCGGCAAGAACCCGCTGTTGTTCGACCGCTATCTGTCGGACGCCATCGAGATCGACGTCGATTGCCTGAGCGACGGCAAGGACACCTTCGTCGTCGGCATCATGGAGCACATCGAGGAAGCCGGCATTCACTCCGGCGATAGCGCCTGCTCGCTGCCGCCGCATTCGCTGAGCGCGGAGACGATCACCGAGCTGGAACGCCAGACCCGCGAACTGGCGCTCGGCCTCGACGTCGTCGGCCTGATGAACGTGCAATACGCGCTCAAGGACGGCCGCATCTACGTGCTGGAAGTCAACCCGCGCGCCTCGCGCACGGTGCCGTTCGTCGCCAAGGTGATCGGCACGCCGGTGGCGAAAATCGCCGCCCGCATCATGGCCGGCGAGAAGCTGGCCTCCTTCGGACTGACGCCGCAACGGCTCAAGCATGTCGGCGTCAAGGAATCGGTGTTCCCGTTCGCGCGCTTCCCCGGCGTCGATACCGTGCTCGGCCCGGAGATGCGCTCGACCGGCGAAGTGATGGGGCTCGACCGCTCCTTCGAGATCGCCTTCGCCAAGAGCCAGATCGGCGGCGGCACCCGGCTGCCGCGCCGCGGCACGGTGTTCGTCTCGGTGCGCGAGGACGACAAGGTGCGCATTCTCGACAGCGTCCGCCTCTTGTCCTCGCTCGGCTTCCATGTGATCGCGACCTCGGGCACCCAGCGATTCCTCGCCGACAACGGCGTGCCGACCGAGAAGGTCAACAAGGTGCTGGAAGGCCGCCCGCACATCGTCGACGCCATCACCAATGGCGAGGTGCAACTGGTGTTCAACACCACCGAGGGACCGCAGGCGCTGGCCGACAGCCGCTCGCTGCGGCGCGCTGCCCTCTTGCATAAAGTGCCGTACTACACCACTCTGTCGGGAGCCGTCGCGGCCGCGCAGGGCATTCGCGCCTATCTGGGCGGGGATCTTGAGGTCCGCACGTTGCAAAGCTACTTTTCCGGAAACTGATTCCGGAAAAGTAGCTTTGTTACTTCTCCGGAGACTGGCCAAGGCCGCACGCGGCCGGGGCCGGTGCTGATCGATCCAAGCGGAACCCCTCTCGCCTGAGGGCGTTTCGTGCTAACGTGCGTCTGCTGACGGTCGCGACGCGGACGAGGCGACACATCAACGTGAGTTGTGCAAGCGGGTTGGCGCAAGCAGCATCAGCCCGCATTTTTCACAAACCGATTTCCGTGCAGAGCCCGAGCGGCGAACAAACGGAAATCCAACGACGAGGGTAAATGGTGGACAAGGTTCCGATGACCCCCGGTGGTCATGCCGCGCTTGAGGATGAACTGAAGCAGCGCCAGTCAGTGGATCGGCCGCGCATCATCCAGCTCATCGCGGAGGCGCGCGCGCATGGCGATCTGTCGGAAAACGCCGAGTATCACGCCGCCAAGGAAGAACAGTCCCACAACGAGGGCCGCATCGCCGAGCTTGAGGACAAGCTGGCGCGCGCCGAAGTCATCGACATCACCAAGCTGTCCGGCGACACCATCAAGTTCGGCGCCACCGTCACGCTGATCGACGAGGACACCGAGAAGAAGGCGGTGTGGCAGATCGTCGGCGAGGGCGAGGCCGACGCCAAGCAGGGCCGCATCTCGATCACCTCGCCGCTGGCGCGGGCGCTGATCGGCAAGACCAAGGGCTCCTCGGTCGAAGTGATGGCGCCGGGCGGCGCCAAGGCTTACGAAATCACCAAGGTCGAGTGGCGCTGAGCGCCGCCCGTCCGACGGGGTGAGAAAAAGCCGCACCTTTCGCGGCTTTTTTTGATGTAACCTTCCCGCGCCTGATCCATCTGACTGATCCATTCCGAAATCTCAGCCAACCTTTGAGGAATCGACATGAACGACACGCTCGCCAAATGGCAGCCGACGGTGCTGAGCCTGCTCCGCTTCATGAGCGGGCTGTTGCTGTTGCAGCACGGCACCGCCAAACTGCTTGGCTTTCCGGCGATGGCGAACTTCGCCAACCTGCAAATCACCTCGATGCCGGGAATCGCCGGAATCATCGAGCTGGTCGGCGGCGCGCTTCTGGTGGTCGGGCTGTTCACCCGCGGCGCGGCCTTCATCGCGTCGGGCATGACGGCGGTCGCCTATTTCATGGTCCATGCGCCGAAAGGATTTTATCCGATCCTCAACGGCGGCGAACTGGCGGCGCTTTATTGCTTCGTCTTCTTCTATCTCGTGTTCGCCGGCGGCGGCCCGATCAGCCTCGACGCGATGATGCGCAGGAAGGGTTAGAAGCGTTCTGCTCCTGACAAAATCATCCGTCGTCATGCGCGGACTTGATCCGCGCATCCATCTTTCTGAAAAGGATGGATTGCCGGGTCAAGCCCGGCAATGACGGGGCGAGAAAGCTTCAGCCCCTGAGAAAGAAGATCACGGTGAGCGCCGCGCCGACCGCGACCACGGTGGCGCGGATCACCTTGACGGGCACGTTGCGCGCGACGCTGACGCCCCAGTAGCCGCCGATCATCGAGGCGACGATGGTCACCAGCGCGTGCGGCCAATGCACCAGCCCGCCGGCGATCAGGAGCGCCGACGACACGATCTGGATCAGGAACGCCACCACGTTCTTGATGGCGTTGTCCTGATGGTAGTCGCCGCCGCCGATCACCGCGAGCGCCGCCAGCATCATGATGCCCATGCCGGCGCCGAAGAAGCCGCCATAGATCGTCGCCATCGCCATCACCACGAAAGCAACGAGGCGGCTCGCCCCGCCTTGCCCCTGCGCCGACGGCCTGGTCAGCTCGCGGATGCGATCGCTGAAGGCGAACATCAGCGTCGCCGACAGCAGCAGCCACGGCACCAGCGGCCGGAAGCCGCCGTCGCCGAGCCAGATCAGCAGCAGCGCGCCGACCGCGCCGCCGCACAATCCGATCAGCGTATAGGGCAGCATCGCCCGGAAGTGGTTGCGGACCTCGGAACGATAGGCGACGACGCTGGCGAGATTGGCCGGCGTCAGCGCCACCGCGCTGGTGGCGTTGGCGTCGAGCGTCGGCAGCCCGCAGGCCACCAGCGCCGCGAAGGTCGCAAAGGTGCCGCCACCGGCGACGGCGTTCACGGTTCCGGCGGCGAAGCCGGCCGCTGCCAACAACAGGATTTGGAAGATCGTCACGATCGCCTCGACACGCGCCGGAGCACCGACCCGATCCGTCCGGCGCCGGCCACGCCGCAGGCATGATCGACGACGGCTCGACCGGCCGCACGGGGCCCGCACCACCGTCAGTTCTTGAAGGATGAATTGCCGGGCGAACGCCGGCAACGCCGTCGGCGGGTCTGACCGGCCCGCCCGACTTTCGGCTTATAGCACCCGAAAGGAGGGAAAAGCCACCTCGGACAAAACCGGCACGAACCCGCGGACGTTATACTAAAGCGTCATACAAAAAGGCGCTACGATCCGGGGGTCGTATCAAGTGTTTGCTGGGACAACGGCAATCCGAAGGTAAACGGCAGCAGGGCGGCGTGGGCGGTCCACCCGCCTTCAGGGACCACAACATACTTGGAGAAATGAATCGTCACGGAATGCACGGTCTCCGGTTTGAACAACAGAAGCCGCACATCCTTCTCATTTGCAACGATGCGATATTCGCTTACAGGTTTGCGCGTGACGCCATCGATGGTGACCACCGTGGCCCGCGTCATGTCGCCACTTCGAGCGCGACCGGTCAGTCCCATCAGATCGATGACCTGAATCTTTTGATTATCCTGAAACACAACGACAGCCGCTCCGCCCTTGGACGAAAGGCTCGCGACCGGCGCTTCCTTGCGCGACACGGTCACGCACGAAATCAGGACAAGGGCAAGCACGGTTGCGGCCAGCGGGCCCTTGCGCTGATCCTGAATGAGTTGCTTCAAGTGAAATACGGCAATTCCCAGAGCAACCGGAAACAT
>JBASBO010000369.1:0-11349 GCA_049651165.1 Xanthobacteraceae bacterium | reverse complement strand
AGCCACCCGCGCGCCACGTCGATCGCCTGACGTTCGGCGGCGCGGAACGACGGCGCGCCGAGCAGCCCGAGCAGGCTGAAGCCGGAGGCGCGCATCAGCGTGTTGTGCTGCGCCACCATCAGGTTTTCCAGCGCGGTCATGCCGGGGAACAGGCGGATGTTCTGGAAGGTGCGCGCCACTTTGGCGTATTTGCAGATGCGGAAATCGTGCAGCCGGTCGAGCCGGAAGCGCGCGCCGTCATCGTGCAACAGCGTCATCGCGCCGCCGCTCGGGCGATAGAAGCCGGTGATGCAGTTGAACACCGTGGTCTTGCCCGCGCCGTTCGGCCCGATCAGGGCGGTGACGTGGCGGCGTTGCGCGGCGAACGAAAGGCCGTTGATGGCGACGATGCCGCCGAAGCGCATGGTCAGCCCGTCGATGGCGAGGATCGGCGCGCTCTCCGTCATCCGCGGCCTTCCTTCACCAGCGCCGACGATATCTCGGTCTGCTTTTGCAGGAACACGGTGGGCGAACGGTGGCCGACCAGCCCGCGCGGCCGCCAGACCATCAGCAGCACCATGACGCCGCCGAACACCAGCATCCGGAACTGGTCGAGGCCGCGGAACAGTTCGAATCCGCCGATCATCGCCACCGCCGCCAGCGCCACGCCGAGCTGCGAGCCCATGCCGCCGAGCACGACGATGGCGAGCACCAGCGCCGATTCCTGGAAGGTGAACGACTCCGGGCTGATGAAGCCCTGCCGGGTGGCGAAGAACGCGCCGGCGAAGCCGCCGAACATCGCGCCGATGGCGAACGCCGAGAGTTTCGTCGTGGTGATGTTGATGCCGAGCGCGCGGCAGGCGACCTCGTCCTCGCGCATCGCCTCCCAGGCGCGGCCGATCGGCAGGGCGCGCAGCCGGATGGTGACCCAGTTGGTGATGAGCGCCAGCGCCAGGATCAGGTAGAACAGGAACACGAGGCGGTGGGTCGGCGAGAACGGCACGCCGATCAGCGCCGCGAAGCCGCTTTCCCCCGGCGTCAGCGGAATGCCGAACACGGTCGGGCGCGGGATGCCGCTGATGCCGTTGGGGCCGCCGGTCAGGTCCTGCCAGTTGAGGATGACGAGGCGGATGATCTCGCCGAACGCCAGCGTGACGATGGCGAGGTAATCGCCGCGCAGCCGCAGCACGGGGAAGCCGAGCAGCACGCCCCACAGCGCCGCCAGCAGGCCGGACACCGGCAGCAGCACCCAGAACGCCCACGGCCCGAGTTGCACGAAGTCCATCGCGACAAAGGGATAGGCATCGGTCAGATAGGGAAGCGGCAGGCCGCTCTGCGCCAGCAGCGCGTAGGAATAGGCGCCGACTGCGTAGAACGCGACGTAGCCGAGATCGAGCAGGCCGGCGAGGCCGACCACGATGTTGAGGCCCCAGCCCAGCATGACGTAGGTCAGCACCAGGATGCCGAGGTCGAGCAGGTAGCGCTCGTTGTAGAAGATCACCGGCACCAGCAGCGCAAAGATCAGCAGCGCCGGCGCGAGCAGGCGGCCGAGTATCGCGAAAACGCTGCGCAGTTGCGGCGGGGTTTCGCGCAAGCCCAGCGGGCCGATCCAGCGCCGCAGCAGTTCGATGACGATGGAGCCGACAAACACCGCGCCGACGATGGCCGCGAGTTCGCCAAAGCGCGTCCAGTAGATCAACTGGCCCGAAGGTCCGGCCTCGGTGCGGATGCCGATCATCAGGCCGAACAGCACCAGCGCCACCAGTGCGCTGATGACCGCCTTCTTCAGGATGAAGGCCATGCCCGCGACCGGCGCGGCGTGAGGCGGAGCAGGGGCGGGCGCTGCCATCCGTCAGACTTTTTCGACTTCGGGACGGCCGAGCAGGCCGGTCGGCATGAAGATCAAAACGATAATCAGGATCGAGAACGCGGCGACATCCTTGTACTCGACCGAGAAATAGGCCGCCCAGAACGTCTCGATCAGGCCGATGGCGAGGCCGCCGAGCATCGCGCCCGGCAGCGAGCCGATTCCGCCCAGCACCGCGGCGGTGAACGCCTTGATGCCGGCGATGAAGCCCATGAAGAAATCGACGAGGCCGTAATAGAGCAGGTACATCATGCCGGCGACGGCGGCGAGCGCCGCCCCGGTGACGAAGGTGATCGAGATGGTGCGGTCGACATCGACGCCGAGCAGCGCCGCCATGGTCTGGTCCTGCTCGCAGGCGCGCATGTCGCGGCCGAAGCGGGTGCGGGCCACGATGTAGCTGAAGATCGCCAGCAGCACGACGGTGGTCGCCACCACCACGATCTGCACGTTGGACAGTTGCACGGCGAAGTTGCCGGAGTCGTGCAGCGTGTAGCCGCCGGTGATGATCGGCGGCACCGGCTTCACCCGCGCACCCTGCGAGACCTGCGCGAAGTTCGACAGCACGAACGACATGCCGATGGCGGAGAGCATCGGCGCGAGGCGGAACGATTGCCGCAACGGCCGGTAGGCGATGCGCTCCACCGTCCAGCCGTAGAGCGCAGTCACCGCCATCGCCACCAGCAGCACCAGCAGCAGAATCACCGGAACGGCGGTGAGCCCGATCGACACCAGGATCAGGAAGGTGATGAGCGCGATGAAGCCGCCGATCATGAAGATATCGCCGTGGGCGAAATTGATCATGCCGACGATGCCGTAGACCATGGTGTAGCCGATGGCGATCAACCCGTAGATCGAGCCGAGCACCAGGCCGTTGATGAGTTGCTGGAAGAAGTAATCCATCGTCCCCACGACTCTGCCGTCACCGTCTTTAACAGCGGGGTTTTGCAACGGCAACGGCGTCTCCGGGCGGCCTTGGGGAGCAAATCATCGCGCCGCCACTGGACGGCGTCGCCGTTGACCCTGTCGGGATTCGGACCATAATGCGACGATCATGTCGTTTCGGCGCATTTGCGGGCTTTCCCGGCCCGGCGCGGACGTCGCGGCCGCCTCGCGGCGAGCGACGGCGTCGTGGTTGCGCTGCGGTACGGGCAGTTCCGCCAGCCACGGTTTCCATCGAGCCCCGATTGTTTCCACAAGCATCCGACGTCTTGAGCGGCCGCTCCGGCGCGGATGCGATTCGCCGTCGCCATGCCGCGCGCGGGCGGGCGGCGCCGCCGTCATCCACACGTCAGGGAGACAGGGCGCATGACCACGGAAGCCTCGAACAACGTCGTGCTGCCGGACGACACCAGCCTGCTCGCGTTCTATCGCGACATGAACGCGCCGGAACGGCGCACGTTCTGGGCCTGCGCCACCGGCTGGGCGCTCGACGGCATGGACTTCATGATCTATCCGCTGGTGATCGGCACCATCATCGCGATGTGGCATGTCGATGCCGGCATGGCCGGGCTCGCCGGCACCACGACGCTGCTGGCCTCCGCCGTCGGCGGCTGGATCGCGGGCTACATGTGCGACCGCATCGGCCGCGTGCTGACGTTGCAGATCACCATCATCTGGTTCGCGTTCTTCTCGCTGGTCTGCGCCTTCGTGCAGAACTTCGAGCAACTGCTGATCGCGCGGACGGTTCTTGGCCTCGGCTTCGGCGGCGAATGGGCCGCCGGCGCGGTGCTGATCGGCGAAACCATCCGCCCGCAATATCGCGGCCGCGCGGTCGGCTCGGTGCAGTCGGGATGGGCGGTCGGCTGGGGCCTCGCGGTGCTGATGCAGGCGCTGCTGTTCAGCTTGCTGCCGCCGGAGCAGGCGTGGCGCTGGATGTTCGCGGTCGGCGTAGTGCCGGCGCTGCTGGTGTTCTACCTGCGCCGCTACGTCGAGGAACCGGCGGTGGCGGTCGAGGCCCGCGCCCGCCAGAAGGCGACCGGCGACCGCCCGGCGATCTGGGAGATCTTTTCCGGGCCGATGCTGAAGACCACCATCCTCGCCTCGCTGGTCACCACCGGCTGTCAGGGCGGCTACTACGGCGTCACCTTCTGGGTGCCGCGCTTCCTCACCACCGAGCGGCATCTGTCGATCGTCAGTTCGACCGGCTATCTCGCTGCGCTGATTATCGGCTCGTTCGTCGGCTATCTGGTGGGCGCGTGGCTCGCCGACCGCATCGGCCGGCGCAACCTGTTCCTGATCTTCTCGCTGGGCGCCATCGCGCTGGTGCTGCTCTACACCCAGGTCGAGTTCACCAATCAGGTGCTGTGGTTGCTCGGCTTCCCGCTCGGCTTCTTCGCCTCGGGCTATTTCTCCGGCATGGGCGCATTCCTGACCGAACTGTATCCGACGCGGCTGCGCGGCTCGGGGCAGGGGTTTTGCTACAATTTCGGCCGTGGCATCGGCGCGCTGTTCCCGTTCCTGGTCGGCCACCTGTCGGAGACGACGACGCTCGCCAACGCCATCGCGATCTTCTCCGTGGGCGCTTACGTGCTGTTCTTCGCCGCCGCCTTCGCGCTGCCGGAAACCCGCGGCCGGGTGCTGACGGCGGAGGCGTAGACCGTGGCGGACACCTGCGACAAAACCGACGCGCCGCCGTGTCCGCCGCCGCCCGCGCACCAGCCGCAACCGCGCCTGATGCGGGTGCCGCCGGGCGCGGTCGATAGCCACTGTCACGTCATCGGCGCGCCGCCGGATTACCCGTTCGTCGCCGGGCGCAGCTACACGCCGCCGCCAGCCTCGCCCGCCGCCTATATCGATCTGCTCGACACCATGGGTATGACTTACGGCGTGCTGACGCAGGTCAGCGTCCACGGCACCGACAACCGGCTGATGCTGGAGACGCTGACCGCGAACCGCGCGCGGCTGCGCGGCATCGCGGTGCTGGGGTTGGACGCGTCCGACGCCGAGCGCGCGGCGTTGCAGGATGCCGGCGTGGTCGGGCTGCGGCTCAACGTGCTGTATGGCGGCGGCATCGGCTTCGAGCGGCTGGAGGCTTATGGCGCGCTGTGCCGGGAGATGGGCTGGCATCTGCAATTCCTGATCGACGCCGGCCAACTGCCAAAGATCGCGCCGCAACTGGCGAAGCTGCCGGTGCCGTTCCTGATCGATCACATGGGGCATTTCCCGACCTCGCGCGGCGTCGACAGTGAAGGCTTCCGGACGCTGCTGGCGCTGGTGCGCGACGGCGCATGGGTGCGGCTGTCGGGCGCTTACCGGATCACGGTGCAGGGCCCGCCCTATGACGACACGGTGCCGTTCGCGCAGGCGCTGGTGGCGGCTTGCGCCGAGCGTTGCGTGTGGGGATCGGACTGGCCGCACGTCGCCAACTGGGGCGTGATGATGACGGTGGCCGATCTGCTGGATCTCCTGGCGCGCTGGGTGCCGGACGAGGAACTGCGCCGACGCGTTCTCGTGGACAACCCGCACCGGCTGTTCGGGTTCGGGGCGTAAACATCGCGCTTCGCGGAGCCGGGCAGCGCCGGCCCTTGTCCACAGCCTCCACGGTCCCGTTAAGGTTAACAAATGGTTTCCGTTGCCGCCCGTCGGCGGCGGGCGTTTGGTCGCCTGACCGGCGTCCCGGCGTTTTTCGTCGGACGTGCGCGACGACAGGCGGAACCGGATGCGGGCGGACAAGCGGACCAACTGGCGGTTGAGCACGGTGAGCGGCCTTCTGCTCGCCGGCTATTTCGTGCCGGTGTGGATGCTGGCCGCGTGGCGCATCGTGGTGTCGCCGGTGCAGGGGCTGTTCGAGCGGCCCAACGTCGCGGTCGCGATCTTCATCAGCGACCATCTGCAAGCGCAGGCCCTGACGACGGTGCGCTTCGCCTGGCTGCTGGCGCTCGGCAAGCTGACGGTGGTGGCGTTCTTCATGGTGTTCGCGGCGCTGGCCGTACATCGGGCGGCGAGGCGCGCGCGCGGCGGCGACGAAGCGCTGGCGATCGCGCTGGCGCTCGGCACGCTCATCAGCTTCGCCAGTATGATCTTTGCCTCGCAGGCCGGGGAGGCGGCGGCGCTGCGCCTGCACGCCACCGAACTCATGCTGCTGCTCGGCACCGCGATCGTGATGCTGGCCGAGCCGCCGGCGGTCGAGGCCGAACGTCAGGCGACGGGTTACGTCTTGAGCAACCCGAGTTCCTGAACGATCGCGCCGGCTTCCTTGATGGCGTGATTGGCGGCCGGCACCCCGCAATAGATCGCCTGTTGCAGCACGATCTCCTTGATGTCGTCCGGCGCGAAGCCACCCTCGGTCAGTGCCGCGCGTACATGCAGGCGAAACTCGTCCCATTGGCCGAGCGTCAATAGCGTACCGATCACCAGCACGCGGCGGGTGCGCTCGTCGAAGTGCGGCCGGGTCCAGATCTCGCCCCAGGCGTGGCGGGTGATGAGGTCGAGGAATTTGGCGTTGAAGGCATTTTCGTTGCCGAGCGATTGATCGACCCAGGCGTCGCCGAGCACTTTTCGGCGCATCTTCGTACCTTCGTCGCGGCGCTGCCGGTCGTCCATGATTGCCTCGTCAGCGCTGCGTCAGGAAGCCGGTCACTGCCGCGGTGAACGCCTGCGGCTGTTCGACGTTGGAGATGTGCGCGGCGTCGAGGATCGTCATGCTGGCGCCGGGGACGTGGGCGCGGATGTATTCGCCGGCGGCGAGCGGCGTCGACGGATCGTTGCGTCCGACGATCACCAGCGTCGGGCGGGTGATGCGCGGCAGCAGGGCGCGCTGGTCCAGCGTGCGCAGCGCCTCGCAGCAGGCGAGATAGCCGGCCTGCGGAGCCGCCAGCAGCATCGCCTTCATGCGCGCGGCGGCGGCGGGCTCGCGTTCGCGGAAACCCGCAGTGAGCCAGCCCGCGATCACCGCATCGGCGATGGCCGCGAGGCCGCCGTCCTTCACCGCCTTGATGCGGGCGTCCCAGTTGGCGGGGTCGGGATAGTAGCAACTGGTATTGGCAAGGACGATGCGGTCGAAGCGTTGCGGCGCGTTGGCCCCGAGCCATTGCCCGACCATGCCGCCCATCGACAGCCCGCACCAGTGCGCGCGCTCGATCCTGAGCGCGTCGAGGATCGCCAGCACGTCGCGGCCGAACCGCTCGATCGAATACGGCCCCGACGGCACGCCCGACCTGCCGTGGCCGCGCCGGTCGTAACGGATGACCCGAAACTGTTTCGCCAGCGCGCCGATCTGCGGGTCCCACATCTCGAGCGTGCAGCCGAGCGAGTTTGAGAGCATCAAGGCGGGGCCGCCGTCGGGTCCCTCGACCGCGACGTTGAGCGGGCAGCCGTCATCGGCTTCGATCATCGGCATCCGACAAATCCTCCGTCGTCATGCGCGGACCTGATCCCGCGCATCCGTCTTTTTTGAAGATGATGGATTGCCGGGTCAAGCCGCGCCGCGGGGGCTTCGACCCGCAATGACGACCTGAAGCGTTTCATCAAAAGCCGAAACGCGCTAAAGCAGTTCGCTTGAAAACACCATGGTAGAAGGCCATCGTCATGATTACTGAAATCGCCCAGATCGAGATCAAGCCCGGCTCCGAAGCCGATTTCGAGGCCGCCGTCGGCAGGGCGCGCGCCGCGTTCGGCCAGTCGAAAGGCTTTCACGGGTTCGAACTGCACCGATCGATCGAGAAGCCGCAGCGCTACCGGCTGATGGTGAAATGGGCGACGCTGGAAAACCACACCGTGGATTTTCGCGGCTCCGAGCAGTTCACCGCATGGCGCGCGCTGGTCGGGCCTTACTTCGCCTCGCCGCCCGAGGTCGAGCATACCGAGACGGTGATCGCCAGCTAGAGCCTGTTTCAACTACGTTGAATCAGGCTCGTCGCTTATCTTTTTGTTTGAGCATGATCTTTTCCGAAAACCGGTTTCCACTTTTCGGGATCATGCTCTAATCAGGCGGCGGCTGGCGCCGTCTGATCCGGCCACAGGTGGTTCAGCATCACCTTGATGACGGCGATCAGCGGCAGCGCCAGCGCCAGCCCCCACAGCCCGAACAGCACGCCGAGGAAGATCTGCGCGGCGAACAGCGTCGCCGGCGGAATGCTGATGGCGTGGCGCTGGATCAGCGGCGTCAGCACGTTGCCTTCGAGGAACTGCACCGCGAGATAGAGGCCGAAGGCGCTGAAGATCGCGGTCCAGCCCGAGCCGAGGCTGGCCAGCACGATCAAACCGCCGGCGAGGATGGCGCCGACATTGGGGATGAACGTCAACAGCCCGGTGATGAAGCCCAGCACCAGCGCGCCGGGAATGCCGATCAGCGTCAGCCCGGCCCAGGTCAGAAGGAACAGCGTGGTCATGGTCGCGATCTGGCCGAGCAGCCAGCGCCGCAGCGTCTCGCCGATGTCGTCGATCAGCCGCTCGGCGTCCGGCAGATGCCGGCGCGGCACAAAGCGTAAAATGCCGTCGTGATAAAGCCTGGGCTGCGCCGCCAGCAGCAGCCCGAGAAAGATCACCACGAAGAAGTTGCCGACGCCTTCGAATACGCCGGCGAGGATCTTGATGGTCTGGCTGACGATGGCCCCGGTGCCCGAGGCGATGGCGCCGGCGTCCGGCAGCTTCGGTCCACGCGCGGGTTGCGGCGCGGGCGGTGTCTGGGCCGGTGAGACGACGTCGGCCGCGGTGGTGTCGATGGTCGGCGCTTTGCCGCCGAGGTTGAGGTTGAGGAAGCTGGTGTCGATGCCCTGCTTCTCCAGAAAGTCCTTGGCGTTGCCGAGTTGCGAGCGGATCGTCGAACTCAGCGCCGTGACCTGCTGGGCGATGGTCGCGCCGCCCAGCACCGCGACGCCGGACAACAGCCCGGTGAACAGCACGCAGACGATCACCAGCCGCAGCGTGTGGCCGCCGCCGATCAGGCGGCGCAGCATGTCGGCCATGGCGCTGAGGAAAACGCCGAACAGCATGCCGGCGAACAGCAAGAGCAGCGTCGTCGCCGAATACCACGCCAGCGCGAGCAGCGCGGCGAAAGCGACAATGCCGATGCCGCCAAGCGCGATGGCGCGAGCCAGCGGCGCGCGGCCCGCGCTTCGGCCCTCAAGATCCGCATCGTCGGTTGAAAGACTCACCATGGAACGCCCTGTTCGATTCCTCGTTCGGCAGTCTTCCCGCAAAGCAGGTCCCGATCAAGCGGCCGCCGCCGGCCGTAAGCCGGGAGACGAAAAAGACGCCCCGTGAGGGGCGTCTTCAACGTCCTGAGGCGCGGCGGAAGGGGGCAGAGGCCGCGCCGGGATTACAGCGAGTAGTAAAGCTCGAACTCGATCGGGTGCGGGGTCATCTCGTAGCGCTCGACCTCGCTCATCTTCAGTTCGATGAAGCTGTCGATGAAGTCGTCGTCGAATACCCCGCCGGCTTTCAGGAAGGCGCGGTCCTTGTCGAGGTTCTCCAGCGCCTCGCGCAAGCTCCCGCACACCGTCGGGATCTGCTTCAGTTCCTCGCGCGGCAGGTCGTAGAGGTCCTTGTCCATCGCCGGGCCCGGATCGATGCGGTTCTTGATGCCGTCGAGGCCGGCCATCAGCATCGCGGCGAAGGCGAGATACGGGTTGGCCATCGGGTCGGGGAAGCGGACCTCGACGCGTTTGGCCTTGGGCGAGGTGGTGTAGGGGATGCGGCACGAGGCCGAGCGGTTGCGCGCCGAATAGGCCAGCAGCACCGGCGCTTCATAGCCCGGCACCAGACGCTTGTAGGAGTTGGTGGAGGGGTTGGTGAAGGCGTTGATCGCCTTGGCGTGCTTGATGATGCCGCCGATGTAGTAGAGGCAGGTTTCCGACAGGTCGGCGTATTTGTTGCCGGCGAAGGTCGGCTTGCCGTCCTTCCAGATCGACAGGTGGACGTGCATCCCCGAGCCGTTGTCGCCGTAGACCGGCTTCGGCATGAAGGTGGCGGTCTTGCCGTAGATATGCGCGACCTGATGGATGCAGTATTTATAGACCTGCATCTGGTCGGCCATGTGGGTCAGGGTGTCGAACTTCATGCCGAGCTCGTGCTGGGCGGAGGCCACCTCGTGGTGGTGCTTCTCGACCTTGACGCCCATGCGCGCCATCGCGCCGAGCATCTCCGAGCGCATGTCCTGCAACGAATCCTGCGGCGGCACCGGGAAGTAGCCGCCCTTGGTGCGGATGCGGTGGCCGAGGTTGCCGCCCTCGTATTCGGTGTCGGAATTGGTCGGCAGTTCGGCGGCGTCGAGCTTGAAGCCGGTGTTATACGGCGTGGTCTGGAAGCGGACGTCGTCGAAGATGAAGAACTCGGCCTCGGGGCCGACATAGACGGTGTCGCCGATGCCCATCGACTTCACCATCGCCTCGGCCTTCCTGGCGATACCGCGCGGGTCGCGGTTGTAGGGCTCGCCGGTGGTCGGCTCCAGCACGTCGCAGGTGATGACCATGGTGGTCTCGGCGAAGAACGGATCGATGGTCGCGGTCTCCGGGTCCGGCATCAGCATCATGTCGGACTCGTTGATGGCCTTCCAGCCGGCGATCGAGGAGCCGTCGAACATGGTGCCCTCGGCGAAAATCTCCTCGTCGATCATCGAAACGTCGAAAGTGACGTGCTGCCACTTGCCGCGCGGGTCGGTGAAACGCAGATCGACATACTTGACGTCGTTGTCCTTGATCGACTTCAGGACGTCCTGGGCGGTGGTCATGGATTCCTCATGTGTGTGGTCAACTGGTCGGTGGAAACTGCTGTGCGCAGCCGATAGGGGTAAGGAAATCAGATGGCGTCGGGGCCGGTTTCGCCGGTGCGGATGCGGATGACCTCCTCGACGTTGGACACGAAAATCTTGCCGTCGCCGATGCGGCCGGTCTGGGCGGCGCGGCGGATCGCCTCGATCGCCTTTTCGACGAGGTCGTCGCCGATCACGATCTCGATCTTCACCTTGGGAAGGAAATCGACGATGTATTCGGCGCCGCGATAGAGTTCGGCGTGCCCCTTCTGCCGTCCGAAGCCCTTGGCCTCGGTGACGGTGATGCCTTGCAGGCCGACCTCCTGAAGCGCCTCCTTCACCTCGTCGAGCTTGAAGGGCTTGATGATGGCTTCGATCTTCTTCACTGAATGTCTCCCGGCACTTCCAAATCTCTTAATCCTGCGGGGCCTGAACCGATGCCGATCAGTTATCAGAATCCGCGAACGCGTTCCATGCAGCCTCTGTCGCATTGTGCGGCAGGGGGCGGTTTATAACTAGGCAATGTGCATATTTTTCAGGCAGTCGCGGCGCGTAGAGGAGGCGGCACCATGGAGGTTTTGACCACGGCCGAGATGGGCAGGGCCGACCAGCTTACGATCGCCGGCGGCACCGCCGGCTTCACGCTGATGCGCAACGCCGGGCGGGCGGTGGCCGAGGCCGCCGCCGATCTGGTCGAGGACGGGCCGGTTCTGGTGGTCGCGGGCGGCGGCAACAACGGCGGCGACGGCTTTGTCGCGGCTACCGAGCTTGCGGCGCGCGGTCGTGACGTGACGGTGATGCTGCTGGGCGCGCG
>JBASBO010000368.1:0-3782 GCA_049651165.1 Xanthobacteraceae bacterium | reverse complement strand
GCCTTGACGGAGGCGAGCAGGCCGGAGCGCGACGCGGCGGCTTTCGGATGGCGCGCCGCGCGCTCGGCCTTTTCCTCGGCCTTGATGCGGTCCCACGCACCTGTCTCCAGCGGCGTGAGGCGCCCGGCGTCGTCGGGAAAGACGTGCGGATGGCGGCGGATCATCTTGCGGGTGATCGCCTCGACTACGTCCGCGAACGCGAACGCGCTCTTTTCCTCGGCCATCCGCGCATGGAACACCACTTGCAACAGCAGGTCGCCCAGTTCGTCGCAAAGGTCGGCCATGTCGTCGCGGGCGATGGCGTCCGCCACCTCGTAGGCTTCCTCGATGGTGTAGGGCGCGATCGTCGCAAAGGTCTGTTCGACGTCCCACGGGCAACCGGTGACCGGCGTGCGCAGCCGCGCCATGATTTCGATAAGGCCGGAAATGTCGCGGGACGGGGTCATGCTTGCACCGGGAGGGGAGGATGCTCCTGCTATGCCGCAAGACGCCGTTCGATCCCAGCGAAAAGCGCCGCCAATTGGCGTGCTCCCGTGAACAGTGATATGGCCTGCGCATGAGCGATGCTGCGTATGATGGCGGCGATACCGCGCTGGTGCTGTTTTCCGGCGGCCAGGATTCGGCGACCTGCCTTGCCTGGGCGCTGAGCCGCTTCTCGCGCGTCGAGACGCTGGGCTTCGACTACGGCCAGCGCCACGCCGTCGAACTCGACTGCCGCGCCGCGCTGATCGACGGCCTCAAGGCGATGGATCCGCGGTGGGCACACCGGCTCGGGGAGGGCCACACGCTCGCCATTCCGACGCTCAGCGCGATCTCCGACTCAGCCCTGACGCGCGAGGTCGAAATCGCCATGGGCGAGGACGGCCTGCCCAATACTTTCGTTCCCGGCCGCAACCTGATCTTCCTCACCTTCGCCGCGGCGCTGGCCTACCGGCGCGGCATCCGCCACATCGTCGGCGGCATGTGCGAAACCGACTATTCCGGCTATCCCGACTGCCGCGACGACAGCATCAAGGCGTTGCAGGTGGCGCTCAACGTCGGCATGGCGCAGCGGTTCGTGCTGCACACGCCGTTGATGTGGCGCGACAAGGCGCAGACCTGGGCGCTGGCGCAGGAACTTGGCGGCGCGGCGCTGGTGGACCTGATCCGCGAGCACTCCCACACCTGCTATCTCGGCACGCACGGGGCGCGGCACGAGTGGGGCTACGGCTGCGGCGAATGCCCGGCCTGCCGGCTGCGGGCCCGGGGCTGGCAGCAATTTGCCGCCGCCCGCGCCTCGAAGCAGCTTTGAGTGCGGAGAGTATCATGCTGAAACTGAAGCCGAATTGCGAATGCTGCGACCGCGATCTGCCGCCCGACAGCGGAATTGCGCGGATTTGCTCGTTCGAATGCACGTTCTGCGCGGGCTGCGCCGACGACCGGCTCGGCGGCGTCTGTCCGAATTGCAAGGGCAACCTGGTGGCGCGCCCGATTCGCCCGGCGGCGCTGCTGGCGAAATATCCGGCATCGAGCGAACGGCATCTGCGCCAGACGCCATGTCCGGCTGCGTAGATTGCAAGACGTTCCCGCCGGAACAGGCGCGCGGGTCCTTCACAGCGGCGAATTCGTTGCTATCTTGAAGATGCGGGGAGTGCCCCTGCGATTCCGCGCGGCAGATGCGCGCGCGAGGAGACGACTGCGATGGATGTGACGACCAGCCCGACCACCAAGCCCGAATCCAGACCCAAGCCGCGCCCGAGGCCGCAGGTGATGCGTCTCACGGAAGCCGCGGCCACCCGCGTGCGCGAACTGACAGAACGCGCCGATTCCGAGATCATCGGCCTGCGGGTCGGCATCAAGAACGGCGGTTGCGCCGGGCAATCCTACACGGTGGAATATGCCCACGACATCCGGCCGACCGACGAGGTGGTCGAGGACAAGGGCGTCAAGATCCTGGTCGATCCCAAGGCGGTGCTGTTCCTGCTCGGAACCGAGATGGACTACAAGACCGACAAGATGTCGGCCCAGTTCGTGTTCAACAATCCCAACCAGACCAGCGCCTGCGGCTGCGGCGAGTCGGTGCAACTGACGCCGGCGAAGACCGACGGCTGACGGGGCAGGTCCGGATGGACCGCGATTTCCTGCTGGATTTGTTCGCGGCCTTCGGCCCGGTGACCCTGCGCAGGATGTTCAGCGGCTACGGCGTCTCGCGCGACGGAATCAATTTCGCGCTGGTTCTTCGCGGCGCGGTCTATCTGCGCGCCGACGAGCGCACCGTGCCGCGGTTTGAGGCGGAGGGCGTCAAACCCTTCCAATATACCGCGCGCGGCAAGATCATCACGCTCGGCTCGTACTGGCGACTGCCCGAACGGTTGTATGACGATCCTGACGAATTGGCGGTGTGGGCGAGCGACGCCTTCGATGCCGCGCGGCAGGCCGCGGCACTGAAGACCGCAAGGAAGTCCGGCAAACGGAGAGCGTTTTCGAGCGAAGTGAAATCCGGTTCGCGTGAAGAAAACGCGTCGAAACAAAAACGCGGCAGGAAAGCCGTTAAACGCGGAACGCCGAAGACGAAAGCGAAGCGTCAGGCCATATGAGCCTTGGGCGGTGCCGAGCATTCCGGATCGGTTTCACAGACCACGCGGTTGCGGCCGTTGCGCTTGGCGGCATAGAGGCAGAGATCGGCGCGCTCGATCAGGCTGTCGACGTCATCGCCGGCTTGCAACGTGGATACGCCGACCGAGATGGTGACGCGCCCGAGAATCTCGCCGGTCGATTTCTTCTTCAGTTCGCGCGACATCACCGCGCGCCGGATGTTTTCGGCGACGTAAATCGCCGGGCGAAGCTCGGTGTCGGGCAGCACCACCGCGAACTCCTCGCCGCCGTAGCGGGCGATGACATCCTGTCCCTTGATGGTCTGCTTCAGCGACATCGCCACCAGCCGCAGCACCTGATCGCCGGTCAGGTGGCCGTAGTTGTCGTTGAACGACTTGAAGTGATCGATGTCGAACATCAGCATCGACAGCGGTCGCACGGCCGCCAGCGCGCCGGCAACGGCGTGTGCCACCGCGCCGTCGAAATATTTCCGGTTGCCGAGCCCGGTCAGCGGGTCGGTAAGCGTCTCGACACGGATGGCTTCGAGATTTTGCTGAAGACTGTGAATGGTTTGCTTGGAGGATGTGAGACGATCCTCAAGCGCGCGATTGGTCTCCTGCATATGGTGCGTGGAGTGGATCAGGTTGGCGATGATGGCCTTGACGTGATCGCGCGTCGCGGCGATGGCGAGCTTGCGGCCAGCATCGGCGAGGTTGTCGCCGAACGCCGAGGTCAGGCCGAGCGCGTCGTCGACGACGTGCATGACGTCGTTGATTTCGCGGATGACGCCGGCGCCGACCTTGTCGAGTCGGTCGGCGCTGCGGGTCTGCGACAGATAGGTGTCGTAAATCTGCGCGAGGTTGCCTTCGCTGAGCCGGCCGCTCTGCGCCAGAATGTCGTCGATGACCTTGTTCAGCGCAGGATTGGCGCCGGACGCGTAGACGTACCAGATTTCGTAATTGCGGGGCAGCGCGAGCTGGCGCAGCGATTTGATCTGGCCAAGCGCGATCTCCGCGAACGCCATGGTGCGCTCAAATTCGTCCAAAGCCCCCGGCACCGGTTTCGTCCCCGACAATCATCTGAGCGGTCCAATACCCTGTCAGAAGGGTAAAGACCTTTCCTCAGATTTAGCGGACTCCGGTGAACGACCAGTAAACATACAGATCAATACATGTTTACCGGCGGGCGCGGATCGGACGCAGCAGGAA
>JBASBO010000367.1:0-1510 GCA_049651165.1 Xanthobacteraceae bacterium | reverse complement strand
GCCAGGGGTTATGGGTCCCCGCCTGCGCGGGGACGACGTTGAGATTGCTAGACCCTCCGTGCTCCATTTCGGGTCAGGCTTTCAGGATGACGGCAAGCGATTCCATTCAGAACGATCGCGCTCTATCGGCCGCCGCGCGCGGGCTTCTCCGGCGCGTCGGGGTGCTGCACCTTGCAGGTCGCGGCGGCGAGCGAGGCTTGCGCCTGCGCCATCAGGCCGGGATCGGCGGCAAGCGCCTTCAGCACGATGAGGCCGGTCGCGGTCGGCGAATCCACGATCAGGCGGTCGGCGGCGGTGATCTCCTCGTCCTTCGGCAGGTCTTCGTGCTGCGCCTCGGTCATCAGATCGAGTTCGATCACCTTGCGACCGGCGGAGCGGTCGTTGATGGCGTAGTAGGCGACATCGCCGTCGGTATAGAACGACACCGACGTGTAAGCCTGGCTCACCGGCACCGCGAGCTTGATCGGCCCGTCGGAGAGATCGTAGCGGCAGATCGCGATGGCGAAGGCCGGGTCCATGAACGGCAGCGGCGCGCTGGCCGGATCGGCAAGCGGCAACGCCTTCACCGCATTGACCGGCGTCAGTCGTTCGAGCCGCGAATAGGCGTCCTGCGAGGCAATGCGCGGCAGCGTCAGCACGCTGACCAGATGCACCAGCGCGCCGAGCAACAGCCCCGCGAAGATCGTCGCCAGCCAGCGGATCATGGGCACCCCGCCGTGGTGATCGCCGGCATCGGCGCGTCGCGTTGCGTCCGCGTGCCGATCCCGACCGGGGTATCGTAGAGCCGCAGCATCAACTGATAGCGCTCGATGCCGCCGGTCGGCAGCCAGTTGCCGGATCGCGCGCGTGCGGCAAGGCGGATCGCGAACGAGCCGTCGGCGCTGCGGACGATTTCCTCGCTGGTGAAGCCGTAGCGTTGCAGCGCGTTGGCCACCAGGCGGCCCTTGGTGTCGTAGAGCGTCAGCGTCCAGAACCGCGCCGGCGGCGTCACGCCGCTGACGGTGATGTCGCAGCGGCCGTCGAGCGGCCGCTTGTTGTCGTCGGCGGTGGCGATGAAGGCGATGCCGTCGCCGGTGCCGAGCGGCAACTCGCCGCTGCGCACCACGCTGGCGCGCGCATACGGATTGATCTCGGTGGTGCCGACGCGCGGCCGCGCGGTCCATGCGCCGATGGTCAGCGTGCCGAAGTCGGTGCCGCGCGTCACCGTCGTCCAGGTCGCGCCGAGGCCGACCACGGTCGCGATCACCAGCACCAGCAATGAGGACAGGATCAGCCGCACGATAGGATCGCGATCGTTGTTGTCATGGCGGACGAGCGCATCAGTTGTTCGGTGTCGAAGCGCGGGGAGGAATATCTGCGCTCGTCATCGACGCGATGCTGCTCGCCGCCGCCGCGCCGGTGGTGATCGCGCCAACGGGCTCGGTGGCCGAAGTCTTGCCGACGCTCTTGCCGGCTTCGTCCAGCAGCTTCTCGATGCGCACCAGAATCTCCGCGCCGCGTCGCGTCAGGA
>JBASBO010000366.1:0-5750 GCA_049651165.1 Xanthobacteraceae bacterium | reverse complement strand
CGCGCCGCGTGGGCTGGTGCGGGTGGCCGCGCCCATGACCTTCGGGGTCAAGGTGATCGCGCCGCTCTTGCCGGATTTTTTAGCGCAGTATCCCGATGTCGCCGTCGATCTGCATCTGAGCGACGCTATGGTCGATCTGATCGGCGAGGGCTTCGACCTCGGTTTACGGATCGCCAGCCTGCCGGACTCCTCGCTGGTGGCGCGGCGGCTGTGCGCGATGCCGCGTCACACTGTGGCGGCCCCGGCCTATCTCGCCCGCCACGGCCGCCCGACCCATCCGATGCACCTGGCCCAGCACCGCTGTTTCGCCTACGCCTATTTCTCGACGCCGAACGCCTGGCACTTCGCCAACGCCGCCGGCGAGCAGGCCACGGTGCGGCCCCGGAGTCAGTTGCGGGTCAACAACGGTGAGGCGTTGCTGCCGGCACTGGTAGCGGGTCTTGGCATCGCCGACCTGCCGGACTTCATTGTCGGCGACGCGATTGCCGCCGGACAGGTCGAGGTCATTCTCGATGACTGGAAGCAGCCCGAGGGCGCGCTGCATCTGGTGATGCCGCCGGGCGGGCCGCGGCCGGCGCGGGTCGAGGCGCTGATCGCCTATCTCGCCGACCGTCTCGGCCGCCCGCGACGATAGGCCGACCCCTGCGGCGGCTGTGCCGGTTCCAAGCGGGTCGCGGTTTGGCGTATAGTCCGGCTTATGAGTCTCGATACCATGTTCGACCGCGCTGCCGCCGGTGCCGCGCAGGTTCAATCGATCCGCATCCGGCGTCCCGACGACTGGCATGTGCATCTGCGCGACGGCGCGATGCTTGCCGCCGTGCTGCCGTTCACCGCCGCGCAGTTCGCGCGCGGCATCATTATGCCGAATCTGGTGCCGCCGGTGACGACGGTCGAAGCGGCCAGCGCCTATCGCGACCGCATTCTCGCCGCGCGCCCGGCCGGCTCCGATTTCCAGCCGCTGATGACCTGCTACCTGACCGATGCGACCGCGCCGGACGAGATCGCGCGCGGTCATGCGGAGGGGGTGTGGGTCGCGGCCAAGCTCTATCCGGCGGGCGCCACCACCAACGCCCATCACGGCGTCACCGACATTCCCGCGCTGGCGCCGGTGCTGGAGCGCATGGAGAGGATCGGGATGCCGGTGCTGATCCATGGCGAGACCACCGATCCCGAGGTCGATATCTTCGACCGCGAGGCCGTCTTCATGGAGCAGAGCCTGCTGCCGCTGCTCAAGCGGCATCAGGGGCTCAAAGTCGTGATCGAGCACGCCACCACGGCGGAGACGCTGGACATCGTGCGCGCCAACGCGTCGCGCGCGGCGGCGACGATCACGCCGCATCATCTTGTCATCAACCGCACCTCGCTGTTTCAGGGCGGATTGCAGCCGCATCTCTATTGCCTGCCGGTGGCCAAGCGTGAGCGGCACCGGCTGGCGTTGCGCAAGGCCGCGACCTCGGGTGAGGGCTGCTTCTTCATCGGCTCCGACACCGCGCCGCATCCGCGCGCGCGCAAGGAGGCGGAGTGCTGCTCGGCCGGCGTCTTCGGCGGCGCGACCGCGCTTCAGACCTATGTGCAGGTGTTCGACGAGGAGAATGCGCTGGAGCGTTTCGAGGCGTTCGCCTCGCTCAACGGCGCGCGCTTCTATGGCCTTGAGCCCAATCGCGGCACGCTGGTGCTTGAGCGCCGCGACAGCCGCGCCATGGCGGCGGTCGCGGTCGAGGACGACGAGGTGGTGGTGTTCAGAGGTGGCGTCGCGCTGCCATGGTCGATCGGCGCGGTCACGCCGTAGGCGGCCTGGGCGCGGCTGTCGCACGGTTGACTTGACCTGACGAACATTAGGCTTTTTTCTTGCCGCCCCGACTGGCTGGATTTGCCGCTGCCCGGTCGGCGTCGCCATCGGCAATAGTGAAGTTCAAGTCCGGCGCGCGCTCGCGGGTGGGACGAACGCATCGGGGGATTTGACCGTGCCGGAAGAAGACCAAGCCAATTTGCGCGCATCGGCGCTGCGGTTTCACGAGTTTCCGAAACCGGGCAAGATCGAGTTGACCCCGACCAAGCCGCTGTCCAATACCCGCGACCTGTCGCTGGCCTATTCACCCGGCGTTGCCGCGCCTTGCGAGGAAATCGCCGCCGATCCCGATCAGGCGTATCGCTATACCGCAAAGGGCAATCTGGTCGCCGTCATCTCCAACGGCACCGCCGTGCTCGGGCTCGGCAATATCGGCGCGGCGGCGGCCAAGCCGGTGATGGAAGGCAAGGCGGTTCTGTTCAAGAAATTCGCCGGCATCGACGGCATCGATATCGAGATCGCGGAAAACGATCCGGCCAAGCTGATCGAGATCATCGCGCCGCTGGAGCCGAGTTTCGGCGGCATCAATCTGGAGGACATCAAGGCGCCGGACTGTTTCCTGGTCGAGGAAACGCTGCGCGAGCGCATGAAGATCCCGGTATTTCATGACGACCAGCACGGCACCGCGATCATCGTCGCGGCCGCCGTGCTGAACGCGATGAAGCTGGTCGGCAAGGACATCGGCAACGCCAAGATCTGCACCTCCGGCGCGGGTGCCGCCGCGATCGCCTGCATGGACATGCTGATGGCGGTGGGGGCGAAGCGCGAGAACATCTTCATCGCCGACAGCAAGGGGCTGGTCACCGCCAAGCGCGGCAATGCGGTCGATCGCTGGCGTGGCGCGTTCGCGCAAGCGACGGAGGCGACCGAACTCGCCGAGGTGATGGCGGGTGCCGACATCTATGTCGGGCTGTCGCAGGCCGGCGCGTTGAAGCCGGAGATGATCCGCGACATGGCCACCAATCCGGTGATCCTCGCGCTGTCCAACCCGGTGCCGGAGATCATGCCGGAGATCGCGATGGCGGCGCGGCCCGACGCGCTGATCTGCACCGGGCGCTCCGACTATCCGAACCAGGTCAACAACGTCCTGTGCTTCCCCTTCATCTTCCGTGGCGCGCTCGACGTCGGCGCGACCGTCATCAACGAGGACATGAAGCGCGCCGCCGCTTACGCCATCGCGCAACTGGCGCACGAGCCGGGTCTGGAAGCGACGGTGAGCGGCGTGCCGGCGACATTCGGGCGCGACTATCTGATTCCGTCGCCATTCGATCAGCGTCTGATTCTGCGCATCGCGCCGGCGGTGGCGCAGGCAGCGATGAACTCGGGCGTCGCGCGCCGTCCTATCGCCGACATGGTGGCCTATCAGGACAGCCTCAAGCGCTTCGTCTTCCGCTCCGGTCTGGTGATGAAGCCGATGATCGAGCAGACGCTGGGCAAGGGTGTGCGCGTCGCGTTCGCCGACGGCGAGGACGAGCGCGTGCTGCGCGCGGCACAGGTGCTGATCGACGAAACCATCGCCCGCCCGATCCTGATCGGCCGGCCGACCGTTATCGAACAGCGCTGCGAGCGCCTTGGCCTGCCGATCCGCGCCGGCGATGTCGAGATCATCAATCCCGAGGACGACCCGCGCTACCGTGCTTACGTTTCTCTTTATCATTCGTTGCAGGAGCGTAACGGCGTCACCATCGATCGCGCGCGCGCGGTGGTGCGCACCAACACCACGGCGATCGGCGCGCTGGCGATGCGCCGGGGCGAAGCGGATGCGCTGCTGTGCGGGCTGGAAGGCGACTTCATCGGCCATGCCCGCGAGTTGCAGGCGATCCTCGGTCTCGCCGACGGCGTATCGCACCTCTCGACGCTGTCGGTGATGATCCTGCCGCGTGGCACGTTCTTTCTGGCCGATACTTATGTCAACGCCGATCCCGACGCGGACGAGATCGTCAAGATCACGTTGCAGGCGCGCGATCACCTGAGCCGCTTCAAGATCGACGCCAAGGTGGCGCTGCTCAGCCACTCGGCGTTCGGCTCGCGCGACACTGCGTCGGCCGCCAAGATGCGCGAGGTCTATCGCAAGCTGAAGGCGATCGCGCCGGACCTGCGGGTAGAGGGTGAGATGCCCGGCGATCTCGCGGTCAATCCGCTGCTGCGCAAGGACTACATTTCCGACCCGGCGTTTCCGGGCGAAGCCAACCTGTTGATCTTCCCGAACCTGGAAGCCGCCAACCTGTCGCTGACGCTGCTCACCGAATTGAACAAGGGACTCCCGATCGGCCCGATCCTGATGGGCACCGGCAAGGCCGCGCATGTTCTTGCGCCCACCGTCACCAGCCGTGGCATCGTCAACATGGCGGCGATCGCCGCAGCCGAGGCGGTGAAGGGATGAGCTGACAGCAGCGCGTCTCGAAAACGTGCATGGCCGGGACCATAGGCGAGCGAAGCGACGCCGTTCTTCGAACGGCTATAGGCGAGCGAAGCGACGCCGTTCTTCGAACGGCTATGCCTGGCCATGACGAACTGATTGCGCGACAACCGCGAGAGCCGTTTGCGCGTCCCTTACGCCCAGGGGCGCGCTTCGGCGGCCTTCGCCTCGTAGGTCACGATCGAGCGCGTCTTCTCCATCGTCAGTCCGATGTCGTCGAGGCCGTTGAGCAGGCAATGCTTGCGGAACGGATCGATCTCGAAAGTGATTTTGCCGCCGTCGGGGCCGCGGATTTCCTGGTTGGCGAGGTCGACCGTCAGGGTCGAATTGGCGCCGCGCTCGGCGTCGTCGAACAGCTTGTCGAGATCTTCCTGCGACACGCGGATCGGCAGGATGCCGTTCTTAAAGCAGTTGTTGTAGAAGATGTCGCCGAACGAGGTCGAAATCACGCAGCGGATGCCGAAATCGAGTAGCGCCCATGGCGCGTGTTCGCGGCTCGATCCGCAGCCGAAATTGTCGCCGGCCACCAGGATCCTGGCGTTCTTGTAAGCCGGCTTGTTCAGCACGAAATCCGGATTGTCGCTGCCGTCGTCGTTGTAGCGCTGCTCCGAGAACAGCCCTTTGCCGAGGCCGGTGCGCTTGATGGTCTTGAGGTACTGCTTGGGGATGATCATGTCGGTGTCGACATTGATGATCTTCAGCGGCGCCGCGACGCCCTCCAGCGTGGTGAATTTATCCATGGCCGATCCCGGGCTCCATAAACGCGCCGACCGGGCGCGAAGTGCAGGGGGTTTTTAGCCAAATCCGGCCGCCGCTCCAAGCCCCATTCGTGCAGGTCGCGGTTGCGCGGAGCTAATCCGCGACGCTGGCCTCGATGGCTTCCATGTCGTCGTCGGAGAGGCCGAGGTGGTGGCCGATCTCGTGGACCAGGACGTGGCGCACGATAAATCCAAGCGTCTCGTCATGGTCGGCCCAGTAGTCGAGGATGGGGCGGCGGTAGAGCCAGATCATGTTGGGCATGGGGGCCACGTCCTCATGGCTGCGGAATGGAAGCCCGACGCCCTGGAACAGGCCGAGAATATCGAACTCGCTTTCTGCGCCCAGTTCGTCCAGCACCTCGTCGGTGGCGAAGTCATCGACGCGGATGACGACGCCGGCGCAGGCGTCGCGGAACACCTTGGGCAGGGTTGCGAGCTGATCCCACGCCATGGATTCCAGTTCGGTGAGGGAGGGGGCCTTGGCGGCTGTCCACGACTGTTTGTCCGTCACCTGATCCTCTGGTCTGTATGTCCGGAATTGTACCCTAGCAGATATAAGCAACGGGGATCTTCGCCGCGTCCGTGGTTGACGCGGGCGGGGCAATCGAACACGGTGTCGCCGGCGACGGCGAAAGAGGCGGCGGGAATCATGTGGCGAAACGGGGGCAACGTCATTCTGACGACGGCGATGGCCGCCGGGATGTGGATCGCGGCGGGCTGGCCC
>JBASBO010000365.1:0-7680 GCA_049651165.1 Xanthobacteraceae bacterium | reverse complement strand
GCTCTTGAGCGTCGAGGACAATCCGTTCGGCCGCGTGGTGCTCAACGCCATCCTCACCGAGCTCGGCCATCATGCCGAGTTCGTCGGCCGCGGCGAGACGGCGCTGGAGCGCGTCGCGCAAGGCGGCTTCGACGCGGTGCTGATGGACATGATGCTGCCCGGCATCGACGGCGTCGAGACCATCCGCCGCATCCGCGCGTTGCGTTCCCGCGAGGGGCGGATTCCGATCATCGGCATTTCCGGCAAGGATACCGATCAGGCGCTGGCGAAGCGCGCCGGCGCCGACGCCTTCCTGCTCAAGCCGGTGTCGCCCCGGGCGCTGGCGACGGCGTTGGCGTCTCGCCGCGCGGTCGGCGCGCCTTCATGATGGCGGCGTTGAGTTCACCGCCATAGACGAAGATGGCCGCCAGAAAATACAAGAACACCAGCGCGATGATGACGGAGGCGAGCCCCGCATACATGGTGACGTAGTTGCCGGCGAAGCGCGCAAGATATTCGCCGAACACCATGCTCGACACCAGCGAGGCCACCATGGTGAATGCGATCCCCGGCAGGATGTCGGCGAAGCGGCGGCGCCCCGCCGGCAGCCAGGCGTGCAGGATCACCAGCGCGACGATCATCGCCGGAATCGCGATGCCGTAGCGCGCGAACGTCAGAAGTCGCGCATTGGACTCAACCAGCAGCGGGATATAGCGCCGCGCAGTTTCGAGGATCAACGGCCCGAGCACGATCAGGAACGCCAGCACCAGCGCGGTAGCGGCGGCGACCAGCGTGTAGCCGATCGATTCCAGCCGCAGCCAGTACCAGCTCCGCCGTTCGGTGACGGCGTAGGCGCGGTTGAGCGCCACCCGCAGGCTCTCGACGCCGTTCGAGGCGAAATAGACCGCGAGCAGCGCGCCGATAGTCAGCGCATCGCCACGCGTCGTGGTCAGCACTTTGTGGATTTCGCCGGACAGGGTACTTGCCACCTCCACCGGCAATACTTGCAGCATCAGTTCGGCGGCCTGGTCGGCCAGATCCTTGGAGCCGAAGAAGCCGGCCAGCGAAGTCAGCACGATCAGGAACGGGAAAAGCGCCATCAGGGTCGAGAGCGCGATGTGGCTAGCGATGGCCCAGCCGTCATCGGCCAGGAACGTATAGAAGGCGTCCAGCCCGACCGTGAACAGGCGGCGAAGCAGCGTCACGTCTCACCCCCGTGTCCGCATCGCGGTTGGCAATCTCGGCAGCCCTCTTGAACGGCCCTTTTTAGCGGACCCGGACGGCGGTGCGCCAGCGCCATGGCGGTTAGGCGCGTCAAAACAACCGCCGGCCGGGCGTTTCGTTGCATGAGGCCGGACGAATCGGCCATTGGCGCGCCTCCTTCGCAGGTGTATGAAGCGGCGATGACCTCACTCCTTGCTTCCTTTCTGCTGCCCGCAGCACTGATCGCGGTCGCCGTCGTGTTGCTGCTGGGCCTGCTCAACATGATGCGCGGCGGCTCCCCGAACCGCTCGCAGAAGCTGATGCGGATGCGGGTGCTGCTGCAATTCGTCGCCATCATCATCGCCATGGCGGCGGTGTGGGCGATGGGGCGTTAATTCCAACCCGGTTCTTTACTTATCGCGTCACGCGGAGGTCGATCATGGTCACGCTCAACCGCATCTATACCCGCACCGGCGACGACGGCTCCACCGCGCTCGGCAGCGGCGAGCGCCGCGCCAAGTACGATCTGCGAGTCGCCGCCTACGGCACCGCCGACGAAACCAATGCCGTAATCGGCATCGTCCGGCTGCATCTCGCCGACGCGCCCGAACTCGATGCCATGCTGGGCCGGATCCAGAACGACCTGTTCGATCTCGGGGCCGATCTGGCGGTGCCGGAGCGCGAGGGCAAGGCCGAGCGGCTGCGGGTGGCGGCAAGTCAGGTCGAGCGGCTGGAGCACGATATCGACGCCCTCAATGCCAATCTGGCGCCGCTGACCTCGTTCATCCTGCCTGGCGGGGTGGCGGCAGCCGCTTACCTGCATCTGGCGCGCACCGTCTGCCGCCGGGCGGAGCGGACCATGGTGGAACTCGCGGGCCGGCCCGACGAAAAGGTCAACCCGGCGGTGATCCGCTACATGAACCGGCTGTCGGACTTCCTGTTCGTGGCGGCGCGCGCCGTCAACGGCAACGGCGCCGGCGACGTGCTGTGGGTGCCTGGCCAGAACCGCTGAGCGGGCGTCGGGCGCGGTCGGCGAGCCCGGATTGGCCGGCGGTTTTTCAGCCCGGTTGACCCCGGTTGGAGGGCGCTTTAGGTTCCGCGCCAAGCCTTGAGACAACAAGCCTTGAGACAAGCCGAACAAGCCACCCCAGCACGAAAGAGGATCGATGAAGGTTCTAGTACCGGTCAAGCGTGTGGTTGATTACAACGTCAAGGTCCGCGTCAAGAGTGACGGATCGGGCGTCGAACTCGCCAACGTCAAGATGTCGATGAATCCGTTCGACGAGATCGCGGTCGAGGAAGCCCTGCGCCTGAAAGAGGCCGGCAAGGCCACCGAGGTCGTGGTGGTGTCGATTGGCCCCGCGCAGGCGTCGGAAACCATCCGCACCGGCCTCGCCATGGGCGCCGATCGCGGCATCCTGGTGAAGGCCGACGGCAACGTCGAGCCGCTGGCGGTGGCCAAGCTGCTCAAGGCGGTGGTGGATGCGGAGAAGCCGGGCATCGTCATTCTCGGCAAGCAGGCGATCGACGACGACAGCAACCAGACCGGCCAGATGCTGGCCGCGCTGCTGGGCTGGTCGCAGGCGACCTTCGCCTCCAAGCTCGAAGTCGAAGGCTCCGACTTCAAGGTCACGCGCGAAGTCGATGGCGGCTTGCAGACGGTGAAGCTGAAGGGGCCCTCGATCGTCACCACCGACCTGCGGCTCAACGAGCCGCGCTACGCCTCGCTGCCCAACATCATGAAGGCGAAGAAGAAGCCGATCGACGAAAAGAACGCCGCCGACCTCGGCGTCGATCTCACGCCCCGCCTCGAAATCGTCAAGACCGCCGAGCCCGGAGGGCGCAAGGCCGGCGTCAAGGTCAAGGACGTCGCCGAGCTGGTGTCGAAACTCAAGAACGAAGCCGGGGTGATCTGATGGCCACGCTGCTGATTGCTGAACACGATAACGCAGGACTGAAGGACGCTACCAACAAGGCGCTGACCGCGGCGAGCCAGCTCGGGGCCGAGGTCCATGTGCTGGTCGCCGGCGAGAACGCCAAGGGCGCGGCCGATGCCGCCGCCAAGCTCAACGGCGTCACCAAGGTGCTGCTGGCCGACAACGCCGCCTATGCGCACGATCTGGCGGAGCCGCTGGCGGCGCTGATCGTCTCGCTGGCGCCGAACTACGATGCGTTCGTCGCACCCGCGACTTCGCGCTTCAAGAACGTGATGCCGCGCGTCGCGGCGCTGCTCGACGTCATGCAGGTGTCGGAAATCACCAAGGTGGTTTCGCCCGACACCTATGAGCGGCCGATCTATGCCGGCAACGCCATCCAGACCGTGAAGTCCAAGGACGCCAAGAAGGTCATCACCGTGCGCACCTCGACCTTCGCCGCGGCCGGCGAGGGTGGCAGCGCCACGGTCGAGACCGTGGCGGCGGTGGCCGATCCCGGCGTGTCGAGCTTCCTCAGTGAGGAAGTCGCCAAGAGCGATCGCCCCGAACTGACCTCGGCGAAGATCATCGTCTCCGGCGGGCGTGCGATGCAGAGCCGCGAGAACTTCACCAAGTACATCGAGCCGCTGGCCGACAAGCTGGGCGCCGGCGTCGGCGCCTCGCGCGCCGCGGTCGATGCCGGCTACGCGCCGAACGACTGGCAGGTCGGCCAGACCGGCAAGGTGGTTGCGCCGGAACTGTACATCGCCATCGGCATCTCGGGGGCGATCCAGCACCTCGCCGGCATGAAGGACTCCAAGGTGATCGTTGCGATCAACAAGGACGAGGACGCGCCGATCTTTCAGGTCGCCGATTACGGACTGGTCGCCGACCTCTATCAGGCGGTGCCCGAACTGACCGACGAACTGGCCAAGGCCGGGCGCTGAGCGAAAAGCACGATCCGGCCGGAGATGAATCTCCGGCCGGCGTTTGCACGGGACGGAGCCGGATGACGGCGGGCGATGCGCCCGGTCATCGTCCGGGCTGCCTTGAAACGACGAGATGGTGGTGATGATCAAGAAGGTCGGCGTGATCGGCTCGGGTCAGATGGGCAACGGGATTGCCCATGTGGCGGCGGTGGCCGGATATGACGTGGTGCTTCATGACATCTCGCCGGAGCGCCTCAAGTCGGCGATGGCGACGATCAACGGCAACCTGACCCGGCAGGCCGCCAAGAAGATGATCTCCGAGGACGCGCACAAGCGGGCGCTCGGCCGCATCACGGCGACCGAAAGCCTCGACGATCTCGCCGAATGCGATCTGGTGATCGAAACCGCGGTCGAGAAGGAAGACGTCAAGCGCAAGATTTTCCATGACCTGTGCGCGATCCTGAAGCCCGAGGCGGTGATCGGCTCCAACACCTCGTCGATCTCGATCACCCGGCTCGCCGCCTCCACCGACCGGCCGGAGCGTTTCATCGGCATTCACTTCATGAATCCGGTGCCGGTGATGGAACTGGTCGAGCTGGTGCGCGGCATCGCCACCGACGACGTCACTTTCGACGCCGCGCGCGACTTCGTCACCTCGCTCGGCAAGCAGATCGCGGTGTCGGAGGATTTCCCGGCGTTCATCGTCAACCGCATCCTGCTGCCGATGATCAACGAGGCGATCTATACGCTGTACGAGGGCGTCGGCAACGTCGAGGCGATCGACGCCGCGATGAAGCTCGGCGCCCATCATCCGATGGGGCCGCTGGAACTGGCCGACTTCATCGGGCTGGATACCTGCCTGTCGATCATGCAGGTGCTGCACGACGGGCTGTCGGACTCGAAGTACCGGCCGTGCCCGCTGCTGGTGAAATACGTCGAGGCCGGCTGGCTCGGCCGCAAGACCCAGCGCGGTTTCTACGACTATCGCGGCGACAAGCCGGTGCCGACGCGCTGATTTTACGCTCGCCAGACTTCGTTAACCGCGACCCGCTACAACGGGCCGTGGAGTGCCGTGCATGGAAATGAGCCTGATCGGCGCCGCCGTCTCGATGATGGCGGCCAATACGCAGTCGCAGGTGGCGACGCGCGCCATGAAGATGAGCCTCGACGCGCAGGCGCAGGTGCTGCAATTGCTGTCGCCCGCCCAGAATGCGCCGGCCGCGAACAATGCGCCGGGAATCGGTCAGCAGCTCGACATCAGCGTATAATGCCTTATTGCGCCAGCGTCGCCTCGATCAGCTTGACCGCGTCCTGGCTATCCCATTCGGCGGGGCCGGCCATGTTGCCGATCTGGCAGCCCTTGCCGTCGATCAGCACCGAGGTCGGCATTCCCAGCGCCAGCCCGATGCTCTTGAGGTCCTGAAACACCCGCGCTGTGGCGTCGCTATAGTTGCCGAGCCGGGTCAGGTTGGCTTCCTTGAGGAAGGCTTTCGGCTTTTCGAGGTCGCGGGTGTCGATGTTGACCGCCACCACCTGGAAGCGGTCTCCGCCGAGCTTCGCCTCCAGCCGCTCCAGCGCCGGCATCTCCTTGCGGCACGGCACGCACCACGTCGCCCACAGGTTGAGCAGCACCGTCTTGCCGCGCCAGTCCGAGAGCTTCTTCGGATTGCCGTGGCCGTCGTCGAAGGCGAGATCGGGCATCCTCATCGGTTTTTGCGTCATGGTCAGCGCCGCCACCTCGCCGGTGGCGAGCGGCGCGACCTTGCGCGCTACGGCGACCGCCGCCGCGCAGTCCGGGTCGGCGGTGGCCGAAGGGCCGCTACCGCCCAACTGGTGGACGATGCCGTAACCGACGATGGCGCCGGCCACGATCGCACTGAGCAGCAGCGGCAGGCGGCGGGCGGCGGAGCTGGCGGGTTTTGCTGGGGACGGCGTGTCGGGCATATCGTTTGTCATCCGGGGGCAGATGCGGTTATGCAGGGCTTATAGGGGAAACCGGGCGCAAAGCGGAACCGCTGATCCCGCTTTCGCCGGACAGATCGAGCGACAAAGCATGAGCAACAAGATGTGGGGCGGCAGGTTCGAGGACGGACCCGACGCGATCATGGAGGAGATCAACGTCTCGATCGACGTCGATCGCCACCTTTACGCACAGGATATAGCCGCGTCCAAGGCGCACGCCGCCATGCTTGCCGCGCAAGGCATTATGTCCGCCAGTGATGCAAAAAACATCGCCAAAGGTCTAGACACGATTTTGTCAGAGATCGCGGCGGGCAAATTCACCTTCAAGCGTGCGCTGGAAGACATTCACATGAATGTCGAGAGCCGCCTGAGCGAATTGATCGGCCCCGCCGCCGGGCGGCTGCACACCGCGCGCTCGCGCAACGATCAGGTCGCGACCGACTTCCGCCTCTACGTGCGCGATACCATCGACGCCATCGACGCGGCGCTGGCGGCGCTGCAAGGCGCGCTGGCCGCGCGTGCGCTGGAGCACGCCGACACCGTGATGCCCGGATTCACCCATTTGCAGACCGCGCAGCCGGTGACCTTCGGCCATCATCTGCTGGCCTATGTCGAGATGACGGCGCGCGATCGCGGCCGCTTCAGTGATGCGCGCAAGCGCCTCAACGAAAGCCCGCTGGGGGCGGCGGCGCTGGCCGGCACCTCGTTTCCGATCGATCGCCACGCCACCGCCACGGCGCTCGGCTTCGACCGCCCGATGGCCAATTCGCTCGACGCGGTGTCGGACCGTGATTTCGTGCTGGAGGCGCTTGCGGCGTCGGCGATCACGGCGGTGCATCTGTCGCGGCTGGCCGAGGAGATCGTGATCTGGACCTCGCCGCTGGTCGCCCTGGTGCGGCTGTCGGACAAGTTCACCAGCGGCTCCTCGATCATGCCGCAGAAGCGCAATCCCGACGCCGCCGAACTGGTTCGGGCCAAGACCGGCCGCGTCATCGGCTCGCTCAACGGCCTCTTGATCGTGATGAAGGGCCTGCCGCTGGCCTATCAGAAGGACATGCAGGAGGACAAGGAAGGCGCGATGGAAGCGTTCGCGGCGGTGTCGCTGGCGATCCGCGCCATGGCCGGAATGGTGCGCGACCTCGCGCCGGACGAGGCGCGGATGCGGCTCGCGGCGGGCGAGGGCTACGCCACCGCCACCGACCTCGCCGACTGGCTGGTGCGGACGCTGAAGATGCCGTTCCGCGACGCCCACCACGTCACCGGCCGCATCGTCGGCCTCGCCTCGAAACAGGGCGTGGCCCTTCACGAATTGCCACTCGCGGCGATGCAGGAGGTGGAGCCGAGGATCACCAAAGCCGCTATCGACGTGCTGTCGGTCGAATCCTCGGTCAAGAGCCGTGTGAGCTATGGCGGAACCGCGCCGAAAAACGTCCGCGCACAGGCCAAAGCCTGGCTCAAGCGGCTGGAAAAAGAGCAGAAATCAGGCCGATGACAGCCGGCCGGCAAAATTTCCCGCCGCTGCGGGGCTCGCCAGCGCAGGACAATCTTTGTATGGTGACGCCGCATTTTTGGGGAACCCAGCCGTGAGCCGCACATCAAGTCCGATCCCGTCCCGATGGGCCGTGATATTGTTGACCGCCGCCACGCTGGCGCTGGCCGGCTGCGGACGCAAGGGTCCGCTGGACCCCCCGCCC
>JBASBO010000364.1:0-4137 GCA_049651165.1 Xanthobacteraceae bacterium | reverse complement strand
GAATCAGTTGAGGTCGGCTCGGAAGCCATAACACTGACGACTCGAAATGAGGCGAGCAAATCGCTCTCCGTATGTCGTCCCCGCGCGGGCGGGGAACCATACGCCGTGTCGCTGATGATGCAGGCTGCTCGTGATCCTTGATAGGTAGTCTGCTGACCGCGACCGCCAGGGTTATGGGTCCTCGCCTGCGCGAGGACGACGCTGAGGTTGTCGAGCCGCTCGTTACACCTTGGGACGCACGGATTTCGAGACCTTCCAAACATCCGGTTGCCCTTATGCGACGCCGCTTTGTCGCGTCACGCCGCGCGATCCCGCGCGATTACCCGATAGCGAGGCCGCACGAAACGCGATATCCCGGTGCAGATATTTCCTGCCCGCATTGGATACCGACCATGGCCCCTCCCCGCAAATCGTCCCGCAAGTCCCGCTCGCCCTCCGTCGCGACCCGCACCGAAACCGACAGTTTTGGGCCGATCGCGGTCCCCGCTGAACGCTACTGGGGCGCGCAGACCGAACGGTCGCGGCAGAACTTCCGCATCGGCGGCGACCGGATGCCGCTGGCGATCGTCCGTGCGCTCGGCATCGTCAAGCTGGCGGCGGCGCAGACCAACCGCCAGCTCGGCCTGCTCGACCAGCGCCGCGCCCGCGCCATCGCCCGCGCCGCGCAGGAAGTGATCGACGGCAAACATGACGACGAATTTCCGCTGGTGGTGTTCCAGACCGGCTCGGGCACCCAGAGCAACATGAACCTCAACGAGGTGATCGCCAATCGGGCCAACGAACTGCTCGGCGCGCCGCGCGGCGCCAAGACGCCGGTGCATCCCAACGACCACGTCAACATGAGCCAGTCGTCGAACGACTCGTTCCCGACCGCAATGCACATCGCCGCCGCCCAACGCATCACCGCCGACCTGATCCCGGCGCTGGACCATCTCGCCAGGGCGCTGCGCAAAAAGGAAAAGGCGTTCGCCAAGATCGTCAAGATCGGCCGCACCCACACCCAGGACGCCACGCCCTTGACGCTCGGCCAGGAATTCTCCGGCTACGCCGCGCAGGTGGAAAGCGGCATCGCGCGACTGCGCCTTGGCTTGCGCGAACTCTATCCGCTGGCGCAGGGCGGCACCGCGGTCGGCACCGGGCTGAATTCGAAACCCCGCTTCGCGGCCGCGTTCGCCAAGCATGCCGCCGCCATCACCAGGCTGCCGTTCACCAGCGCGCCGAACAAGTTCGAGGCGCTGGCCAGCAACGACGCCTACGTCTCGGTGCATGGCGCGATCAATTCCGTCGCCACCGCCCTGTTCAAGATCGCCAACGACATCCGCTTCCTCGGCTCGGGGCCGCGCTCCGGGCTCGGCGAACTGATCCTGCCGGAAAACGAGCCCGGCTCCTCGATCATGCCCGGCAAGGTCAACCCGACCCAGTGCGAGGCCATGACCATGGTGTGCTGCCGCGTGTTCGGCAACCAGACCACGATCACCGTCGCCGGCAGTCAGGGCCACTTCGAGCTGAACGTCTACAAGCCGGTGCTGGCATACTGTATGATGAATTCCATTCAACTGCTCGCGGACGCTAGCCGCTCGTTCACCGACCACTGCGTCGAGGGCATCCGCGCCGACGAGAGCCGTATCCGCGACCTGATGCAGCGCTCGCTGATGCTGGTGACGGCGCTGGCCCCGCGCATCGGTTACGACAATGCCGCCAAGGTTGCGAAAACCGCCCATGGCAGTGGCACAACGCTGAAGGAGGAGGCGGTCCGGCTCGGCTTCGTCAGCGAGCGGGAATTCGACCGGCTGGTGCAGCCGGAGAAGATGACGCGACCGGGCTGAGCGGCGACCGCGAGCCGCCAGCGGTATTCAGAGGTCCTATGGTCGGCATATGTTAATTAACTGAATAATTATGAACTATACGCCTTTCGACTGATAGATTCAGAAAATAGTGGTGCAACAGTAGGTTATGCCGCGTTGCGGGATAATTATATGCGCTGCACCGTCCGTTTCGGGAAACGGGATCGCTCGTGCTGATGGCAACGCAACATCCAAATTCCACCCGCCATCAGCCTCCGGGCGACCGTCGTCCGCAGACGACAACCGCCGGTTGATGGAGGGCCGCGATGGGCGAGCTCGTCAATCTCAAGCGTCACAAGAAGCGGATCGAGCGTGATCGGTCCGCCAGGGAAGCGGAGGCGAATCGGGCGCGATTCGGCCGCACCAAAGCCGAACGGGCGATCGACGACGATCGCGCACGCCGGGCGCAGGCCCAACTTGATCAGCATCGCATCGACAAGGAACAGCCATGAAATCGCCGGTCGTGAAACGCTCCATCGTCATCGCAGGGCACAAGACCAGCGTCAGCCTGGAGGAAGCCTTCTGGGTCGGGATGAAGGAAATCTCCGCCCGCCGCGGCATGACCCTGTCTGAACTGGTCGGCGAGATCGACAGCAACCGCCAGCAAGGCAACCTGTCGTCGGCGATCCGGCTGTTCGTGCTCGATTACTTCAGGAACTACACCGCCCCGGCGAAGACGATGGTGGACAGCGGCGAGCTGCGTCCGAGCGTCTGAGGCGGTTGCGCGGCAACGCCCGGCTCATGAAGCGGATGTAGCCGCCGTTATCGCGCGGGATGTGTCCCGGGCGCGGTGCGGCATTCTTCATGCCGCTCCGCAGAACCGGGACCGTTGCAACGTTGTCATCGGAAAGGCCCCGGATCAGCACCGCATCACGTCGCTTACGCGACGCGCCGCGCCGCATCCGGGGCACGCGAAAAAACTCGATATGGGATGAATTGATGCTTACGCGGCGGCAGCATCATGAGTGTCTAACCAGAAAATCGATTTAGGCTCGGCTTTACAACACGAAACCGTCGTCCCCGCGCAGGCGGGGACCCATAATCCCTGCGCCTGTTGTGATGACGAGAGCGGGCAAGCTGACGACAACGCGCGCTCCCTATATCACAAACGCTGCGGCGTATGGGTCCCCGCCTGCGCGGGGACGACGCCGAGGCTGTTTACGGGTCATCGCCTTACCATGGCCCCGCGCTTCGCACGTCAGCGTAACGGCTCGACGCCACCTACCCCGCCAGCGCCGCCTTCACCACGCCGCTGGCCTTGCCGAAATCCATCTGCCCGGCGTACTTCGCCTTCAGCGCGCCGATCACCTTGCCCATGTCCTTGATGCCGCTCGCGCCGGTTTCGGAAATCAGCGCGGCGACGGCGGCCTTCACCTCGTCGTCGGACATCTGCTTCGGCAGATAGGCGGAGATGATGGCGATCTCCTCGCGCTCCTGCGCGGCGAGTTCGGCGCGGCCGCCCTTGTCGTAAAGCTCCACCGACTCCTGACGCTGCTTGACCATCTTCTGCAACAGGCCGAGCAGGTCGGCGTCGGACAGCGGCGGCTTGCCCTGCCCGCGCGCCTCGATATCGGCGTTCTTGATGGTCGCGTTGACCATGCGCAGCGTCGACAGCGCGCGCTCGTTCCGCGCCTTCATGGCCTCCTTGACGGCGGTGTTGATGGCTTCACGCAGCATGTTGTTCTCCTGTCGCGGCGGCGAACCGGATGCCGCCCCGTCATTCGCCGGCTGATGTAGGCCCGCGCGCCGCGCGCGGCAACCGAAATGACGTTATTCGCCGCCGAGCCACGCGGTGAGCGCTTGCGCCGTCTCGCGCGGCTTTTCCGGCTGCGGCAGGTGCCCGCAATCGGCAAGCACCACCAGCTTCGCGCCGTTGATGCCGTCCGCCATCTCCCGCGACAGCGTGTTCGACAGGGTGTTGTCGGTGTCGCCGGTCAAAACCAGCGTCGGGCAGCGGATTTTCGCCAGCGTCGGACGCGAGTCCGGCCGCGCGATGATTGCGGTGAGCTGGCGGACGAAGCCCTGCGCGGTGACGTCGTCGCCCATGTCGTGCACCAGTCGGCGCAGCACGGCGTCGCCATGACGCGCGGGATGGACGAAGCCGGGAAACAGGTCGTCGAGCACGGCGTGAAACTCGCCCTGCTCGATGCGGGCGATCAGGGCGCGGCGGCGCGCCTTGGCCTCGTCGGAATCCGGCCGCGCCTGGGTGTTGACGAGCGCCAGCTTCGCCACCCGCTCCGGCGCCTGCCGCATGATCTCGAAGGCGATGTAGCCGCCCATCGAGTGCCCGGCC
>JBASBO010000363.1:0-9618 GCA_049651165.1 Xanthobacteraceae bacterium | reverse complement strand
GAGCCGGCATCGTCGTCGCCCGCGCCGCCGCCGCAACCGCCGGGTCCGCCGCCGGGCCCGTGGGGATCGCCGCGCAAATAATCCGGCCGCCGCCGTCGGTGTGAAAATCGCTTCACGATGTCGCGATGGAATCGTGCGACCGGAAGAACTGTTTGCCAGCACGGGTGCGGTGCTTTTTCGTCCGTGGCCCCCCTTTCCGTTTCAAGAAACGCCGCCCAGATAAGAATTTCCGCGCTTTCCCGGATGCTCCATGAAAGCGCGGTCCGGCCTGGCCGTCCGATCCGGCTCGACTGCGCCGGGCCAGCAGAAACGGAATGCCCGAGGGAACGGACTGCCGGCTTTCCGGTTTTGCTTGACAAACGCTATGAGCCGTTTATCTATGTAAATGTTATTTACATTCACGGCCACGACCAGGGAGATGCAAAATGACCACCTCCGCCGACATCCATCGTTGGAACGGCCCAAGCGAAAGCACCTACCGGCGTCCCGGCTTGTTCGAGTCGCCCTGGCATCCGGGCTGGATCGCCCTGACGGTGCTCGGCTTCATCGTGTGGTGGCCGATCGGCCTCGCACTTCTTTTCTACACACTCGGGAGCAGGAAAATGGGATGCTGGAGTCACAGTGATCGCTGGCAGAACAAGATGGAGCGGATGCAGTATAAAATGGAGCGGATGCGCGATCGCATGGATCGTCGCGGCTTCGGCTTCGGCCCGCCGTCGAGCGGCAACCGCGCCTTCGACGAGTACCGCGTCGAGACGCTGCGTCGTCTTGAGGACGAGCAGAAGGAGTTCAAGGAGTTCCTCGATCGTCTGCGCCACGCCCGTGACAAGGAGGAGTTCGACCAGTTCATGGCGCAGCACCGCGCGCGTCCGGCTTCGCCCTCCGACGGCCAGCCGCAGGCCTGAACGCCACGCCTCATTGTAAAAGATCGTTACATTGCCGCCCGTCCGCCTCCCGGACGGGCGGTTTTGTTATGTCCGCCCCGTTTCCGCGCCCGTGCTATCCTCGCCAGGCGCGGAAAAACGTCTTTGATAACCGTCTGTTAACCATGACAGGCGCTTGGTTGGCGTGGCGGTTGTCCGCCGCCAGCCCTCGTTTTGACACGTTGGCAGGGGATGCAGGAGCCGGCTTTGGACGGGCCTCCCATGCGAATTGACGAAAAACCGGCGTTGGCGGACGGCGCAGCGCGGCGCGTGATCGCGAAAGGCGCGCAAGCCGCGCCGCATTCGCGCGTGATTGGGGATTTAAGAACGTTGAGAGGACACCTCTGATGAATCCGGCCGATGTGGCGCAGTCAGCCTTGCCGCTGGCCTCCTCCGACGTGTCGTTGATCGCGCTGTTCTTCCAGGCCCATTGGGTGGTGAAGGCGGTGATGCTCGGCCTTCTCGCCTGCTCGGTGTGGGTGTGGGCGATCGCCATCGACAAGATTTTGCTTTTCGGCCGCACCCGGCGCGCGATGGATCGCTTCGAGCAGGCGTTCTGGTCGGGCGAGTCGATCGAGGAATTGTACCGCTCGCTGGCGGCGCGGCCGACGCAATCGATGGCCGCCTGCTTCGTCGCCGCGATGCGCGAATGGAAGCGTTCGTTCGAAAGTCAGGCGCGTTCGTTCGCCGGCTTGCAGATGCGCATCGAGAAAGTGATGAACGTCTCGATCGCGCGCGAGATCGAGCGGCTCGAACGCCGCCTGCTGGTGCTGGCGACGGTCGGCTCGGCGTCGCCCTTCGTCGGCCTGTTCGGCACGGTGTGGGGTATCATGTCGAGCTTTCAGTCGATCGCGGCTTCGAAGAACACCTCGCTCGCGGTTGTTGCGCCGGGCATCGCAGAGGCGTTGTTCGCGACTGCCATCGGCCTTATCGCCGCCATTCCGGCGACTATTTTCTACAACAAGTTCACAGCCGAGGTGAATCGTCAGGCCCAGCGCCTGGAAGGATTCGCCGACGAGTTCTCCGCGATCCTGTCGCGGCAGATCGACGAGCGCGGGTGAGGCCAATGGCGGGTGCGTCATCATGGGCATGAATGTGGCGGGCGTCTCTGGCGGCGGGCGCGGCCGGCGGCGGCGCGCAGCGCCGATGTCGGAGATCAACGTCACCCCGATGGTTGACGTGATGCTGGTGCTGCTCATCATCTTCATGGTGTCGGCGCCGCTGCTCACCGTCGGCGTGCCGCTCGACCTGCCGCAGACCCAGGCCAAGAGCCTCGATCAGGACAAGGAGCCGCTGACGCTGTCGGTCAACGTCAAGGGACAGGTGTTTCTCAACGACACCGAGATCGCCATCGACGAACTGGTGCCGAAGCTGAAGGCGATCACCGAGGCGCGCGCCGGCATGGACGAGCGCATTTTCGTGCGCGGCGACAAAAAGGTCGATTACGGCACGGTCATGAGGGTCATGGGGCGGCTGTCGTCTGCCGGTTTCCGCCGCGTCGCGCTGGTGACCGAGGTGGAGCAAGGAAGCTGAGGTGAAGATCGACAAGACCCTCGTCGCGTCGGTGGCCCTGCACGTCCTCGTGATCGGGTGGGGTCTGGTGTCGTTTTCGGCCCGTTCGCTGGAAGCGCCGCCGCCGGAGTCGATGCCGGTCGATATCATCTCGGCCGATCAGTTGTCGAAGATCACCGCCGGCGCCAAGAGCGGCGAGAAGGACAAGCCGAAGCCGCTGGTCGAGAAGGTCGCCGAGGCCAAGCCGGTCGACGACACCGCCGGCAAGATCACCGAGAAGCCGGAAGTGAAGACCGAGGCCGCGCCCGAGCCGCCGCCGAAGCCGGTCGAAAAGCCGGTGGAGAAAAAGCCCGATCCGCCGAAGCCGGTCGCCGAGCAGAAGCCGAAGGACGAGCCGAAGCCGATCGAGAAGAAGCCCGATCCGCCGAAGGTCGATCCGATCGCCGAAGCGCTGAAGAAGGACGAGGCCAAGAAGCCGACGCCGAAGCCGCAGGCCAAGGCCGCGCCGCCCAAGCCGCCGGAGCCGAAACGCGAGCGCGTGTTCGATCAGTCGAAAATCGCGGCATTGCTCGACAAGCGCGAGCCGTCGCGTCATGCCGCGACCGGCGAGCAACTCAACGCCACCGCGTCGCTGGGCGCCGCGCGCGGCACCGCGGCGACGCTGTCGCAATCCGAACTGGATGCGCTGCGGGCGCGGCTGACCAAGCTGTGGAACGTGCAGGCCGGCATCGAGCGGCCGGAAGAACTGATCGTCGATATCCGCATCCGCCTGACGCCGGACAAGCGGCTGGCGGGGCCGCCGGAAATCGTTTCCCACGGCTCCTCGCCGCGCTATCGGGCGGCGGCGGACGCCGCTATGCGCGCGGTGTTGCAGGCGCAGCCTTACGACATGCTGCGGCCGGCGACCTACGAGCAGTGGAAGGACATGATCGTGACCTTCGATCCGCGCCAGATGTTCAACGGTTGATGTTTAACTGATACTTTGTGAGATGAGCGAGCGATGTTGCTGAAATCGTCCTTTCCGTCCGCTGCCCTGATCGATCGCCGCCGCGCCCTGATCGGCGGCGCCGCCGCCGGCCTGCTGCTGCCGTCGCTGGCGCGCGCGCAGACCCGGTTGCAGGTGACCGAGGGCAACGTCGCGCCGATGCCGATCGCGATCCCGAATTTCGTCGCCGGCACGCCGTCGGACGGCGAGGTCGGCAACGGCGTGGCGCAGGTCATCACCAACAACCTCAAGCGCAGCGGCCTGTTCGCGCCGATCGATCAGGCGGCCTTCATCGAGAAGATCACCAGCATCGACGCCGCGCCGCAGTTCCAGAACTGGAAGACCATCAACGCGCAGGCGCTCGTCACCGGCCGCATGACGCGCCAGGGCGACGGCCGGCTCAAGGCCGAATTCCGGCTGTGGGACGTTGCTTCCGGCCAGCAGCTCACCGGCCAGCAGTATTTCACCGCGCCGGAGAACTGGCGGCGCATCGCACATATCATCTCCGATCAGATCTACGAGCGCCTGACCGGCGAGAAGGGTTATTTCGACAGCCGCATCGTGTTCGTCGACGAGAGCGGCTCGGCGCAGCGCCGCGTCAAGCGGCTGGCGCTGATGGATCAGGACGGCGCCAACGTGCGCTATCTGACGCGCGGCTCGGACCTCGTGCTGACGCCGCGTTTCTCGCCCTCCACGCAGGAAATCACCTATATGGAGTTCGGGCAGGGCGATCCGCGGGTCTATCTGTTCAACATCGAAACCGGGCAGCGCGAGATCGTCGGCAATTTCCCCGGCATGTCGTTCTCGCCGCGGTTCTCGCCGGACGGCCAGCGCATTATCATGAGCTTGCAGCAGGGCGGCAACTCGAACCTGTTCGTGATGGACCTGCGCTCGAAATCGACGACGCGGCTGACCGATACGCCTGCGATCGACACTTCGCCGTCCTATTCGCCGGACGGCGCGCGGATCTGCTTCGAGTCCGATCGCGGCGGCAAGCCGCAGATTTACGTGATGCCCGCCGGTGGCGGCGGCGCCCAGCGCATCTCCTTCGGCGACGGCAGCTACTCGACGCCGGTGTGGTCGCCGCGCGGCGACTACATCGCCTTCACCAAGCAGGGCGGCGGCCAGTTCGCGATCGGCATCATGAAGGCCGACGGATCGGGCGAGCGCATCCTGACCTCGGGCTTCCACAACGAGGGACCGACATTCGCGCCCAACGGCCGCGTCGTGATGTTCTTCCGCGATCCTGGCGGGGGCGGCGGGCCGTCGCTCTACACCGTCGATATTTCCGGGCGCAACGAGCAGAAGGTGCCGACGCCGGGCTTCGCATCCGACCCGGCATGGTCGCCGCTGTTATCGTAAACGCGGCGTTAACGCCTTCAACTGCGGCGTGCAAGAATCCGGACCAAAGCTCGTATCCGGTTGAAAAAGCATGCCTATCGCGACATTCCGCCGACCCGGCAAGGTCTTGGTAACGATGTTCGCTCAGGAAGGCTTTATCTGAGCGCGGTAGGATCGTGGGCGCAACAGAGCCCGCACCCGGACGATGCAGTTGGTCAAACTGAAAAAGCAGGATCAAGACAGCAGGTTGTCGCCGACGATCTATGCCGCGCTGGTGGACTCGCTGTTCATGAACCCGGCGCCGATGGTCCTCGGCGTGTTCGGCCCCGCGATCGCCGCCGCCGTCATTGCGGCTGTCACCGGGGATCCCTGGTGCTGGCTCTGTGTGCCGCTGTTCATTGCGGTCGGCATGGCGCGCGCCTGGCAGATGTATCGCTACAAGCAGCGCAACGCCGCGCTGACCGTGAGCGAGGCGGTAGTCTGGGAGAAGCGCTACCGGCTCGGCGCGGTTGCTTACGGCATTGCGCTCGGCGCCTGGAGCGTCGCGGTGCTGTTGTGGACCGACGACGCGGCCGCCCACATGCTTTGCGTCACGACGGTGGCGGCCTACACCTCTGCGGGTGTCGGGCGCACCTTCGGCCGTCCCAAGATTTTCCATTTGCAGGTGCTGCTGGCGTGCGGGCCGCTGATCGCCGTGTTGCTCGCCGTCGGCGGCGTCTATCACATCGTGCTCGCGCTGCTCAGCATTGTGTTTTTCGCCGCCATCCGCCGGCTGACCTCCAGCCTGCAACGGATCTACGTCAATGCCTGGATCGCGCGGGAACGGGAGGCAGCGCTCGCGAGCCAGTTCGACACCGCGCTGAACAACATGCCGCACGGCTTGTGCATGTTCAACGCTGACGGCCGGCTGGTGGTGATGAACCATCGCTTCAGCGAGATGATGGGTTTGCCGGGCGAGGCCGCGCTGCGTGGAATCCATGCGCGCGAAATCGTTGCGGAGTGCCGCCGCTCGGAAATTCTCGCCGAGGACAGCGCCAATCTAATTCTGTCCGAGATCGAAAACGCGCAGGCCGGCGAGATCATCACCGTCGAGCCTCACGCCGGGATGCGGGCGCTGTCATGGACGTTCCAGCCGATGACCGGGCGCGGCAGCGTGGTGCTGGTCGAGGACATCACCGAGCGGCGCATGGCGGAAGCGAAAATCACCCGCCTCGCGCGATTCGACGAACTGACGGGCCTGCCCAACCGGGTGAATTTCCGCGACGAGATCGAGCGGCTGTTGGCGGAAGCCCGCGGCACCACATCGGCGCTGCTGTTCATCGATCTCGATCAGTTCAAGCAGGTCAACGATACGCTCGGTCATCCGTGCGGCGATCGGCTGTTGTGCATGGTGGCGGACCGCCTGCGCGAGATGATGCGCCCCGACGATTTCGTCGCCCGCTTCGGCGGCGACGAGTTCGTGGTGTTCCAGCGCAATATCGCCTCGAACGACGACGCGGCCAGTCTGGCGCGACGCATCGTCGAGCGGCTGAGCGAACGCTACGAGATCGACCTGCATCTGGTGGAGATTGGCACCAGCATTGGCATTGCCGTGACCTCGCCCGCGACCACCGCCGACGTGCTGCTCAAGAACGCCGACATGGCGCTCTATCGCGCCAAGGCCGACGGGCGCGGCACCTTCTGCTTCTTCCGCGAGGAGATGGCGGAGACGGTCGAGGCCCGGCGCATCCTCGAACTCGACCTGCGGCGCGCGCTCGCCAACGAGGAGTTCGAACTGTTCTATCAGCCGCTCGTCAATCTGAAATCGGGGCGGATCACCACCTGCGAGGCGCTGCTGCGCTGGAACCATCCCGAGCGCGGCACGGTGTCGCCCGCGGAAATCATTCCCGTGGCCGAGGATATGGGCCTGATCGTCGACCTCGGTCGCTGGATTCTCCGCAAAGCCTGCATCGAGTGCATGAAGTGGCCGGACGGCGTGCGCGTCGCGGTCAATTTCTCCTCGCAGCAGTTCCACCAGCGCGACGTGCTGAGCGAGGTCCGCTATGCGCTGGAGGTGTCCGGCCTTCCCGCCGACCGGCTCGAAATCGAAATCACCGAATCGTCGTTGCTGCGCAATACGCAGTGGACCCGCCACGTCTTGATGCAGTTGAACGCCGAAGGCGTGCGGATTGCGCTGGACGATTTCGGCACCGGTTATTCGAGCCTGAGCTATCTGCACAACTTCCCGCTCCACAAGGTCAAGATCGACCGCTCGTTCCTGGAAGGAATCGATACCGCCCGCCCGTTGACGCTGCTGCGCGGCGTGGCGCGACTCAGCGCCGATCTCGGAATGTCGGTGGTGGTGGAGGGCATCGAGACCAGCGAGCAGCTTGACCTCATCAGCGCCGACGGCACCGTCACCGAAGCGCAGGGCTATCTGTTCAGCAAGCCGGTTCCGGCGGCGACGATCCGCGAATTGCTTAATGCGTCGCACGGACGCCGCGCAACGGGGAACCTTGTTGCACTGCCGTCGCGATCGAGAGCCTAACGTACCTTCCGCAACAGACGCAAATACATCGGCACATTGCAATAGCGTCGCGTCACAACATCGCCGTGTGCCGGGGTTAACCTTATCGGTTCGATATCTTTGACTTTGCTTAAGGACGCATTAACCTTCGTGAATACGTCGCGCGGCGCTCGGGACAGCGCAGGGGCTCGAAATGAATCAAGCAGAAAAAGTCACCGGTCGCGCCTTCACGCGCGGCCTCGAGCTTCTCGATCACGTCGACTACCAACTGATTGAAACCGAAGCCGAGCGGGATGAAATCTATCGGTTGCGCTACCGCGCCTATCTTCAGGAAGGCGCCATCGCTCCCAACCCGGAACACAAGATCAGCGATCGTTTCGACGATTTGCCGAACAGCTGGATTTTCGGCGTCTATCTCGACGGCGATCTCGTCAGTTCGCTGCGTATCTCGGTAGCGTCTCCCGAGCAGCCGGTCACGCCGTCGGTCGAGGTGTTTCCGGAATTGCTGAAGCCGGAGCTGGCGAAGGGCAAGGTCATGGTCGATCCGACCCGGTTCGTGGCGGACCCGGTCCGCGCTCGCCGCTTTCCCGAACTGCCCTACATGACGCTGCGGCTCGCCTATGTGGCCTGTCAGTATTTCAACGCCGACATCGGGCTGGCGTCGGTGCGGGCCGAGCATCAGGCATTCTATCGCCGCATCTTCATGCACCCGCTGGCGCCGCCGCGCGATTATCCGGGCCTGACCAAGCCGATCAGCCTGCTCGCCATCGATTTCCCGGCGCAGCGCGAAAAGATCTTCGCGCGCTTCCCGCATCTGCGTTCAAGTTACTTCGAGCGGCGCATGTTGTTCGAGCGCCGCACCGGGCGCCGGCCGTCGATCGTTCGGCTGCCGCAACTGTCGTGCGGCCACGCCTCGATCGCGCCGGGATCGTAAGCGGCCGGCCATCGGGGCGAACCGCGGCGCTGTTGTAAAAATGCGGCAGAGGGCCGTTATTCAACACGGCCGCGCGCGCCCGTTTCTACGATTCACGTTCGCGCCATATTTGCTCGCCATTAACCATCCCGGCCGGTTGTTCGTGGCTGACGGCATTTGATCGATCTTCGCAACACCTCATCAAGGTTGACGGAACGTTCGCTTAACCAACGCCCTGTAGACCGGGTCATCAGACAAATCGTGAGCGTTGGAGGCTCCGGAATGACCTTTCACAAGCGATTCCTCCAGGGATTGAAGCTGGCCGCCGTGGTTGCGGTGGCGCTGTCGATGGGCGCGTGCGCCAACAAGAACGGACTGGGCGCCGATGGGGCGGGAATGGCCGGAGCCGCGGCGCCGGGCAGTCAGCAGGATTTCGTGGTCAACGTCGGCGATCGCGTGTTCTTCGAAAGCGATCAGACCGACCTGACGCCGCAGGCCGTCGCCACGCTGGAAAAGCAGGTGCAGTGGTTGCAGACCTACAATCGCTATTCGTTCACCATCGAAGGCCACGCCGACGAGCGCGGCACCCGCGAATACAATATCGCGCTGGGCGCGCGCCGCGCGCAGGCGGTGCGTTCGTTCTTCATCTCGCGCGGCATTCCGGCGCAGCGGATGCGCACCATCTCCTACGGCAAGGAACGTCCGGTCGCGGTGTGCAACGACATCTCGTGCTGGTCGCAGAACCGTCGCGCCGTCACCGTGCTGAACGCCGGTTCCTGACCTCGCGCGCAAGTGACGACAATTCATTCGGCCGGCGCCCTCGGGCGCCGGTTTCGTTTTGGAAAGGTCGGTATTGGCGGCGCCGGCACGCCGGCCGGTTTTGCCAGGGGCGTGCCGATACGCTATGATTTAACCGTCCGCACGGCTTGAATCCGATCGGTTGAGTCACATTTTTGGCGCACTCCGGTCCTCAAGCTGAGCAGCCCGGAACCGGTGCTTTATTTTTATTCGTCAGGCAGGAATGTCAGTCACAACCGCAAAACTCGCGCTTCCGAAACGCGCGCGTGTCATGGCCGCGGTCGTCACCGTCGCGCTCATCGTCTCCTCGCCGGCTACGGCGCAACGCTATGACGACGACAGCGGCGATCCGGCGATGCGCGTCGAGCAACTGGAAAACCAGTTGCGCCGGCTTACCGGCCAGAACGAGGAATTGCAGCACCGCAACCGCTTGCTGGAGCAGCAGCTTCAGCAGTTGCAGGGCGGCGCGGGCCAACCCGCCGGCAATGTCGCCGCGATGCCGCCGGCGCAGACCCGGACAGGCCCCGCCAATCCCTATGGCCAACAACCGCCGCCGCGTCAGCCGTCCTACGACGCGTCGCCGGCCGCCGCAGCCGGCAACCTGCCGCCGGTTTCCGCGCAGCCGCCGGCACAGCAGGAG
>JBASBO010000362.1:0-3252 GCA_049651165.1 Xanthobacteraceae bacterium | reverse complement strand
GCCCGAAATTGCCCATGGCGCGCGCCGCCATGCCGATGTTCTCGCCAAGCTGCGGCTCCACCAGCACCACCGCCGGACCCTCGATAGTCCGGCCGCATTTGGTCTTGTCGGTGCCTGAACCGGACATGCCGCTTCGCTTTCTTCGCTGGGATGGGGAAACGCCGCATCGGAAGGACGCGCGGCTGCCTGTCGAGCATTTTTGCCGCCGTGAGGCAAGACACGGGGCAAGACACGGGACAAGGCGCGAGGCAGCGGGCGGAATCGGTCGAAATGGCCGTCCCGCGCGGCGCCTTCGGCTTTCGCCACCGGCCGCGCGATGCTATAGCCCGGCGGCAAGCTCCATTCGACCCTCGCGTGACGCGCAGTTTGTGAAAAGGCCCGACTTCCCATGGCGAAAATCAAGGTGACCAACCCCGTTGTCGAACTCGACGGCGACGAGATGACCCGGATCATCTGGCAGTACATCAAGGACAAGCTGATCCACCCGTTCCTCGATGTGAACCTTGACTATTACGACCTCGGAATCGAATACCGCGACAAGACCAACGATCAGGTCACCGTCGACGCCGCCAACGCCATCAAGAAGCACGGCGTCGGCGTCAAATGCGCCACCATCACCCCGGACGAGGCGCGGGTGAAGGAGTTCAACCTCAAGCAGATGTGGAAGTCGCCCAACGGCACCATCCGCAACATTCTCGGCGGCGTGATCTTCCGCGAGCCGATCATCTGCAAGAACGTGCCGCGGCTGGTGCCGGGCTGGTCGAAGCCGATCATCATCGGCCGTCACGCCTTCGGCGATCAATATCGCGCCACCGACTTCAAGTTTCCCGGCAAGGGCGTGCTGACGATGAAGTTCGTCGGCGAGGACGGCAGCGTGATCGAGCGCGAGGTGTTCCAGGCGCCCGGCGCCGGCGTCGCCATGGGCATGTACAACCTCGACGACTCGATCCGCGATTTCGCCCGCGCCTCGTTCAATTACGGCCTGTCGCGCGGCTATCCGGTCTACCTCTCGACCAAGAACACCATCCTCAAGGTCTATGACGGCCGCTTCAAGGACATCTTCCAGGAGCTTTACGACGCCGAGTTCAAGAAGGACTTCGAGGCCAAGGGCCTGACCTACGAGCACCGCCTGATCGACGACATGGTGGCGTCGGCGCTGAAGTGGTCCGGCGGATACGTCTGGGCCTGCAAGAACTACGATGGCGACGTGCAGTCCGACACGGTGGCGCAAGGCTACGGCTCGCTCGGGCTGATGACCTCGGTGCTGCTCACCCCCGACGGCAGGACGGTGGAGGCGGAGGCCGCCCACGGCACCGTCACGCGCCACTACCGCGAGCACCAGAAGGGCAAGGAGACCTCGACCAACTCGATCGCCTCGATCTTCGCCTGGACGCAAGGGTTGGCCCACCGCGCCAAGCTCGACGACAACGCCGAGCTTGCGAAGTTCGCCAAGACGCTGGAGCGGGTCTGCGTCGCCACCGTCGAATCCGGCTTCATGACCAAGGACCTCGCGCTGCTGGTGGGGGCCGACCAGCGCTGGCTCTCCACCACCGGCTTCCTCGACAAGGTGGCCGACAACCTGACCAAGGCGATGGCGCCGGCGTAACGCCGGCCATCGTGGCTCAGGAAGGACTCGCCGAACCATGACGCGCGACCAGTTCCGCTTCTTCCATCCGTTCCGAGTGCGCTACTCCGAGATCGACGGTCAGGGCGTGGTGTTCAACGCCCACTACCTCACCTATTACGACACCACCATCACCGAGTTTTTTCGCGCGCTCGGCTACGACCAATATGCCGACGCCAAGCAGTCCGGCGTCGATTTCCACGTCGTCAGATCGGTGGTCGAGTACAAGGCTCCGATCCTGTTCGACTGGGATCTGGATGTCGGCGCGCGGGTGGCGCGGCTCGGCAGTTCGAGCCTGACGTTCGAACTCGCGATCTTCCGCAAGGACAGCGACGCGGTGCTGGCGACCGGCGAGATCGTCTGGGTCAACACCGATCAGACCACGCACCGGCCGGTGCCGATCCCGCCGGCGACGCGGCGACTGCTCGGCGGCGACCCTCCCGCGAACGGTTGAGGCGACCGTTGGAAATGGCTCCGTGTCCCGGACGCGCCGCGGCACGAAGTGACGCCGCGCAGAGCCGGGGCCGTTCCAGCGACAGTGTTCGCGACGATCCCGGTTCTGCGAGGCAGCGTTGCACGTGGCAATCGCGCCCGGGACATGGCGGGGCGCGTTTTCTTCACGCCAACCGGCCGCCGCGCCGGGCGGTCGTAAACCCGTCGCAAAAATCAGGATTCCTTGCGGCTTCGCAATTCCGGCCGTCGCCACCGCGCTAGCCTGTATGCTGGCCAACGAAGGAATCCCGCCATGAAAGATCTCATCGTCAAACTCGAACACGACAGGCTGCACGATCAGGCGCTCGCCTTCGCCGTCTCGGTGGCGGAAACCTTCGACGCCCACCTCGGCGCGGTCGCCTTCGGCAACCTCGCCGGTCTGCCCGATTACGGCATGGTCGGCGTTCCCGGCAACGTCATCGCCGCCCTGCTGGCGCAAAGCGAACAGGCGGCGCGCACCGCGCTCGACCGCTTCCACGCCGCGACCGCGCGCAGCCGGCTGTCGTTCTCCGATCATCTGGTGCTGGAGGCCGGCTTCGGCCCGCCGGATGCGTTCGCCACGCTGGCGCGGCACTACGATCTCAGCATCGTGCGCCAGAGCGACGGCGACGGCCCCGACAACGACCTCATCATCGAGGCGGCGCTGTTCAACACCGGGCGGCCGGTGATCGTCGTGCCCTACATCCAGAACGAAGGGCTGAAGCTCGGCCGGGTGCTGTGCTGCTGGGACGGCGGCGCGCCGGCCGCGCGGGCGGTCAACGACGCCCTGCCGTTCCTCAAGCGGGCCAGGACCGTGGAAATCCTCAACGTCACCGGCGGCCGGGACGAGAAGCCGAAAGGCGAGATTCTCGGCATCGAGATCGCCAACCACCTCGCCCGCCACGACGTGACGATCGAGATCGAAACCATATCGGTGCCCGAGCGCAGCGTCGCCGACGCCATCCTGTCGCACGCCGCCGACCGTTCGGCGGACATGATCGTGATGGGCGGCTACGGCCACTCGCGGCTGCGCGAGTTCGTGCTGGGCGGGGTGACGCGCAATATCCTGCGCTCGATGACGGTGCCGGCGCTGATGTCGCGCTGAGGCCGGACGCCGGCTTACGCGCCGCCCATCGCCGCCGCGACCGCCTCCAGCG
>JBASBO010000361.1:0-6370 GCA_049651165.1 Xanthobacteraceae bacterium | reverse complement strand
GCTCTTGCCCGCGCCATTGGCCCCGAGCAGCGCCACCATACCGCCGTCCGGCACGTCGAGCGAGACGCCCTTGATCGCCAGCGAGACGTAGTCGTAGACGACCTCGACGTTGTTGAGCGACAGGATGGGGGCGGTTGCGGTTTCGGTCATGGCGGCGATGGCTCGCTATTTCTTGACGTAGCCGAACGGCCACACCAGCAGATAGTCGCGGATGTTGCCGTAGATCTTGCCGAGCCCCAGCGGCTCGATCAGCAGGAAGCCGATAATCAGCGCGCCGTACAGCGCGTGCGGCAGGTGCGCCAGCGTCTCGACGCCGAGCGAAAAGCCGAACTGCGCCGTCAGCCACGAGATGAAGGCGTTCATCGCGCCGGGCATCAGCAGGATGAAGGCCGCGCCGAAATAGCTGCCGATGATGCTGCCGAGCCCGCCGACGATCACCATCGCCAGCGCCTGAATCGAGACGTCCACCGAGAACTGCTCCGGCGTCACCGCGTGGTAGAAGGTCCCGATCAGGATCGCGCCGCTGACGCCGGCGATGAAGGAGGAGGTCGCGAAGGCGACGAGCTTGAAGGAGAAGCTGTTCACGCCGATCACCGCGGCGGCGTAGTCCTTCTCGCGCACCGCGACCAGCGCGCGGCCGAGCGCGGTGCGCCTCAGGTTCAGCATGAAGGTGGTGACCAGCACGCACCACACCAGCGCCACGTAATAGAGCCCGGCGTCGGAGGTGACCGGAACGCCGAGGACGCGGATGTCGGGGGCCTGCAAGGTCGCCTGCGTGCCGCCGGAGATCGCCGGGACGTGGGAGATGGTCCAGTCCATCACGAATTGCAGCGCCAGCGTCGAGAGCGCGAGATAGAGCCCCTTCACCCGTAGCGCCGCGAAGGCGAACACGGTGCCGATCGCCGCCGCCGTCAGCCCGGCCAGCACCAGCGCGATTTCCCACGGGACGCCGTTGCGCTGGGCGTGGACGGCGGCATAGGCCCCGATGCCCATCACCGCGGCATAGCCGAAGTGGAACTGGCCGGCCCAGCCGAGAATCAGGTTGAGGCCGAGCGCGGCGGCGGTCCACACCAGCCACGGCAGCAGGTAGCTGGAGAGATACAGCGTGCTCATGTAGAACGGCGCGGCCGCCGCCAGCAGCAGCAGCGCGCCGATCATCCAGCGGTCTGCGGGAATCGGAAACAGCGCGCGGTCGGCGGCGTAGCTGGTGTGAAGGATGCCTGCCTGGCGGAACAGCATGAGATCACACCCGCTCGATGTCGTGGCGGCCGAACAGTCCGTGCGGCCGCAGCATGATGGTGAGGATCAGCATCGCCGCGTCCACCAGTTCGCGGCTCGCCCCGCCGAGCAGCGGGTCGAGGATGACCGAGGCGACGCCCTCGACGATGCCGAGCAGGACGCCGGCGAGCAGCGCGCCGCCGATGCTGTCGAGCCCGCCCAGCACCGCCACCGTCACGCCCTTGAGCAGCAGCAGCGCCAGCGACTGGTCGACGCCCTGCACCGCGCCCCACAGCACAGCGGCGACGGTGGCGACCACCGCCGACAGCGCCCATGACAGCGCCACCCCGCGCTCGACCGAGATGCCGACCGACCATGCGGCGGTGTAGTCGTCGGAGATGGCGCGCAGCACCACGCCGAGCCGGGTGCGGAAGAACAGCGCCAGCAGCACGAACATCACCACCGCGACCGCGGCCCCGACGGCGTAGGCGCGGTTGATGAGCAGCGGCCCGAGAAACAGCGGATCGTCGCTGATGCCGATCGGCATCGGCCGCGCGGTGCCGCCCCAGATCGTCATCGCGCCGGCGCGCAGGAAGATTTCGAGGCCCAGCGTCATCATCAGGATCATGATGATCGGGCGGCCGGCGAGCCGCCGCAGCGCCACGCGCTCGATGCCGAGCCCGATGCCGAACATCGTCGCCACGCCGAGCGGGATCGCCAACAGCAGCGGCAGGCCGGCCTGACCCGCGAACGCCAGAATGACGTAGCCCGCCAGCATCACCATCGCGCCCTGCGCCAGGTTCGGCACCGACGACGACTTGTAGATCAGCACGATGCCCATGGCGACCAGCGCGTACATCAGCCCGACCAGCGCGCCGTTGGTTGCCGATTCAAGCAGCAGCAGGATATCCATGCCTCAAGTCTCCTGTACCGCCAGCGTGCGCTCGATGACGCCGACCTCGCCGGTCTCGTAAGTGATCCGCGCCTTCATCAGCACGCTGCGCCGGTTGTCGTAGATGGCGTGAATGATCGGCGCGTAACGCTCCTCGACGACGTTGCGGCGGATTTTCCGGGTGCGGGTGATCTCGCCGTCGTCGGCGTCGAATTCCTTGTGCAGGCAGACGAAGCGCGTGAGATGCAGCGCCTCGGGCAAGGTGCGGTTGACGTGCCTCACCGCCTCATGGATCAGCGCGATGACCTCCGGTTTCTGCGACAGGTCGGCGTAGGACATGTACGAGATGCCGCGCAGCTCGGCCCAGAAGCCGACCGCCTCCTTGTCGATGCAGATCAGCGCCGCGAGCGTGTCGCGCCCGGCGCCGAGCACCGCGGCCTCCTTGATATAGGGGCTGAACTTGAGACGGTTCTCGATATAGTTGGGGATGTAGCGCTCGCCCTTGGCGGTGTGGACCACGTCGGAGACGCGGCCGAGCACCACGAGGTGGCCGTTGGGTTCGAGATAGCCGGCGTCGCCGGTGTGCAGCCAGCCGTCGCGCAGCGCCTCGCGGGTCGCGGCCTCCTGCTTGAAATAGCCGCCGAACACGCTGCCGGAGCGGATCAGGATCTCGCCGGCGTCGCTGATTTGCGCCTCGACGCCGGGCAGCGGGCGGCCGACGGTGTGCAGCCGCACCTCGTCCGGGCTTTGCAGCGCGTTGTAGGCGCTGCTTTCGGTCTGCCCGTAAAGCTGACGCAGCTTGATGCCGAGCGCACGGTAGAACACGAAGGTGTCCTCGCCCATCGCCTCGCCGCCGGTGAAGGCCCCGCGCAGCCGCGACAGCCCGAACTGATCCTTGATGGGGCCGAACACCAGCGCCTCGCCGAGCGGCGCGAGCAGCCGTTCCATCAGCGTCGGCGAATGGCCTTCCAGCTTGCGCCGCTCGGCGGCGAGCGCCGCGGCCATGAAGAACCGGTAAACCGCCTTCTTGAGCGGCGTCGAATCCTCCATGCGCACCTGAATGGTGGTGAGCAGGTTGTCCCAGCTTCGCGGCGCGGCGAGGTAGAAGGTCGGCGCCACCTCGCGCAGGTCGTGCAGCACGGTTTCCTGCCGCTCCGGGATGTTGATGATGAAGCGCAGCGCGACGCCGGCGGCGACGGTGACGGCGAAGTCGCCGACCCAGGCCATCGGCAGATAGGCCAGGATGCTCTCGCCGAAACCGAACGCGCCGCCGCGATGGGCATTGCGCACGCCCGACAGCAGGTTGCGATGCGACAGCACGACGCCTTTCGGCTTGCCGGTGGAGCCGGACGAATGCACGAACACCGCGGGGCCGTCGGGCCGGGCGCGCCGGATCAGCGCCTCGCGCAGGCCGGGTTCCGCCTTCAGCCGCGCCGCGCCGCGCGCGCACAGCGCGTCCCACGCGATCAATCCGGGAAAGGGATAGGCGTTGAGCCCGCGCGGATCGTCGTAGACGATGTGCTCGATGGCGACGCCCTGCTCGCGCAGGTCGAGCATCTTGTCCACCTGCTCCTGATCCTCGGCGAGCACGAAGCGGGCGGCGGCCTCGTGGACGAAATGGCGGATTTCGTCGAGCGTGGCGTCGGGAAAGGCCGGCATCGCGTGACCGTCGAGCGCGCCGGCCGCGATCATGCCGATGTAGAGGCGCGGGCGGTTGTCGCCGACCACCAGCATGACGTCGCCGGCGCGGAAGCCCAGGTCTTCGAGGCCGGCGGCGCATTCCAGCATCGTATCGAGAAGCCCGCGCCAGGTGGTTTCCTGCCAGATGCCCTTGCTTTTCTCGCGCATGGCGACGGCGTCGGGACACACCTCGGCGTTGCGCGCGAGCAGCCGGACCAGCGTGGTGTCGGTATCGAAATCCCAGGTTGCGCCGGGCGGCGCGCCGCTTTCAGCCCACGGCATGGGCGCCTCCGATATAGGCTTCGACCACGCGCGGATCGGCGACCACATCGGCCGGCACGCCGGAGCCGATCATCGCGCCGTAGTTGAGCGCCAGCATGCGGTCGCAGATGCCGGTGATGACGTCCATGTGGTGCTCGATCAAAAGCACCGTGACGTGGCGCTCGTCGCGCGCATCGAGGATGAAGCGCGCCATGTATTCCTTTTCCTCCTGATTCATGCCGGCCATCGGCTCGTCGAGAATCAAAAGGCTCGGTTCGGCGGCCAGCGCGCGCGCCAGTTCGACGCGCTTCTTGAGGCCGATCGGAATGCCGTCCACCAGTTCGTCGCGCACGCTTTCCAGTTGCAGGAAGTCGATGACGTCTTCCACCGCGGCGCGATTGGCGGTTTCGTCGCCCTGCGCCAGCCACCAGTAGCCGGCGGTGCGCCACACGCTGGCGTGCATGTGGACGTGGCGGCCGAGCAGAATGTTGTCGAGCACGCTCATGCCGTTGAACAGCGCGAGATTCTGGAACGTGCGCGCGACGCCGAGGCGCGCCACCTTGTGCGGCGCAAGCCCGGTGATGTCGGTTCCGTTCAGCAGGATGTTGCCGCGCTGCGGCGGATAAAATCCGGTGATGGCGTTGGTGAGCGTGGTCTTGCCGCAGCCGTTCGGGCCGACCAGGCCGAAAATCTCGCCGCGCCCGATGCGGAGGTCGATGCCGTTCAGCGCCACGATGCCGCCGAAGCGCCGCTCGATCGCGCGACATTCCAGCACCGGGCCGGCGCCGTCGCGCCTGTCCCCCAACTTGTCGTTTCCGTCCGTCATCCACGATTCCGATCCGCGCGGTCGGCGCTTTCCGGGAAGGGGAGAGCCTTTCTGCGAAGGCTTTGCAATCAAGCTAACCAGCGCCGGATTGTCACGCAAGCGCGATATTGGGCGCTTGCGGCCGGCACCTCCGAAGGTCGTAGGGGATCGCGCTCGCCGTTTACGACGACGGTGTGCGATCGCGCAGAAATTGCAGAATCGCGTCGGTGAAAGCGTCGTTCCGATCGCCGACCACCATGTGTCCCGCGCCGGCGATATCGCTGTAGGCGGCGTGAGGCGCGAGCTGAAGGAAATGCCGCGCCCCGTCTTCCGTGACCAGATTGCTGGATGCGCCCCGGATCAAATGAACCGGAAGGCGCAGGGCGCGCGCCGCCGCGGCAAAGCGGGCGGACGCCTGGTCCGGGGGTGTGGTGTTGGCGGCGGCGATGAAGCGGGGGTCCCAGTGCCAGCGCAGCCGGCCGTCGTCGCATTTGCGCAAGTAACGGTCGAGCGTGCTGGACGCGCCGCGCTGTTTCCGGTGCGGCAGATAGGCGCCGATGGCGGCCGCGGCTTCGTCGGCGGTGGCAAAGCCGTCGGCGAGATGCGCGGCCATGAAGCCGAGGATGTGCGCGACGCCCTCCCGTTGCAGTTGCGGCGTGACGTCCACCAGCGTCAGCGAACTGAACACGCCGGGCTGCAGTTCGCCCTCGGCCAGAAGTCCGGCGATGCCGCCGAGCGACGCCCCGACCAGCGCGGGACGCGCCTCCAGTTGCCCGGCGATGCCGACGAGATCGGCGGCGAAGTCGATGAAGTGATAGGCGCCCGCCGCCGACCACTCGCTCTCGCCGTGGCCGCGCATGTCGATGGCGATGGCCTGATAGCCGGCTTTGGCGAGCGTGCGCGTGACCTTGGTCCACGCCGCGCGGGTTTGTCCGCCGCCATGGGCGAGCACCACCGGCGGCCCTTCGCCGAGGACTTCGGCGGCGATCCGCCCGCCCTGCGCGCCGGTGAAGCTGCGCCGTTGCGTCACGACGACGCCTCCGGCGTGACGGTGACGACCACGGCGTTGCGCTCGACGGTTTCGCCGGCGCGGCAGTTGACGGCAGTGACGGTGCCGTCGATCTCGCTGACGATGCGCAGTTCCATCTTCATCGACTCCAGAACGGCGGCGATGTCGCCGGTGCGTACCCTGTCGCCGACCGCGACGTTGACCTTGAGAATCATGCCGGTCATCGGCGCGCGCAACTCGCCGCTCACTTCCGCGGCGGCGCTGATGTAGCTGAGATAGGGCAGCGCTGCAATCGCATGGACGTCGCCGCCGCCGTGGACATGGATGGTCTGGTGCGCCGCGTGGATACGGACGACCTCGCGCCGCGCGCCGACGATGGCGGTGAAGCGATCGTCGCCGAGCGGAACCAGGCGGACGTCGATGGCGTCGTCGTCAAGGCCGATCGTCATCGTGCCGTCGGCGCGCACCGGTGCGAAGCGGACGGCGGCGCTGTGGCCCGCGGCGG
>JBASBO010000360.1:0-2832 GCA_049651165.1 Xanthobacteraceae bacterium | reverse complement strand
GCTTCGGCGCGGTGACCCTCACCGTCGGCAGGTCCGCGTCCGACGACTGTGCGGCCACCTCGCCGGGCGCCATCGACAGGACGATCACACTTGCGGCTCCGAGAAGGCCAAACTTGGCCCAACGCGTGCGCGACATCTTCAAACCCCCGCTCCGGTTTCCGCCGACCCCCGGCGGTATTTCTGCTCTCCTTATCATTCCCGAAACGATTGACAGCCCCTGCGCACTTAGAAGCTTTTCAGATTGCCGACACCATCGGGCAGTGTTGCCGGCATGCCACAAAATCCCTGCGGCACAGGGGTTTTTCGCATTCAGCTTCGATGCGTTCTAAGAATATTTCTAAGAAGACTTCCAAGTGTTGCGGAGACAACGCTTGAGAGACGGGGACTATCACCCCGACGTCGTCCTCGCGAAGGCGAGGCCCCATACGCCGTGTCGTTCGCGATATGAAGACGCGAGATGACTAACAGTCATCGCTGTTCGCAGAAGCTCACCCCGCACACGCATTGTCAGGGGTCACGCATTGTCAGGGGTCATGAGCCCCGCCTGCGCGGGACGACGGCTTCCGTGCCGCAAACCCGCGCGCAAAGCGAATGTCCGGTCGGCCGCTCAGGTCCCGTGCCGCACCGCGCGGTCTTCCGGCGATTCGACGTAGAACCCGGACCAGGTATCGACCAGCATCAGGTGGTCGTGGACCGCCTTGACGCCGGGGGTGTTTTCCGCGGCCACGATCACCGCCTGCCGGGTCCGCTCGTCGATGATGATGCCGTGCAGATGCACGATCCCGTCGCGCACCGTGACCTGCAAGCCGGCCGGCCGCCAGTCGGCCTCGGTCAGCGTCGTCACCAGGCGGGCGCGAATGTCGTCGTCGGCCGAGGTCGGGCCGGTGATCTCGCGCGCCACGTCGGCCACCGCGCGCAGCAGGTTGGCGCGGGTGACGATGCCGACCAGACGGCCGTCACGCGTCACCGGCAGCCGCTTGACGTGGTTTGCCTCCATCGCGGCGACGAGGTCCTGCACGGTCGCGTCCTCGCCGACCGTCACCGGATCGCGGGTCATCACCTCGGCTACCTTGCGCCCGTGCGCCTGCACGTAATCCGCGGCCTCGCGGCCGGTGCCGAGAATGAATTGCAGCCAGCTCGGCCGCTTGCGCTCGGTGCCGATTTCGGCGCGGCGCAGGAAATCGCCTTCGGTGACGATGCCGACCAGCCGGCCGTCCTCGACCACCGGCAGGCCGCTGATGTGATTGTCGAGCATGATCCGGGCGGCGTCCGCCACCGGCGTTTCGGGCACCACCGTGATGACGTTCTGCGTCATGATCTGGCCGGTCTGCATGGATATCTCCCTTAGGCTCGCGCCCCGTTCATAACCATGCTCCAACCGGCCGGCGACTCTTTGATCGATCGCAAGGATCGCGGCAGCCGTCAGCCTTCGGAGGAACCGGCCTTCTGCGCGGGCGCGCGCCCATAATACTGCACGCCGAGTTCGATCGGGCCACGGCCCATGGCGCGGCGGTGCGCGTTCGTATCGCGCAGCGAGTAGACGCAGCCGCAATACTCCTGCTGGTAGAATTCCTCGCGCTTGCTGATCTCGATCATCCGCGCCGCGCCGCCGCGCTTGCGCCAGTTGTAGTCCCAGTAGCTCAAGCCTTTATAGCGGCCGGCGGCGCGCTGGCCGCAATCGTTGATCTGCGCCATGTTCTTCCAGCGCGAGATGCCGAGCGAGGACGTCATCACCGGAAAGCCGTGCTCGTGGGCATAGAGCGCGGTGCGCTCGAAGCGCATGTCGAAGCACATGGTGCAGCGCGCGCCGCGCTCCGGCTCCCATTCCAGCCCGCGCGCGCGGACAAACCAGTTGTCCTTGTCGTAATCGGCATCGACGAACGGCACGTCGTGCTTCTCGGCGAAGCGGACGTTCTCGTCCTTGCGCAAGAGATATTCCTTCTCCGGGTGGATGTTCGGGTTGTAGAAAAAGATGGTGTAGTCGATGCCGGAGGCCAGCATCGCTTCCATCACCTCGCCGGAACACGGGGCGCAGCAGGAATGCAGCAGCACCTTCTTGTCGCCGCCGGGGGGCGTCAGCACGGGGCGGATCACGTCATCCATCGCTTCACGACTTTCGAAACGCGGCCATCGGCCGCCGTCGGCCGGGACGATAGTAGCCGTCCCGGCGCTGTCAAGGCGCAACGCCCGCGAAGCAGGGTGTCACGCCGGCCACACATTTATGTGACGCGCGGGGAGCCGCCCGCCGCGTCACAATGGCCGGCGGCGCATCGCAACCGGACGCGACCGCCGCCAAGCGCGCCCCGGCGCGGAGAGATCGATCGATGATCCTGTTCCTGCTGGCCTATCTCGGCGGCGTCCTGACCATCGTCAGCCCCTGCATCCTGCCGGTGCTGCCGTTCGTGTTCGCGCGCGCCGACCGCCCGTTTCTGCGCAATGGTCTGCCGATGCTGACCGGCATGGCGCTGACCTTCGCGCTGGTGGCGACGCTGGCCTCGGTTGCCGGCGGCTGGGCGGTCGCCGCCAATCAATACGCGCGCTTTGCAGCGATCGCGCTATTGGCGCTGTTCGGCGTCGCGCTGCTGCTGCCGTCGCTGGCCGAGCGCCTCACCGCGCCGCTGGTGGCGCTGGGCGCCAAACTGTCCGGTTCCGCCACCGGTGGCGACGGCACCGTCGCCTCGTCGCTCGTGCTCGGCGTCACCACCGGGCTGCTGTGGGCCCCCTGCGCCGGGCCGATCCTCGGGCTGATCCTCACCGGCGCGGCGTTGCAGGGCGCCAACGTCGCCACCTCGCTGCTGCTCGCGGCCTACGCCGCCGGCGCGGCCACCTCGC
>JBASBO010000359.1:0-2850 GCA_049651165.1 Xanthobacteraceae bacterium | reverse complement strand
CAAACCGTGAACAAAATCTGGCATGATGGCTCATGCCTATCGTTTCACCGATTCTCCAAAATCCCCTCGTCGACGGCCGCCAGTCGGAGCGGGCCATGCTGGTCAGGCGCGGGGTGCAGCGGCTCTTGATGCAGATGGGCGCGCATGTGCTGCCGGAACTGTCGCTGGCGACCGGGCGGCGCGCCGATCTGGTGGCGCTGAACGGGCGCGGCGAGTTGTGGATCGTCGAGATCAAGTCGTCGGTGGAGGATCTGCGCGCCGATCACAAATGGCACGAATATCGCGCGCATTGCGACCGGCTGTTCTTCGCGTTCCCGCAGGATCTGCCGTGCGACATCTTCCCGGCCGGGACCGGCCTGATCGTCGCCGACGCCTACGGCGCGCATCTGCATTGCGAGGCGCCGGAGCACCGGCTGCCGGCGCCGACCCGCAAGCTGATGACGGTGCGGTTCGCGCTGGCCGCCGCGCAGCGCATCAACCGGCTGCTTGATCCCCACGGCCATACCGGGGACGACGACTTATAGGCTTTCGAGCCGCTCCGGTTCCGGCCGAGGCGGAACCGGAGCGCGTCTTGAGCTAGCCTTGGCTGCGCGTCACGCCACGCGGGCGTCGACCGCGATGTTGCCGTCGAGGAAGCCGGTGAGGCGGCCGCGGATGATGCGCTCGGCCTCGCGCATGATGCGGTCGATCAGGTCCTGCACGGTGGGGATGTCGTGGATCAGGCCGGCCACCATGCCGCAGCTCCACGCGCCGGCGTCCATGTCGCCGTCGATCATGATACGCGGATAGACGCCCGCGACCTGATCGTGAATGTCGTCGATCTTGAGGTCCTTGCCCTTCACCCGCTCGATCTCGATCAGGCGGTCCACCGCGTCGTTGCGCAGCACGCGCTCGGTGTTGCGCAGCGTGCGCATGATGAGGCGGGTATCGAGTTCGGTGGCCTTAACCAGCGCCTGCTTGACGTTGTCGTGGATCGGAGCCTCCTTGGTGGCCATGAAGCGGGTGCCCATGTTCATGCCGGACGCCCCCATCGCCAGCGCCGCGACGAGGCTGCGGGCGTCCGCCATGCCGCCGGAGGCGACGAAGGGAATCTTCAACTCGTCGGCGGCGCGCGGCAGCAGGATCATGTTGGGCACGTCGTCCTCGCCGGGATGGCCGCCGCACTCGAAACCGTCGACGCTGACGGCGTCGCAGCCGATCTTCTCGGCCTTCAGCGAGTGCCGCACCGAGGTGCATTTGTGGATCACCTTGATGCCCGCGGCTTTCAGCGCCGGCATGTGCTCCTCCGGGCTGCGGCCGGCGGTTTCCACCGCCTTGACGCCGCCCTCCTTGATGGCGGCGATGTATTCCGGATAAGGCGGCTTGGCGAAGGTCGGCAGGAAGGTGAGGTTCACCCCGAACGGCTTGTCGGTCATGTCACGACAGCGGGCGATCTCCTTCGCCAGCAGTTCCGGCGTCTTCTGGGTCAGGCCGGTGATGATGCCGAGGCCGCCGGCGTTGGATACCGCCGACGCCAGTTCGGCGAAGCCGACGAAGTGCATCCCGCCCTGAATGATCGGGTGCTGGATGCCGAACAATTCCGTAATCGCTGTCTTCACGCTGACCTCCGAGATGCCGGGCGACAGGCGCCGCCGTTCCTTCCCGGAGTCTGGCACAAGCGCGGGGTTCGCGACAACCTCAATGCGATTCGCTCAATGCGGCTCGCCGATGTGCCTGCGGCGGATGCTGCGCACCATCCACCAGATCGCCAGCGCCGCCACCGGCACGAAGCCGGCGCTGAGATAGACCGGGTCGATGGTCACCAGATGCGCCTCGTGGGCGGCCTTGGCGAGATAGCCGAACAGGCCGACCACGTAATAACTGACGGCGGCGACCGACAGCCCCTCCACCGTGGTTTGCAGCCGCAGTTGCAGGCGGGTGCGCTCGTTCATCGAACTGAGCAGTTGCTGGTTCTGCTGCTGACGCTCGACATCAACGCGGGTGCGCAGCAGGTTGGCGGCGCGCGTCAGCTTCTCCGACAGCGCCGCCTGCCGCGCTTCCGTCGCCATGCAGGTGCGCAGCGCCGGCGCCATGCGGCGGGCGAGGAACGACGACCACGTCGGCAACCCGCCGATGGTGCGCTCGCCGATGCCGCTCAGCCGCTGCGCGACGATCTCGTCATAGGCGCGGCTGGCCCCGAAGCGGAACGAACTGGCGGCGGCCCCGGCCTCGACCTCGGCGGCCAGCGCCATCAACTCGTCGAGCAGGTGGTGGTTGTCGGAGAGGTCGCTGGCACCGCGCATGGTCTCGGTGACCTCGGCGAGCCGCTTCTCGGCGCGGGCGATCGAGGGTGCGAGCCGCTGCGCCTCCGGCAGCCCGAGCAGCGCGAAGGTGCGGTAGGTCTCGATGTCGATGATGTGCTGGACCAGCGCGCCGGCACGCTCGCCGCTCATGCCGCGGTCGGTGACGAGGATGCGGACATAGCCGCTGGCGTCCGGCTGGAAGTCGGTGGCGTAGGTGGCGAGCGCATCGCCGGTTTCGGCCGCGGCGAGGCTGGCGCGGTCGAACAGGTGTTCGGGCGCGGTGCGGGCCGGGTTGTCCGGCAGCAGATGCAGGTCGATGGCGACGAGCAGCGGCCCCGGCTGGCTGATCTGGCGCATCGGCGCGGCCAGGCTTTCGGCGGCCGGGTGAAACGCCGGCTGGTCGGCTTCCGAGGGCATCTCCCAGGTGTAGGTGGTGAACTCCGAATGCTGCTCCCAGCGCAGCACGGTGGCCCCGAGCGTGACGCGCAACTGCTTCTCCGCCGGCTGCGGCGTCGGCAGGCCGCGCCCGGCGCAGAACGCGGTGAGGTGAGCGCGGTCGGCGCCGGCG
>JBASBO010000358.1:0-1602 GCA_049651165.1 Xanthobacteraceae bacterium | reverse complement strand
CGCCGTGCCCGCGCGGTGGCCCCCGGGTGCCGCTACTCAGCGATTCTTCTGCCGCCACGGGAACAAAGCGGCCGGGAAATCCGCCGCTGGACGGCGCTCGCGGTGCGGCGGCAGCACTTCCGATTGCGGATCGGGATTGGGCTCCAGAACTTTCCGATAGAGGTGCCAGGTGGCGTGGCCGAGCAGCGGCACCACCACCGCGAGGCCGAGGAAGAACGGAATCGACCCCAGCACCAGCAGGGCGGCGACGATGATGCCCCACGCCGCCATGGTCAGCGGGTTCTTCACCATCACCCGCATCGAGGTCAGCATCGCGTCGGCGACGCCGGCGTGGCGGTCCAGCATCATCGGGAACGACACCACGCTGAGGCACAGCGCGGCCAGCGCGAACAGGAAGCCGACCCCGCAGCCGACCACGATCAGCCACCGGCCTTCCGGGGTGGTCAGAACGCGGGTGGCGAAGCCGGGGATATCGGCCGCCGGCTCGTAGCCGAAGGCCGCGACGTAGATCGCCTGCGCCGTCGCCACCCACACCACGAACAGGGTGAGGAGCAGGGCGCCGAGCGCCAGCATCGAGCCGAACGAGGGCGAGCGCAGCACCAAGGTCGCCTGCCACGCCGACGGCGTCTGGCCGAGTTCGCGGCGGCGGCTTAGTTCATAAAGGCCGAGCGCGGCGAACGGCCCGAGCAGCGCAAAACCCGCCGCCAGCGGGAACAGCAGCGGCAGCACCGAATAGCCCAGTACCGCGCGCGCCAGCATCAGTCCGAGCACCGGATAGATCGCGCATAGCATGATGGCGTGGCTGGGGACGGCCTTGAAGTCCTCCCAGCCGCGCCGGAGCGCGTCGTGCAGGTCGGAGAGGCCGATGCGCCGGACCTCCGGCAGCGATTTGGCGGCCTCGCCGCCGCGGGCGAGAGGCCGGGGGTTGGTAAAGGCGGATGTTGCCATGGTCGTTATCTCCCTTGTCGTGGGAACGACACCGGCCATCTTGAACAGCGGCGGGCGCCGTCGCGTCACTAACAGCTTACGTTTGCAAGTGGTTCCTTGGGTCCGGCCTTTGCACGGCAAATGCTGGAATCGAACCACCGGGGGATCGCGACCCGACCAGACCCGCAAAAGCAGAGACGACCTCGGGATTTGGCCTTTTAGGATTTCAGGACTTGTCCTTAAGGACTGGCCTTGCCGCGACCGGTTTTAACGATTCTAATGCCGTTCGCCCGGGCTGTCGCCGACCCTGCGCTTCAAAAATCCGGGATGGATGGCGCAGAGTGCGAGCAGCGGCGTTGAAAAGCACAGGCCGAGCAGTGCGGCAAGGCTGGCCGTTGCGATCGCGATCGGATGTTTGGCGGGACTTGTCCACATCCGCGATGTCGCGGTGCGGGCGGTGGAACAAGGCCCCGACATTGGCAATTGTCCATCGACCCGCTAAGGTCGCGGTCGAACCGGGTTCCATTCCAGGGTCCTCGCTGTGCCAGTTTCCCCTCGTTACGCCACTCATCAGGAGCTAATCGTATGAGCATTTTCGGAAAGATCATGGGCGCGATCTTCGGCACCAAGGCCGATGCCGCGACGCCCGGAACGGCCGCCCCCGCCGGGTCGGGC
>JBASBO010000357.1:0-6688 GCA_049651165.1 Xanthobacteraceae bacterium | reverse complement strand
GCCTTCTGGAGGCGCGGCGCGCCGAGGCGGACGCGCAGCTTGCCGGGCGTCGCGAAGTCCTGCCGTAGCGGGCATCGCGGCGGTTGCGTCGGTGCGCCGCCTGCGCCATATGAACGGGACCGTTTTCAGGGGCCTTGTCCTATGGCGCATCCGATTTCCGAAGTTCTGCAAGCGTTCGCCGCCGGCGAGATCGTGGTCGTCACCGATGACGACGACCGCGAGGGCGAGGGCGATCTCATCGTCGCCGCCTCGCTGTGCACGCCCGAGAAGATGGCGTTCATCATCCGCCACACCTCCGGCATCGTCTGCGCGCCGCTGACCGCCGAGGATGCGCGGCGGCTGCGCCTCGACCCGATGGTGACCAACAACGATTCCAACCACACCACCGCGTTCACGGTCTCGATCGACTACAAGCCGGACGGCGGCACCGGCATCTCCGCCGAGGAGCGCGCCTCGTGCTGCCGGGCGCTCGCCAATCCCAACGCCGGCGCCGGCGATTTCGCCCGCCCCGGCCATATCTTCCCGCTGATCGCGCGCGACGGCGGCGTGCTGCTGCGCGCCGGGCACACCGAGGCGGCGGTCGATCTGTGCAGGCTCGCCGGCCTGCCGCCGGTCGGCGTCATCAGCGAGTTGATGAACGACGACGGCACCGTCACCAAGGGCGAGCAGGTCGCCCGCTTCGCCGCCGCGCACAACCTCAAGCACGTCACGATCGCCGATATCATCGCCTATCGGCAGGCGCGCGAGAAGCTGATCGAGCGCGTCTCGACGTTTACGGTGGACAGCCCGATCGGGCCGTTGCAGGGCTTCGCCTATCGCTCGCCGTTCGACACCATCGCCCATGCGGCGTTCGTCTACAACGGCGTCGGCGACGGCACCAACGTGCTGACGCGCTTCCACAAGCCGAACATCGTGCGCGACATTTTCAGCGGCCCGGAGCGGATGCGCGAGGTGCTGGAGAAATTCAAGGCCGCGGGCCACGGCGTGCTGGTGTATCTGCGCGACGGCGCGGCCGGGGTGCCGGTGGCCCCGATCGATCAGCCGAGGACCGCCGAGGCCGACCGCAACCGGCAATGGCGCGAAGTCGGCGTCGGCGCGCAGATCCTGCGCGATCTCGGCGTCACCTCGATCCGTCATCTGACCTCGTCGGCGCACGACTACAAGGGACTGTCCGGCTTCGGCATCGAGATCGTCTCCAACGAGCGCCTTGAAGGCTGACACCCAAAGAACTACGCTACGCCGCCGCGAATGCCGTGGCGACAATACCGAAAGGAACCTCATGGGCGCGCGTCCGCAGGGCAAAGACAAGCCGAGGCTTGCGAGCTTCAAGTGGGACGATCCGTTCCTGCTCGACGAGCAACTCACCGAGGACGAGCGGCTGATCCGCGACACCGCGCGCGCCTACGCGCAGGACAAGCTGCTGCCGCGCGTCGCGCAAGCCTACCTTGAGGAAAAGACCGATCGCGAGATCTTCAACGAGATGGGCGAACTCGGGCTGATCGGCGTCACGCTGCCGGAGGAATACGGCTGCGCCAACGCCAGCTACGTCGCCTACGGGCTGGTGGCGCGCGAGATCGAGCGCGTCGATTCCGGCTACCGCTCGATGAACTCGGTGCAGTCGTCGCTGGTGATGCACCCGATCCATGCCTATGGCGACGACAGCCAGCGCAAGAAATATCTGCCCAAGCTGGCCTCGGGCGAATGGGTCGGCTGCTTCGGCCTCACCGAGCCGGACGCCGGCTCCGATCCCGGCGGCATGAAGACCCGCGCCGAGAAGGTGTCGGACGGCTATCGGCTGACCGGCTCCAAGATGTGGATTTCCAACGCGCCGATCGCCGACGTGTTCGTGGTCTGGGCGAAGTCGGCGGCGCACGACAACCAGATCCGCGGCTTCGTCCTCGAAAAGGGCATGAAGGGCCTGTCCGCGCCGAAGGTCGGCGGCAAGCTGTCGCTGCGCGCCTCGATCACCGGCGAGATCGTGATGGACGGCGTGGTGGTGCCGGAGAGCGCATTGCTGCCCAACGTCTCCGGCCTCAAGGGGCCGTTCGGCTGCCTCAATCGCGCACGCTACGGCATCTCGTGGGGCGCGATGGGCGCGGCGGAGGACTGCATGCACCGCGCGCGGCAATACACGCTGGACCGCAAGCAGTTCAACCGGCCGCTGGCGGCGACGCAACTGGTGCAGAAGAAGCTCGCCGACATGGAGACCGAGATCGCGCTCGGCCTGCAAGGAAGCTTGCGCGTCGGCAGGCTGATGGACGACGGCAAGATGGCGCCTGAGATGATCTCGATCATGAAGCGCAACAACTGCGGCAAGGCGCTGGATATCGCGCGGATGGCGCGCGACATGCACGGCGGCAACGGCATCCAGATCGAATATCATGTGATGCGTCACGTCCATAACCTCGAAACCGTCAACACCTACGAGGGCACCCACGACGTCCACGCGCTGATCCTCGGCCGCGCCATCACCGGGATTCAGGCGTTTTCGTAAGGCGGGGCCCGAGGGTCTGGCCGGACATTCGTTTTGCAGACAGGCTTTCAACACGAACAGCGTCGTCCCGCGCAGGCGGGGACCCATACGCCGCAGCGGTTCGATTCCATCACCAAGGCGAGGTTATTTTATAATCACCGGTGCCAGGGGTTATGGGTCCCCGCCTGCGCGGGGACGACGTTGAGGATGGCGGCACCACGGAGATAGCGAACGACCATGGCCAGCAACGAAGACGTTCCGTTCAACCGCAACTTTCCGCTTCGGCCCGGCGTCGCCGAGGAAACCGTGCCCGGCGTGCGCCGCGTGTTGTGCGACAACCCTTCGCCCTTCACCTTCACCGGCACGGTGAGCTACATCGTCGGCCGCGGCAATGTCGCGATCATCGATCCGGGGCCGGACGATCCGGCTCACGCGCAGGCGCTGCTGGACGCGGTGCGCGGCGAGACGGTGACCCATATCGTCGTCACCCACACCCATCGCGATCACTCGCCCAACGCCGCGCGGATCAAGGCCGCGACCGGCGCGCCGATCTATGCGGAGGGCGTGCATCGCGCCTCGCGGCCGCGCTACGAGAGCGAGCAGCACAATCCGGAATCCGGCGCGGACCGCGATTTCCGCCCCGATGTGACGGTGGGCGACGGCGACACCATCGATGGCAGCGGCTGGCGTCTCGAAGCGGTGGCGACGCCGGGCCACACCGCCAACCACATGGCCTTCGCCTGGCCGGACCGCGAGTTGATGTTCATCGGCGATCACGTCATGGGCTGGTCCACCTCGATCGTGGCCCCGCCGGACGGCTCGATGGTCGATTACATGGCCTCGCTCGACAAGCTGACCCGGCGCGGCGAGCGGCTTTATTTCTCCGGGCATGGGCCTGAAATTCCGGAAGCGCCGAAGTATCTGCGTTTTCTGATCCGGCACCGGCAGGCGCGCGAGGCGTCGATCCTGCACCGGCTCGGCAAGGGCGAGGCCGATATCCCGACCATCGTGCGCGCCAGCTACATCGGCATCGATCCGCGGCTGGTGACCGCCGCCGGCTATTCGGTGCTGGCGCATCTGGAGGATCTGGTCGCGCGCGGCGTGGTGACAACCGACGGCGATCCGGTGATCGGCGGAAGCTACAGGTTGGCGTGAAGGCAACGAGTAGCGAATAGAAAGAGGACGATATCGACCGCTCCTTTCTATTCGCTACTTCTTCATCCCCTTCACCTGCGTCTTGGTCGCCGCAGGCGGCGGCTGCGGGCGCTTGGCCGGTGCGACGTTGTCGTCGGAGACGGTGTTGAGATCGTCGATCAGCCTGGCGATCCGCGCGGCGTTGCTGCCGAGATCGCTGTTGAAGTGCCGCGATGCGGAGCGGATGTCGATCCGCGTTCCGTCGCCGTCCGGCACCACGCGGATCGTCACGTCCTCGCGCAGCCCCATCAGCGGGGTCTGCGCCACCGCCTCGATATGGCCTTCGCGGCGCGGCGGCTGCGGCGGCCGCGCATCGACGATACGCCACTTGCGGCGGGTCACGAAGGTCAGCGTCGCGTCGTAGGCGCGCTGCACCGGCACGTCGAGCTGCACCGGCTCGATATCGGGATAGGCCAGCCGCTGCTGTTCGGCGGCGTAGAGGCCGGCATAGGCGGCGGGGTTGGTGCCGTCGCCGGTGCGCAGCCGCGCCAGCGCCTCGAAGCGCGGCGGATCGATCGGATCGGTGGTGATGTCGTAGATCGCCGGCGTCCGATGGTACTGGTAGGCGAGGTAGGCCGGATAGGCCAGCACCAGCAGGGACAGCGCGAGCGCGGCGGCGATGCGGCCAAGGCCGCGCGCGCCGCTCTGCCAGATCGCCACGAACGCCGCCAGCGCGACGACGATGGCGGCGACCGCGCAGGCCAGCGCGCCGACGAAGGTCGCAAGCGCCGGCCGGACTTCGAGGAAGCCGAAGCGGACCACGATGATCGAGGTGATCGCGGCGACCACGGCGAACACCGCCAGCCGCCGGGCCCAGGTCGCCAGCGCGGAGTAAGGCTCGACTTGATAGGCGGCTCTGAACCTGCGGGCCATGAGAGAATCCGGTTGCGGGACGGGGCGCGCGGATCACTTAACCTGATTTTCGCCCAAGGCGAAACGCCACGCTCCGAGGCGTTCGCGGCGCGACGACCTCGCAGGAATCAATTTTGCGGACGGATTCGCGGCACTAAAAAACGTCGTCCCCGCGAAGGCGGGACTTTTGATGGAAACAAAACCCGTCATTGCCGGGCTTGACCCGGCAATCCATCATCTTGAAGCGGTTCTTCATTTTTGATGGATGCGCGGGTCAAGCCCGCGCATGACGCTTCTGTCTAAACCAAGCCCGTCGTTGCCCGGCTTACGCCGCGGCGCTTGGCAGTTTGTAATCCTTGAACTGGTCGCGCAGCGAGGTCTTCAGGATCTTGCCGGTGGCGGTGTGCGGGATCGCATCGACGAAGGCGACGTCGTCCGGCATCCACCACTTGGCGATCTTGCCGTCCATGAATTGCAGGATCTCCTCGCGGCTCGCTTTCTCGCCGGACTTCAACTGCACGATCAAGAGCGGCCGCTCGTCCCACTTCGGATGGAACACGCCGATCACCGCCGCTTCCGCCACCTTGGGGTGGCCGACCGCGAGGTTTTCCAGATCGATCGAGGAAATCCACTCGCCGCCGGACTTGATGACGTCCTTCGAGCGGTCAGTGATCCGCATATAGCCGTATTCGTCGAGGGTGGCGACGTCGCCGGTGTCAAAGAAGCCGTCCTCGTCGAGGATGTTGGTGTCGAGGCGATAATAAGCGCCCGCCACCGCCGGTCCGCGCACCTTGAGGCGGCCGAAGGTCTTGCCGTCGCGCGGCAGCTCCTTGCCGGCGTCGTCGGTGATCTTCATCTCGACCATGAACGGCGCGAAACCCTGCATCTGCTGGATGTCGTATTTCGCCTCGCCCTTGAGATCGGCATATTGCGCCTGCAACGCGCCGACCGAGCCGATCGGCGACATCTCGGTCATGCCCCAGGCGTGGCGGGCGTCGATGCCCATTTCGTCGAACGCCTTGATCATCGAGCGCGGCATTGCCGAGCCGCCGCACAGCACGACCTTGAGGTCCGGCAGCGTCAGCTTGTTCTTCTCCATGTGCTGCAACAGCATCAGCCACACGGTGGGAACGCCGGCGGTGAAGGTGACCTTCTCGGTCGAGAGCAGTTCGTAGACGGATTCGCCGTCGAGCTTCGGCCCCGGCATCACCAGCTTGGTGCCCAGCGACGGCGCGGAGAAGGCGATGCCCCAGCTATTGGCGTGGAACAAAGGCACCACAGGAAGTATTGAGTCCTTGGAGCCCGCGCCGAACGCATCGGCGTTGTTCGCCATCATGGCGTGAAGAACGTTGGAGCGATGCGAATACAACACGCCCTTCGGATTGCCGGTCGTGCCAGAGGTGTAGCACATCGCCGCCGCGGTGTTCTCGTCGAACTCCTTCCACTTGAAATCGCCGTCGACCTCGGCGAGCCAGTCCTCGTAGGCGATCGCGTTCTTCAGCGTGGTCTGCGGCATGTGGGCCTTGTCGGTGAGCACGATATAGCGCTCGACGGTCGGCACCTGGTCGGCGATCTTCTCCAGCATCGGCATGAAGGTGAGATCGGTGATGACGATGCGGTCTTCCGCGTGATTGATGATCCAGGCGATCTGCTCCGGGAACAGCCGCGGGTTGACGGTGTGGCAGATGGCGCCGATGCCCATGATGCCGTACCAGCATTCGAGATGGCGGGCGGTGTTCCAGGCGATGGTGGCGACGCGGTCGCCGAGCTTGATGCCCTCGCGGTCGAGCCGCTGGGCGACCTTCAGCGCGCGGGCGCGGATGTTACGGTAGTTGGTCCGGACGATCGGGCCCTCGACGGACCGGGTGACGACCTCGCGGTCGCCGTGGACCCTGGCCGCATGATCGATGATCCGGTGAGTGAGCATCGGCCAATCTTGCATCAACCCGCGCATTCGAAATTCCTCCTGGTCGCGTCTTTCGGTCTTGAAACCCTGCAAAGGGGCTGCGCGGACATTAGCGCGCCGCGCGCCGCTGGCAAATGCCCTTCTCGCCTAAAGTGCTGCGGCGAAAGGCCAATAGTCATTCTGGCGGCGGCGATGTTGATAGGAATCTTGACCCCGGCGTGGGCCGGGCCGTCGCCTCCGGAGCCGGTCGCGGTGGCGGGCCG
>JBASBO010000356.1:0-6509 GCA_049651165.1 Xanthobacteraceae bacterium | reverse complement strand
ATTCTTTACGGCACTGAAACCGGCAACAGCCGCGGCCTTTCCAAAACGCTCGCGGACGTCGCCGCGCGGCAGGGCATCGCCGCCAGCGTGTCCGACATGGCCGACTACAAGACGCGCGGGCTCAAGGACGAGCAGGACCTTCTCGTCATCACCAGCACCCATGGCGAGGGCGATCCGCCGCAATCCGCGGTCGGCTTCTTCGAGTTTCTCGAAAGCCGCAAGGCGCCGAAGCTGCCGGGCGTGCGCTTCGCGGTGCTGGCGCTCGGCGATTCCACCTACGAGAAATATTGCGAGGGCGGCAAGCGGATCGATCGCCGCCTTGAAGACCTCGGTGCGGAGCGGCTCGCGCCGCGCGTCGATTGCGACGTCGATTTCGAGGACGCCGCGCCGGCGTGGATCAAGGACGTGGTCGCGAAGCTGACGCCGAAGGCAGCCGCTGTCCCGGCTGCGGCGCGCGCGGCGTCGGCTCCCGCGCCGGCCGCAGCGTCTGCGTTCGACAAGCACAATCCGTTTGCGGCGACCGTCATCGACAACATCGTGCTGAGCGGGCGCGGATCGAGCAAGGAAACCCGGCACGTTGAACTGTCGCTGCAAGGTTCCGGCCTCGCTTACCAGCCCGGCGACGCGCTCGGCATCGTGCCGCGCAACGATCCGGCGGTTGTCGAGGCGCTGCTGTCGGCGCTGTCGCTCGCCGCCGACGCCCCGGTCACCGTCAGGCAGAAGCCGGCGACGCTGGGCGACGCGCTGTCGTCGGCGTTCGAGGTGGTGGCAGTGACGCCGCGCTTCATCGATCACTGGGCGGAGTTGAGCGGCGCGGCGGAGCTTGCGCGACTGCGCGGCCCCGACCGGGCGGAGGCGCGCGCGGCCTTCATGCGCGAGCATCACGTCGTCGATATCGTCCGCCGCTTCCCGGTGAAAGGCATCGACGCGGACACGCTGTTGCGCGGCCTGCGGCCGTTGCAGCCGCGCCTCTACTCGATCTCGTCGAGCCTCGCCGCCGTTCCCGACGAGGTTCACCTCACGGTCGGCACCGTGCGCTACGATCTCGACGGCGAGACGCGCGCCGGCGTCGCCTCCGGCTATCTGGCGGATCGCGCCGGGCCGGACGCCGTGGTGCCGGTCTACATCCAGAGCAACCCGCATTTCCGCCTGCCGGACGACGACGCCGCGATCCTGATGATCGGCGCGGGCACCGGCGTTGCGCCCTATCGCGCCTTCATGCAGGAGCGCGAGGCGCGCGGCGCGCGCGGGCGTTCGTGGCTGGTGTTCGGCGAACGCAACTTCCGCAGCGACTTCCTCTATCAGACCGAATGGCAGGGCCTTCTCAAGGACAAGGTGCTGACCCGGATGGATGTCGCGTTCTCGCGCGACCGCACCCCGAAAGCCTATGTGCAGGACCGGCTGCGCGAGAACGCCCGCGACGTCTATGCGTGGCTGGAGGAGGGCGCGCACGTCTATATCTGCGGCGACGCCGCGCACCTCGCGCCCGACGTAAACAGCGCGCTCACCGAAATCGTCGCGTGCGAAGGCGGCCTCGGTCCGGAGGCCGCCGCCGATTATCTCGCCGCGCTCCAGCGCGACCACCGCTATCAGCGCGACGTGTACTGAGGCTGCCCATGACCGCCACCCTGAAGTCGCCGGATCGCAGCCGCGATCTGTCGCAGCCGCTCGACAAGCTCGGCCCGGACGAGACGCTGAAAGCGGAAAGCCGCCAGTTGCGCGGCACCATCAAGGAAAGCCTGTTCGATCCGGTCACCGGTGCGGTCACCGCCAGCGACACCAAGCTGATGAAGTTTCACGGCATCTATCAGCAGGACGATCGCGATATCCGCGACGAGCGGCGGCGGCAGAAGCTGGAGCCGGCTTACAGCTTCATGGCGCGGGTGCGGCTGCCGGGCGGCGTGTTGAGCGCCAGACAGTGGCTCAAGCTCGACGCGCTGGCGCGCGCCTATGCCGGCGATACGCTGCGGCTGACGACGCGGCAGACATTCCAGTTCCACCGCGTTCTGAAAACCGATCTACGCGCCCTGATGCAGGGGCTGCGCGACGTGTTGCTCGACACCCGCGCGGCGTGCGGCGACGACACCCGCGGCGTGATGGCGTCGATCAACCCGCATCTGTCGAAGATTCACGCCGAGGTTTACGCGCTGGCGAAGCAGGCCAGCGACCACGCCGTCCCAAAAACCGGCGCTTACGACGAGATCTGGTATCAGCAGGAAGGCGGCCCGGTGAAGGAGCCGGAGGAGCCGTTTTACGGGCGCACCTACATGCCCCGCAAGTTCAAGATCGGCTTCGTCATTCCGCCCGACAACGATATCGACGTCTATGCGCAGGACCTCGGCTTCATCGCCATCGTCTCGCGCGGCAAGCTCAGCGGTTTCAACGTCGCCATCGGTGGCGGCATGGGTCGCACCGATCAGGCGCCGCAGACCTATCCGCGCCTCGCCGACGTGATCGGCTTCATTCCGGTCAAGCGGCTGATCGCCGCCATCGACGCGGTGATGTCGGTGCAGCGCGACTACGGCGATCGCGTCGATCGGCTGCACGCCCGCTTCAAGTACACCATCGACGACAAGGGGCTGGACTGGATCAAGGCCGAGATCGAGCGCCGCCTCGGCGAGCCGCTGGCGCCCGCGAAGCCGTTCGCCTTCACCTCGAACGGCGATCCGCTGGGCTGGGTCGAGGGCGACGACGGCCGCCATCACTATACGCTGTTCATCGAGAACGGCCGCGTCATCAACCGGCCGGAGCTGCCGCTGATGGATGGCTTGCGCGCCATCGCGCAAGTTCACAAGGGTACCTTCCGCGTCACCCCGAACCAGAGCCTGACCATCGCCGAGATCGCGCCGGAGGACCGGCTCGCCATCGCGAAGCTGCTCGACGACTACGGCCTCGCGGGGCTGAATATCGGCAGCGCGCTGCGGCTCAATTCGATGGCCTGCGTGGCGCTGCCGACCTGCGGCCTGGCGATGGCGGAAAGCGAGCGCTACCTGCCGACGCTGCTGTCGAAGATCGAGCCGATCCTCGACGCTCATGGCCTGCGCGAGCTGCCGATCACCATCCGCATGACCGGCTGCCCCAACGGCTGCGCGCGGCCCTACATCGCCGAGATCGCGCTGACCGGCCGCGCGCCGGGCAAGTACAATCTGTATTTCGGCGGCGGCTTCCACGGCCAGCGGCTTAACAAGATGTATTTGGAGAACGCCGGCGAAGGCGCGATCCTGGAGGCGCTGGAGAAGGCGCTGGGCCATTACGCGAGGGAGCGGCGGCCGGATGAGCATTTCGGCGACTTCGCCATCCGCGCCGGCTATGTCGCGGAAGTCAAGGAAGGCCGTCACTTCAACGACTGAGCCGACGCGCCTGAGTGTCTGATCGGGAATTCGTTTTCTTAGGTGAATGCGCAAGACGAATGCCGTCATGCTCCGCGAAGGCGGAGCATCCAGTATTCCGTATCGGGTCGAATTTTCCCATTGCGCTTGCGTGGGTTACTGGATCGTCCGCCTTCGCGGACGATGACGCCTCGTTCCCGGTCAGGCTCTTCCGACTCCAAGAGCGGTAACGGCGGCCGGGCGCTGCCGCCCCCACCCGCGTCCCGGTTTCCTTTGGCCCTGAAAGCCTCTACACAGACGGCGCGCGCCGCGCGCAGGATGGCAGAAGCAGGACCGATGACGATGTCGAACCGTAAAGACCCCCATACCATTGCCGTCGCCAACGGCATCGCCACCGACCGCGCGTTCGGCGCGGTGACGCCGCCGATCTATCTGTCCAGCACCTTCGCGTTTCCGGGTTACGAGAAGTCCGGGCCGTATGACTATACGCGCACCGCCAATCCCAGCCGCGACATGCTGGCGGACACCATCGCTCAACTGGAAGGTGGCGCGGGCGCGGTGGTGGTGTGCTCCGGCATGGCGGCCATCGACGTGGTGCTGGCGCGCGTGCCGAAGGGCGGGCTCGTGCTCGCGCCGCACGATTGCTACGGCGGCACCCACCGGCTGCTCGGGGCGCGGCGGCAATGCGGGCAGATCGATCTCGCGCTGGTCGATTTTCACGAGGCGGCCGCGCTGGCGGCGGCGATGGCGCGCAAGCCGGCGCTGGTCCTGATCGAGACGCCCAGCAATCCGCTGATGCGCATCACCGACATCAAGGCGGTGGCGGCGCAGGCGAAGCGGGTGGGCGCGAAGGTGGCGGTGGACAACACCTTCCTGTCGCCGGCCTTGCAGCGGCCGATCGCGCTCGGTGCGGATTACGTCGTTCACTCCACCACCAAGTTTCTCAACGGCCATTCCGACGTGGTCGGCGGCGCGGTGATCGCCGCCGCCAGGGACGAAGTCGAGGCGCTGGCGGAGTGGGTCAACATCGTCGGCGTCACCGGCGCGCCGTTCGATTCCTATCTGACGCTGCGCGGCGTGCGCACGCTGTTCGCCCGCGTCGAGCGGCAGCAGGCCAATGCCGGGACCATCGCCGCGTTCCTGCACGCGCATCCGAAAGTGCGCGCGGTGTATTACCCCGGCCTGCCGTCGCATCCGGGACACGATCTCGCCAGGGCGCAGCAGGCCGGCTTCGGCGCGATGCTGAGTTTCGAACTGAACGGCGGCACCGACGCGGTGCGCGCCTTCGTCGAGGCGGTCCGGATTTTCACGCTCGCGGAGTCGCTCGGCGGCGTCGAGAGCCTGATCGCCCATCCCGCCACCATGACCCACGTCAAGATGGGCGCGGAGGCGCGGCGCGTCGCCGGCATCAGCGACAGCCTGCTGCGGCTGTCGGTCGGGATGGAGGCGGAAGCCGATCTGATCGCCGGGCTGGAAGCCGGTTTCGCGGCGGTGCGGAACTGAGGACATGACCAGCCCGCGCCCCGCGTTCCACGGCGTTTTTCCCTATCTCGTGTCGCCGACCGATGCGGGCGGCAACATCCGCGCCGATGTCCTCGGGCGGCTGTGCGACGACCTCATCAAGGCCGGTGTTCACGGGCTGACGCCGCTGGGCTCGACCGGCGAGTTCGCCTATCTCAGTGGCGCGCAGCGCGCCACTGTCGCGCAAACGACCATCGAGGCGGCGCAGCGCCGGGTGCCGGTGATCGTCGGCGTCGCCTCGACCGCGGTTGCCGACGCGGTGGCGCAGGCGCGCGCCTATCAGGCGATGGGGGCCGACGGCATCCTCGCCATCCTTGAGGCTTACTTCCCGCTCAGGGACGCGCAGGTCGAAGCCTACTTCCGCGCCATCGCCGACGCCGTCGATATTCCGGTGGTGATCTACACCAACCCGAACTTCCAGCGCTCGGACCTCACCCTCGACGTCATCGCGCGCCTCGCCGAGCATCCGCGCATCGTCGCGATCAAGGACGCCTCCACCAACACCGGCCGGCTGCTGTCGATCATGAACCGCTGCGGCGACAAGCTGGACGTGTTCGCAGCCTCCGCGCACATCCCGGCGGCGGTGATGCTGATCGGCGGGCGCGGCTGGATGGCGGGCCCTGCCTGCGTCGCGCCGCGCGACAGCGTCAGGCTGTACGACCTGTGCAAGGCCGGGCGCTGGGACCAGGCGCTGGCCTTGCAGCGCCGGCTGTGGCGCCTCAACGAGGCGTTCGCCAAGTACAACCTCGCCGCCTGCATCAAGGCGGGCCTGAGCCTTCAGGGCTATGACGTCGGCGATCCGGTTCCACCGCAATCGCCGCTGACGGCGAACGAACGCGAGGCAATCGCGTTGGTGCTTGCGGACATTGCCTGAGCCGCCTTTTGGTTGAAACGGCTCTAGGGTATGCTCGCATCCCCTTGCGGCGTGTCGGTGCGACATGCCAGCGTCACCTCGTTCTCGCGGCGATATCACAGGAGATATGGATGCGTCGGTTTCTCACCGTCCTGGCGGCTCTGGCGACACTGAGCCTCACCAATTGCGGCTACAACGCGATTCAGAGTCAGGACGAGCAGATCAAGTCGAGCTGGTCCGAAGTGGTGAACCAGTATCAGCGCCGCGCCGATCTGGTGCCGAACCTGGTCAATTCGGTGAAGGGCTTCGCCCAGCAGGAAAAGGACGTGCTGCTCGGCGTCACCAACGCCCGCGCCAAGGTCGGCAGCATTCAGGCGTCACCGGAGACGCTCAACGATCCGGCGGCCTTCAACAAGTTCCAGCAGGCGCAGGGCGAACTCTCCAGCGCGCTGTCGCGGCTTCTGGTGGTGACGGAAAACTATCCGCAGTTGAAGTCGGACGCGCTGTTCCGCGATCTGATGTCGCAACTCGAAGGCACCGAGAACCGCATCACGGTGGCGCGCAACCGCTACATCAAGTCGGTGCAGGAATATAACGTCACGGTGCGCTCGTTCCCCTCCAATCTCACCGCGATGCTGCTCGGCTACAAGGCGAAGCCGAACTTCACGGTGGAGAACGAGAAGGCGATCTCGACCGCGCCGAAGGTCGATTTCAACCCCGCGCCCACGCCGGCGAAGTAAGCGGCGGCGCGCGCCATGGCGGCGATGCGGACGATCGCGGCGGCGTTGGCGGCGTGGCTGTTGTGC
>JBASBO010000355.1:0-4158 GCA_049651165.1 Xanthobacteraceae bacterium | reverse complement strand
GGCCGGTGCCGCGCCATCGGTGATCTGGCCGAGCAGCGCGCCGACCGCGACCGTCTCGCCGTCCTTGGCGACGATCTCGCCGAGCGTGCCGGCCGACGGCGCCGGCACCTCGATCGTCACCTTGTCGGTTTCCAGTTCGACCAGCGGCTCATCGACGGCAACCGGATCGCCGGGTTTCTTGAACCATTTGCCGATGGTCGCCTCGGTGACGGATTCGCCGAGCGTCGGGACGCGGATCTCAGTCATTGTCATGCCCTCTTGCAAAATGCGCGGCCCCGGCCGGCGGTCTTGTCTGGTGATTCAAATCGGCGGAGAATCGCGACGAACCGGCAGCGGCCGGGACGTCGCGGCATCGGGCGCTTCACCCCAGCGCATCGTCGAGGAACGCCTTGAGCTGCACGAGGTGCTTCGACATCAGCCCGGTGGCGGTCGCGGCCGCGGCGGCGCGGCCGGTGTAGCGCGGCCGCGAGGAGGCGGAGCCGGCCTGGTTCAGCACCCATTCGAGATAGGGCTCGATGAAGTGCCACGCGCCCATGTTGCGCGGCTCCTCCTGACACCATACCACCTCGGCGTTCTTGAACCGCGACATTTCCTGCACCAGCGTTTTGAGCGGCACCGGGTAGAGCTGCTCGATCCGCAACAGGTAGATGTCGTCGATGCCGCGCTTCTCGCGCTCCTCGTAAAGGTCATAATAGACCTTGCCGGAGCATAGGACGACACGACGCATCTTGTCGTCGGCCACCAGCGTGATCGGCTGATCGGGCAGCAGCGCCGCGTCGTCATAGAGGATGCGGTGGAACGATGTGCCGCCGCCCAGTTCATCCAGCCGCGAGGTCGCCCGCTTGTGGCGCAGCAGCGACTTCGGCGTCATCAGGATCAACGGCTTTCGGAACTCGCGACGCATCTGGCGGCGCAGGATATGGAAGTGGTTCGCCGGCGTGGTGCAATTGGCGACCTGCATGTTGTCTTCGGCGCACATCTGGAGATAGCGTTCGAGCCGAGCCGAGGAGTGCTCGGGACCCTGGCCTTCGTAGCCGTGCGGCAACATGCAGACCAGTCCCGACATGCGCAGCCACTTGCGCTCGCCCGAGGAGATGAACTGGTCGAACACCACCTGCGCGCCGTTGGCGAAATCGCCGAACTGCGCCTCCCAGATCGTCAGTGCATTTGGTTCCGCCAGCGTATAGCCGTATTCGAAGCCGAGCACCGCCTCCTCGGACAGCATCGAGTTCAGCACTTCGTAGTGGCCCTGCTCCGCGCCGATGTGATTGAACGGCGTATAGCGGCTCTCGTCCTCCTGATCGAACAGCACCGAATGGCGCTGCGAGAAGGTGCCGCGCTCGCTGTCCTGCCCCGACAGGCGGACGCGATGGTCTTCCAGCATCAGCGAGCAGAACGCCAGCGCCTCCGCGGTCGCCCAGTCGATGCCGACGCCGTTCTCGATCGCCTTCTCGCGGTTGTCGAGGAAGCGCTGCACGGTGCGATGAACCCGGAAACCGTCCGGCACCCTGGTGATCTTGCGGCCGATGTCCTTGAGCACGGCGACGTCGACGCCGGTCTTGCCGCGCCGCGGGTCGTCGTCCTCGCCGGCGGACTTGAAGCCCGCCCACTTGCCGTCGAGCCAGTCGGCCTTGTTGGGCTTGTAGCCGGAGCCGGCCTCCAGCTCGACATCGAGCCGGGCGCGCCAGTCCGCCTTGGCCTTGTCGATCTCGGCCTCGGTCATCACGCCGTCGGCGATCAGCCGCTTCGAATAAACATCGAGCACCGAGGAATGGGTGGCGATCTTCTTGTACATCAACGGCTGGGTGAACGAGGGCTCGTCGCCCTCGTTGTGGCCGTGCCGCCGGTAGCAGAACATGTCGATGACCACCGGCTTGTGGAAGCGCTGGCGGAACTCGATCGCGATCTTGGCGGCGAACACCACCGCCTCGGGGTCGTCGCCGTTGACGTGGAAGATCGGCGCGTCGATCATCTTCGCCACGTCGGAGGGGTACGGCGAGGACCGCGAATAGCGCGGATAGGTGGTGAAGCCGATCTGGTTGTTGACGATGAAGTGGATCGAACCGCCGGTGCGATAACCCTTGAGGTCCGACAGGCCGAAACATTCGGCCACCACGCCCTGCCCCGCGAAGGCGGCGTCGCCGTGCAGCAACAGCGGCAGAACCGAGGTGCGCTGGTCCGGCGGATCGCCGTGCTGGTCCTGCTTGGCGCGGACCTTGCCGAGCACCACCGGATCGACGATTTCCAGATGCGACGGGTTGGCGGTCAGCGACAGATGCACCTTATTGTGGTCGAACTCGCGGTCGCTTGAGGCGCCGAGGTGATACTTGACGTCGCCGGAGCCCTCGACCTCGTCGGGCGTGGAGGAGCCGCCCTTGAATTCGTGAAACAGCGCGCGGTGCGACTTGCCCATCACCTGGGTCAGCACGTTGAGGCGGCCGCGATGCGACATCCCGATCACGATCTCCTTGACCCCGAGATTGCCGCCGCGCTTGATGATCTGCTCCAGCGCCGGGATCAGCGACTCGCCGCCGTCGAGCCCGAACCGCTTGGTGCCGGTGAACTTCAGGTCGCAGAACTTCTCAAAACCCTCGGCCTCGATCAGCTTGTGCATGATGGCGCGCCGGCCTTCCGGGGTGAAGGAGATTTCCTTGTCCGGTCCCTCGATGCGTTCCTGAATCCAGGCCTTCTGCGCCCCGTTGGAGATGTGCATGAACTCGACGCCAAGGGTCTGGCAGTAGGTCCGCTCGCAGATCGCGACGATTTCGCGCAGCGTGCCGTATTCGAGCCCCAGGACGTGATCGAGAAAAATCTTGCGGTCGAGGTCGGCGTCGGTGAAGCCGTAGGTCCGCGTATCGAGTTCCTCATGGTCCTTCTGCGGCTCCAGCCCGAGCGGATCGAGCTGGGCATGGAAGTGCCCGCGCATCCGGTAGGCGCGGATCAGCATCAGCGCGCGCACCGAATCCCGCGTCGCCTGATGGATGTCGGCGGAGGTCGGAGCAGAGGCCGCGCCGGTCGCCGCCTTGGCCTGGAGCTTGGCGCCAATGGTCTTCTCGACCTGGACCCAGTTGCCGTCCAGCGCCGAGGTCAGGTCGTCCTTGGGGGTCAGCGGCCAGTTGGCCCGCGCCCAAGACGGCCCTTCCGCATTCTTGCGAACGTCGTCCGGTCGATCCTTCAGGCTGCCAAAGAACTCGCGCCACTCGGCGTCGACGGAGTCCGGGTCGTTCTCGTACCGGGCGTAGATGTCGTCGATGTAGGCAGCATTGGCGCCGTAGAGGAAGGAAGAAAGAGCGAAAGCGGCGTTAGCGTCCTGGCGAGACATTGATTCGTCCTAAGGTTTTGATGCCACGCAGAAAATGCGGCGACAGGGCCGGTCCGCAAGATCAAACCGGCCCTATCTGGCATCTTTTACCCTATTTGAGCCGAAGTTTCGCGCCCAAAAGATCAAAGGATTGAACTAGGACTTCAATCTTTCGACAAGGGTCTTTCCGAGCCGCGCCGGCGACGGAGAAACCGTGATCCCGGCCGCCTCCATGGCTGCAATCTTCGAAGGCGCGTCGCCCTTGCCACCCGAGATGATGGCGCCGGCATGGCCCATGCGGCGGCCCGGAGGCGCGGTGCGTCCGGCGATAAAGCCGACCATCGGCTTCTTGCGGCCGCGCTTGGCCTCGTCCTTGAGGAACTGGGCGGCGTCTTCCTCGGCGGTTCCGCCGATCTCGCCGATCATCACGATCGACTCGGTCTTGGGGTCGGCGAGGAACATCTCCAGCACGTCGATGAATTCGGTGCCCTTGACCGGGTCGCCGCCGATCCCGACCGCCGTGGTCTGGCCGAGGCCCTCCTGGGTGGTCTGGAACACCGCTTCGTAGGTGAGGGTGCCGGAGCGCGAGACGATGCCGACATTGCCGGGGCGGAAGATGTTGGCCGGCATGATGCCGATCTTGCATTCGCCGGCGGTGACGACGCCGGGGCAGTTGGGACCGATCAGCCGCGACTTCGATCCCGACAGCGCACGCTTGACCCGCACCATGTCGAGCACCGGGATGCCCTCGGTGATACAGACAATCAGCGGCACTTCGGCGTCGATCGCCTCGCAGATGGCGTCCGCCGCGCTCGGCGGCGGCACGTAGACGACGCTGGCGTCGGCGCCGGTCGCCG
>JBASBO010000354.1:0-2695 GCA_049651165.1 Xanthobacteraceae bacterium | reverse complement strand
GCGCGGGCGCGCGCGGCGGCGGCATTGGCGGCGCGAAGCGCGCCGGATGCCGGTTTCGACCGCGTTGCCGCGCGAAGGGAACTGGAGGCGCTGGTTGGCCGCGCCGGGGAGATGAGCGCATGAGCGCGGAAATTCTGTCGTTCGAAACCGGCCGCCCGGCGATCGCCGAGCCGGCCGGCGATGACGTCGCGCTGGTGGTCGATGTCGAAGGCTATGAAGGGCCGCTCGACCTGCTGCTCAACCTCGCGCGGCAGCAGAAGGTCGATCTCGCCAAGATTTCCATTCTCGCGCTGGCCGATCAGTACCTCGCCTTCATCGAGGCGGCGCGCAAGGTTCGCCTCGAACTGGCCGCCGACTATCTGGTGATGGCGGCGTGGCTGGCGTTTCTGAAGTCGCGGCTGCTGTTGCCGGAGCCGCCATCCGAGGAAGGCGGGCCGAGCGCCGAGGATATGGCGACCGCGCTCGCCAATCGGTTGCGCCGTCTCGAAGCCATCCGCGAGGCGGCGAACCGGCTGATGACCCGGCCGCAGTTGCAGCGCGACATCTTCATGCGCGGGCAGCCGGAAGCGATCGCCGAGGTCAAGCATCCGAAATTCACGGCGACGCTGTTTGATCTGCTCAGCGCCTACGCGGCGCAGCGCCAGCAGCGCGTGCTGGCGACGGTGCATCTCGCCAAGCGTACGGTGTGGTCGCTGGCGGAAGCGCGGGCGTCGCTGGAGCGCCTCGTCGGCGTCGCCGAGGAATGGAGCTGCCTCGACGAATATCTCGCGGCCTATGTGCTCGATCCCTCACAGCGCGCCACTGTGTTCGCGTCGAGCTTCGCCGCGGCGCTCGAACTGGTGCGCGAAGGCACGATGGAAGTGAATCAGACGCAGGCGTTCGCGCCGCTGTATTTTCGCAAGCGGCCGCCCGTCGCGGTGGCCGGTGCAACGGCTGCGCCGGAAACTCCGGTGCAGTAGGTGGAAGAAGGAGACATCGCCATGGCAAGTCTGGCCGAGAAGCGCATCGAGCATCTCGAAATCGTGGAAGACCACGCCGAGCCCTCGACCGCGCAGCCGGAAGCGCGGCCCGAGGAACTGCGTCTCCTCGAAGCGCTGTTGTTCGCGTCCGCCGAGCCGCTCGATACCGCGGCGCTGGCCAAGCGGATGCCCGAGGGCGTCGATGTCAAGGCGGCGCTGGCGCAATTGCAGGCGGACTACGCGATGCGCGGCGTCAATCTGGTGCGCGTCGCCAACAAGTGGACGTTCCGCACCGCCGGCGATCTGGCGTGGCTGATGACGCGCGAGAGCACCGAGACGCGCAAGCTGTCGCGCGCCGCGATCGAGGTGCTGGCGATCATCGCCTATCACCAGCCGGTGACGCGCGCCGAGATCGAGGAGATCCGCGGCGTCGTCACCTCGAAGGGCACGCTGGACGTGCTGCTGGAGACCGGATGGATTCGTCCGCGCGGCCGGCGCAAGACGCCGGGGCGGCCGCTGACCTTCGGCACCACCGAAGCCTTCCTGGCGCAGTTCAGCCTGGAAGCGCTCGGCGATCTGCCAGGCCTCGACGAACTGAAGGGCACCGGCCTTCTGGATTCCCGCCTGCCGTCCGGCTTCAGCGTTCCGGTGCCGTCCGACGATCCGGCGTTGCGTGAGGACGAGGACCCGCTGGAGGACGGCGAACTCGAACTGGCGCTGGCGCCGGCCGTGGAACCGGAGGGCGACGGAGAGGCGTGAGTTCGTCGCGCCCAGACGCACGTTAAGGCTGAGCGCAACCCCGACTGAATCCTTAACATTTGACGCAGCCCGAGTCCTTGTTTTTACCGCCTCCGCAGCCTAGGTTCTGGCCAGATGGAGCCGGCCGGCGGCCGTGCGTTTGGAGGATGCAGGATGGGTTCACTGAGCATTTGGCACTGGATCGTCGTGATCGCGATCGTCCTGCTGCTTTTTGGACGCGGCAAGATTTCCGACCTGATGGGCGACGTGGCGCAGGGCATCAAGGCGTTCAAGAAGGGGATGCAGGACGACGACAAGGCCCCGGAAAAGCCGGAGCCGGTCAAGACCATCGATCATGGCGCGCAATCCCAGGCCGCGCGCTCCGACGTCGGCACCAAGGTCGGCTGAAGCCTCCGGCCGACGGATCGCCGCGGCCGGAAATTCGGGCCGGGATTGTTGTGGCGAAACCGTGACCGTCGCGGTGCCGATCCTGGCGCAAGCGCTTGAGGCCGGATGACGGGCAAAGTCGCCTCGCGGGACGCGGATTTTCGGATGTTTGGCGCGCATGTTTGACATCGGGTGGAGCGAACTGGTCGTCATCGCGGTGGTCGCGCTGATCGCCATCGGCCCGAAGGAGTTGCCCGGCGTGCTGCGCACGGTCGGGCAATGGATGGGCAAGGTGCGTCGTATGGCGGCCGAGTTCCAGGGCCAGTTCAACGAGGCGATGCGCGAGGCCGAAATGGCCGACCTCAAGAAATCGTTCGACGATATCAAGGACACCGCCGCGAGCTTCTCCAAGAACAACCTGCTGACCTCGCTGACCCAGGACGTCAACGAGGCGCTGAAGGTCGATGATCTCGACAAGCCGGCGGCGGCGGCATCGGCGTCATCGTCACCCGCTTCGACTGAGCCATCATCCGAACCGTCCGTGCCGGTGGCCGCGTCGGAAACCCACGGCGCGACCGATGCGCCGCTGGCGATCACCCGCGAAGCGGAGG
>JBASBO010000353.1:0-3509 GCA_049651165.1 Xanthobacteraceae bacterium | reverse complement strand
ACCCGACGCGCCGCCCGCATCGAAAGCCGAGGCCGATCACAAGCCGGTCGCAGGCACCGACTCATCGGGCGGCGGGGAGGGAGCATCGAGCCGTCGCGATCCGGTGCCGGCGGTGACGCCGGCGCCCCACGCGGCCGAGCCGAAGGCCGACTAGCGGCGGCGACAACGCAAGATAAAATTTATTCTGTCATAAATAGGTACGACCGGATCTGGTCCTGGAATATCAGGATCGGATCCGGCCAAATGGTTATTGGAGCGCGCGGTTGAGGCGCGCCCGGGGTCGGATTACTGCTCCGCCACGTCGCCTTCAGCGACCTCGTCGTCGTGCTGCGCTTCGGGATCGAAGAACTCGCCGGCCGCGGCAAGCGCCTCGGCGGCGGCGTCGAGATCTTCCTGACGGGAACTGACGTCCTCGCCGCGATTGATGCGCTCGGCCTCGTCGGCGCTGCGGGCCACCGTGACGCTGACCGACACCTCGACCTCGGGATGGACTGCGATCGAGACGCCGTGCTGGCCGATGGTCTTGATCGGGTGATCGAGCAGCACCTGGCTGCGGCTGAGCGTGACGCCGTCGCTTTCGAACGAGGCCATGATGTCGCGCACCGAGACCGATCCGAACAACTGGCCGGTTTCCGACGCCTGACGCAGGATGATGACGTTGCGGCCGTCGATCTTCTCGGCGACCTTGGTGGCTTCGCCCTTGGCCTGGATATTGCGCGCTTCAAGCTCGGCCTTCATGCCGTCAAACTTGGCGCGGTTGTCGGTGGTGGCGCGCAGCGCCTTGCCGCGCGGCAACAGGAAGTTGCGGGCAAATCCGTCCTTGACGCGGACGACGTCGCCCATCTGGCCGAGTTTGGCGACACGCTCGAGTAGAATGACTTCCATGGTGGTTCTCCTGTTTGTTCGGGTTGCTATCGGTTGTTAAGGATTGGGCAGAGGTGGCGGCAGCGGCGGTCCGCGCTGCGCGTAACGCTGGCGAATGCCGAAAAAGGCGTCGGCGAGGCCGAGGACGACCATGACGATCGCCGGCCAGCCGAACACCAGCACCAGCGCATAGGCCATGCTGAGCAGGAGGCCGCGGCTTTTCATGTCGCGCGTGACGGTGTGCAGCACGGCGAAGCCGGTTAGCGCATAGCCGAGGAGGAGGGCGGCGGCGGCGATCTGCGCCACCAGCGCCACCATGCCTGCTGTGAAGCACAACGCCAGCACCACCGAGAGCACGACCAGCGTCATCGGCGGCATCGCAACGTCGCGCAGCACCGGCCACGACCGGCGCAGGCGTCCCGAGGCCGAGGCGACATAGGCCGCGAGCCATAGGTTCAGCGTCAGCGTCATCGTGGTGATGATCGCCGCTGCCGCCGGCGCGACAGTGGCGAGCGCGTCGATCACCAGCGCGGCGTCCGGCCCGGCCGGCGACACCTGCATGATGCGGCCGAGACCGTGGCGCAGCCCGGTGGTGATGGCTTCGCTGTCGGTGCCGAGCGTCAGCAGCGCGCCCGTGGTGGTAAGCGTGGCGAAACCGGCGATCCACAATAGGATGCGCCCGACCGGATACCATTCGACCGTCTGGGGGGCCGTCGCGCCGTTGGCGGCGGCGGGCGCCGGCACGGATCGGCCGAGCAGCACGAGGTAGCCGAGCCACCACGCCGGTAGCGCGATCGCCAGCAGAAACGCGACCAGATAGGGCAGGCTGAAAATCAGGCCGAGCGCAAGGCCGGCGGCGACCCCGCCCAGCGCGGCGCTGATCGGCCCCCAGCCGATCGCGGCGAGCATCAGCGGCAGCGGTGCGAGATAGAACAGCAGCAACGCAATGAGCGCGCCCGAACTGATCGAGGCGAACATCAAGGCCGACGCGCAGCCGGCCGCAATCGCGATGAGAAGGTTCATCATCATTGGCTGTCCCGCCCCCTTCGAGCGGTTAGGGGTTCGTGGACCCCAACTCTCGGCAACCGGTGGCCCGGAAGCCTTATGAAGACTGGTGCGAAATGCCGACCGGCCACGACGCGAACGCCATGGCCGGCTGCGGTGTTTTTAGCGGATCACGTAAGGCAACAGACCCAGGAAGCGGGCGCGCTTGATGGCGCGGGCCAGCTCACGCTGCTTCTTGGCGGACACCGCGGTGATGCGGCTCGGCACGATCTTGCCGCGCTCGGAGACGTAGCGCATCAACAACTTGGAGTCCTTGTAGTCGATCTTCGGTGCGTTCGCGCCCGTGAACGGGCAGGTCTTGCGACGACGGAAGAACGGACGGCGGGCGCCTGCATCGGCCATGGCGATTACTCCTGAGAAGCGGTTGCCGACGCATCGGCGTCATCACGGCCACGGCGCGGGCCGCGGTCGCCACGGAAGCCACCATCGCGATCGCCGCGGAAGCCGCCGCGATCGTCGCGCTCGCGGTCGCGATCGGCCTTGCGCATCATCGCCGAGGGGCCATCCTCGTGCTCCTCGACCCGCACGGTCAGATAGCGGATGATGTCTTCGTTGATGCGTTCCTGACGCTCGATCTCCGCAACCACGGCAGCGGGACCATCGATGTTCAGCAGCACGAAATGAGCCTTGCGGTTCTTGTTCATGCGGTAGGTGAGGGAACGTACGCCCCAGTTCTCGGTCTTGGTGACCTTGCCGCCGAGGTTGCCGATCACGCCGGTGATCTGGGCGGTCAGTTCCTCGACCTGCTGGGCGCTGGCGTCCTGACGCGCCAGAAAAACATGCTCGTAAAGAGGCATGGCTGTCCTTTCCAAGGTTGGCGCGGTTCCCGGCGGCAAGCCCCTCGAACCCTTTCGGAAAGGACTCGGATGCTCAGAAGGCGGAAGCACGGGACGACGGGCCGATTGGCCCTGCCTCATCAGTATCGGAAAATGCGAAGATGCTGAGACCGTCCGTTCAGCTCCCGGCCGGGACCCACGGATAGCGCGCCTTATACGGATTTCCCGAGGCTTTGCAAGGCTGGAGGCCCTTGCATAAGGAAAAGCCGTGCAAATCGCGGGGTGCTGCGGCGGGATCGGCCCCGCGGGGCGGGCCGGCGGCTTGACATCGAGCCCGGCGGCGGTGTCTTTCGGCCTGATTTGACGATTTCGCAGGGGCGCAAATGACGGCGGCATTCACATTTCCCGGGCAGGGTTCCCAGACGGTCGGCATGGGCAAGGCGCTGGCCGACGCCTTTCCGGCGGCGCGCGCGGTGTTCGAGGAGGTCGACGCCGCGCTTGGTGAAAAGCTCAGCGCCACCATCTGGGATGGCCCGGCGGACACCTTGCAGTTGACGGAAAACACCCAGCCGGCGCTGATGGCGGTGTCGCTGGCGACGCTGCGGGTGCTGGAGGCCGAGGCCGGGGTGTCGGTCGCCCGCGACGCGGCGTTCGTGGCCGGCCATTCGCTTGGTGAGTATTCGGCGCTGGCTACCGCCGGCAGCCTGTCGATCACCGATACCGCGCGGCTGCTGCGGACCCGCGGCCTCGCGATGCAGAAGGCGGTTCCGGTGAGGCGGCGACCGGAAGCGGTCTGTTCGAGGC
>JBASBO010000352.1:0-6957 GCA_049651165.1 Xanthobacteraceae bacterium | reverse complement strand
TGCCGGTCCCGCTGCCGCCGCCGGCTTTTGCGTTGTGGGACCTGCTGGAGCGTCCGCGCGTGCTGGTGTTGATCGTCGACCCCGGCGCGTCTTCGCAGGCCGCGACCGCCGCGATTCAGGCGGTGTTCGGCCTGACGGCCGCGGAAACCCGCGTCGCGGTGTTGATCGCCGGCGGCCTGTCCGGGCCGCAGGTGGCGGCCAAGCTCGGCCTGTCGCCGGAAACCGTGAAGACGCACCTCAAGCGCTGCTTCGACAAGACCGGGGTGCATTCGCAGGTCGCGCTTGCGCGCCTGCTCGGCGCGTTGCCGGCCGTTTCCGCGGGCGGCGGCGGGGGGAATTAGCCTGCTTTTGCCGCGTCGCCGGCCGCAGGCCGCGCCGCGCATTGATGCCGCGATGCCACACCTCGTCCGACACGGCCCGCGCGTAACCCGATCGGGGGGCGCGGCAATCGACCCGACTCGCTAATTGATTCACCGGCGGAATGCGCCCGCAGTTGCGGCGAGCCATCAAGGGCCGGGGGATCGTGGTGAAATCCAGATACGACAGCAATCGCGAAACCCGCTGGGTCGCCGGCCATCGACACGACGCGAGGCAGGGAGCGGCCAGGCGCGCGCTGCTGGCCTCGACGGCGATCGGCACCTTGGCTTTGCTGACGCTCGCGTCGCATCAGGCGTTTGCCGCCGACCGGAGATTATGGGAGGGCGGCACCTCGACGGATTGGCATACCGGCAGTAACTGGGTCGGCGGCGTCGCTCCGATAACGGGCGATAGTGCCGTCATCAATAATGCGTCGGTGGCCACGCTCGGCTCGGGGACAGTGACTCTCGGCACTCTCTTTGGCTTAAGCATAAGCGTAGACAGCGGCTCACTGGTTGTTGAGGGAACGAGCACGCAACTGAACACTGGACGGGGCGATATCGGTGACTACGGCGCCGGCAAGATCACCGTTCGCAACAGCGCATCATGGCTGAATTCGGCCGATCTGTATCTGGCTGCTACGAATACGTCAGGAGCGTCGGGTACGCTTGAAATCACCAGCGGCGGCAAGGTGACGAACGAGGCCGCTTTCATTGGCGCCTCCAAATCGGGATCCGTGATTGTGCAGGGGACGGGCTCGACCTGGACCAGCAACGGATTTGTCGTGTTCGGTCTGGACGCACAGAGCAGCGGACGGCTGGAGATTACGGATCGCGGAAACGTCACCAGCACCAATGCGTCGGTCGGATCTCTGGGAGCCGGGTTCGTTTCGGTAACGGATAGCGGATCGCTGTGGGACAGCGGTTCTCTCAGTCTCGGGTCGGGGTCGACCGGCAGCGGAACGCTGGAAATCAACCATGACGGAAAGGTCGTCAGTAGCGCTGCGTTGGTCGGTGGCGACGGGACCGGCAAGGTTCTGATCGACGGCGGAACCTGGGAGGTCGCGACTTCGGTTCTGGTCGCGGCTGGTAACGGCGGCACCGGAAAACTCGAGGTGCGAGGCGGAGGCAAGGTTTCGAGCACGTCCGGCAAGATCGGCGGCGAGGGCGGAGCCAGCAATACCGTGCTTGTCACCGGCGCGGACTCGAAATGGGTGATAAGCGGCCCCGGTCTTTATGACGGCGATCTTTACCTCGGCGGCGATGCGGCGAGCTACGCCACGATCGCGCGGGGCTCGCTGACTGTCGCCGATGGTGGCGTCGTCGAGGCGGATCACATCCGGATCGCACCCGATGGCAACGGGCGAGGCATCATCAATATCGGAGCCGCGCCGGGCAGCGCCGCGGTCGCGCCGGGCACGCTGACGCTGACCGGAGGGATTTTGGTCGGCGACGGCAGCGGCCAGATCAATTTCAATCACACCTCCGGCGGCTATTCATTCGACGACAATCTGCCGGGCCACCTGACGGTGAACGCCTATGCCGGCACGACGGTGCTCGGCGGGGTCAACACCTATACCGGCGGCACCAATATCCATGGCGGTACTCTGACATTCAGCGGCGCCGGCACGCTCGGCGACGCCGGCGGAACGACGCGGGTGCTCGGCGGCACGCTCGATCTTGCGGGAACGGCGCAGACGCAAGCGGCGTTGCTGCTTGCCGGCGGCACCGTGCGGAACGGCTCGCTGAACGCGCCGATCACCTCGACGGGCGGCGTGATCGACAGCATCGGCGGCAGCGCGCGCGTGACCACGACGGCCGGCACCACCCTGATGACGGGCACCAATCCCTACACGGGTCCGACCAGCGTCAACGGCGGCACGTTGCGGGTCGACGGCACGATCACCGGAACGTCCAGCGTCGACGTCAATTCCGGCGGCACGTTGGCGGGCATCGGCACCATCGATCCGCTGACGGTGGCGATCAACAACGGCGGCACGTTCGCGCCCGGCAACGGCACGCCCGGCACGTTCACCACCATCGTCGGCAATCTCGCGTTCCAGTCGGGCGCGCTTTATCGGGTGCAGGTCGATCCCTCGACCGCATCGTTCGCGAAGGTCAGCGGCGCCGCGACGCTGGCCGGCGCGACGGTCGGCGCGAACTTCGCGCCGGGCAGCTACGTGGCCAGGCGCTACACCATTCTCGACGCCGCCGGCGGCGTCAGCGGCACCTTCGCGGGACCGGTCAACACCAATCTGCCGTCGGGCTTCGTCTCCGGGCTTGGTTACGACGCCACCCATGCCTATCTGGTCCTCGATTTGTTTCGGCCGGATTCTCTCCCCGGTCTGAATCGCAATCAGCAGGCGGTGGCCGCCGGCCTGAGAAACGCGTTCGACACCACGGGCGGCATTCCGATGGTGTTCGGCGCGCTGGACGCGCAGGGCCTGACCCAAGTCTCGGGCGAACTTGCCACCGGCGCGCAGCAGGCGACCTTCGACGCCATGACCCTGTTCATGGGCGTGATGACCGATCCGTCCATGGCGGGGCGCGACAGGGACGTCCGCTCGCAGGGCGGCGGCGCGTCGCAATATGCCGGCGAACGCGATCCGCTCGCCTATGCCGCGAACGGCAGGCGGCGCTCGGCCGGCGAGCGCGACGCCTATGCCGCAATCCACCGCAAGGCGCCGCCGCGGGCGTTCGAGGAATACTGGAGCGTGTGGGGCGCGGGCTACGGCGGCTCGCAGAGCACGGACGGCAGCGGCGCGACCGGATCGCACGACACCACCAGCAGCATCTATGGCGGCGCGGCCGGCGCGGACTATCATCTGTCGCCCGACACGTCGATCGGCTTCGCGCTGGCGGGCGGCGGCACCCAATTCCGCGTCGATGGCGCAGGGACCGGCCGGTCCGATCTGTTCCAGGCCGGCGCGTTCCTGCGCCATACTCAAGGGCCGGCTTACATCACCGCCGCCTTCGCCTATGGCTGGCAGAACATCGCCACCGAGCGCACCGTGACGGTGGCGGGCGTGGACCGGCTGCGCGCCTCCTTCGACGCCAATGCGTTTTCCGGCCGCGTCGAGGGCGGCTGGCGGCTTGCGCCGTCGCTCGATGGGCTCGGGCTCACCGCCTATGCGGCGGGACAGACCACGCTGTTCGATTTGCCGGCCTACGCCGAACAGGCGTTCGGCGGCGCCAACGCCTTTGCGTTGTCCTACGCGGCAAGGGACGTCAATGCGACGCGCAGCGAACTCGGCCTTCGCGCCGAGACCACGTCCGCGCTCGCCGACGCGATGCTGACGCTGCGCGGCCGCGCCGCGTGGGCGCACAACTTCAACACCGATCGCTCCGCTAGGGCCGTCTTCCAGACGCTGCCGGGCTCCGCGTTCGTGGTCAACGGCGCGGCGCAGGCCGCTAATTCCGCGCTGGTCACCGCCTCGGCTGAGGTGAGGTGGCCGGGCGGCTGGAGCGTCGCGGGCGCGTTCGAAGGCGAGTTCTCCAACGTGACGCAATCCTACGCCGGCAAGGGCGTGATCCGCTATACGTGGTGAGGGCCGCCTCGAACCGGTCGACTCCCAAGCCTTGTTGCATCCGGCTTGATCGAGCGCATCGGTCCGGACCCGCGGCGCGCCGGTATCGACCATGGGCATTCCCCATCTGACGCCAAACTGCGGGTCGCGCGGCAAGCCGTGCCCGGCCGTTCGGTCGCCGCGATCTGCGCCGCATCTTCGCGAAGACGGCGGCCCGTGGTCAGGCCGAACTCGCGGGTCCGCTCGCTCCGCTCCGGTTCGCCGCTGAAACGACCTCGCGGCTGAATTGACGCCGCCGGCTCAGGCGGCGAGGAAGATCGACCACGCCAGCACGGCCTGCGCGAGGAAGCCGACCGCGAACGCCAGCGTGCGGAATACCGGGATGCCGAGCGTATAGACGATCAGGTGGGCGAGGCGGGCCCAGAAGTAGACCGCGCAGGCCAGCACCGTCCATTTCGTCGAATAGTCCACGGCGTTGAGGATCAGCACCAGCGGCGCGAACACCACGAGGTTCTCGACCGCGTTGTCGTGGGCGAACATCAGCCGGTTGGCCCATTCGGCCTGCGGCTTGTCGCTGCGGGACGGGTTGGCCATCGCGCCGCCGAGGCCGCGCACCTGAGTGCGATTGAGCACGTAGGGCACCCACATCAGGCCGGTGAGAATGACCGTGAGCGTCAGCCAGAACAGTTCCCGCGTCATCGAAGGATTCCCTCTCGCGTCAGCGTCCGGCTCAACCGGGTTGAATCGGACACTGGCTGTTTGTTTGGTGGAGCATGATCTTGTCCGACCCGAAGGGCCGCGTAGCGCAAACCGGTTCCCACTTTTCGGGATCATGCTCTCGCGCGCCGGACGACTCGCCGCCCGGCGCATCAGGCTCCTTCATAGACGGTCGCGGCCGCGCCGCCAATGCGAGGCGCTCAGGCGCGCACCCGCACGTAGCTGCCCGGCGCGTCCTCGATCGGCGGATGGGCGTCGCTGCCGACCGGCCGCGCCGCGACTTCCTCGGGATCGTGGCCGACCAGCCACTCGCGCCAGTCGGGCCACCACGAGCCCTTGTGCTCGACCGCGCCCTTGAGCCAGTCGGCGACCGAGCCGGCCTTGATGTCGTCGTTGGTCCAGTACTGGTACTTGCCGAGCGTGGGCGGGTTGACGACGCCGGCGATATGGCCGGAGCCGGACAGCACGTATTTCACCGGCCCGCCGAAGAACCGCGATCCGTACAGCACCGACTCGGCCGGCGCGATGTGATCCTCGCGGGTGGCGAGGTTGTAGACCGGCACCTTGACCTTGGAGAGATCGAGCAGGGTGTTGTCCAGCACCATGGCGCCGCTCGACAGCTTGTTGTCGAGATAGCAGTTGCGCAGGTAGTAGGAATGGTTGGCCGCCGGCATCCGCGTGGCGTCCGAGTTCCAGTGCAGCAGGTCGAACGCCGCCGGCGTCTGGCCCTTGAGGTAGTTGTTGACGACGTAGGACCAGATCAGGTCGTTGGAGCGCAGCATGTTGAAGGCCATCGCCATCTTGCCGCCGTCCAGCACGCCCTCGTTTTCCATCTGGTGCTCGAGCGCCGCGATCTGCGGTTCGTCGACGAACACCATCAGGTCGCCGGCGTGGGTGAAATCGACCTGCGCGGCGAGGAAGGTGGCCGACGCCACCCGCACCCGGCGCTTCTCGGCGAGCCAGGCCAGCGTCGAGGCGAGCAGGGTGCCGCCGACGCAATAGCCCATGGTGTGCACCTTCATCTCGCCGGTGACCTGCTCGATGATGTCCATCGCCGTCAGCGGGCCTTCCTTCATGTAGTCCTCGAACCCCTTCTTGCCGAGTTCGCGGTCGGGGTTGACCCACGAGATCACGAACACCGTGATGCCGTGATCGACGCACCATTTGACGAAGGATTTCTCCGGCCGCAGGTCGAGGATGTAGAACTTGTTGATCCACGGCGGCACGATCAGGAGCGGCGTGCGCAGCACCTTCTCGGTGGTCGGCGCATACTGGATCAACTGCATGATGTCGTTCTGATAGATCACCTTGCCCGGCGTCACCGCCATGTTGACGCCGACTTCGAGATTGGTCGGATCGGACTGGCGGATGCGCAACTGGCCGTTGCCCGCCTCGATGTCCTCCGCCAGCATCCTCATGCCGCGCGCCAGGTTGTCGGCGTTGGAGGTCAGCGTCTGCCGCAGCACCTCCGGGTTGGTCAGCACGAAGTTCGACGGCGCGATCGCGTTGGTGAGTTGCAGGACGTAGAACTCGGCCTTCTTGCGTGTGTGCGGGTCGAGGTCCTCGGCCTTGTGGACCAGATCGAAGGCCCAACTGGTGGTCAGCAGGTAAGCCTGCATGACGAACTCGAAGAACAGGTTGCTGCGCCATTCGGGATCGGCGAAGCGCTTGTCGCGCGGCGCGGGCTGGATCGCGGGCGAGGCGTCCTCGCCGCTCATCCGCCTGACGGTCGCGCCCCACAGGTCGAGATAGGCCTTGCCGAGCTTCATCTGGATGTCGGCGGCGCGGGCCTGATCCGACATCCAGTACTGCGCGACGACGCTGAAGGTCTTGATGATCTCGGCGACCTCGCTCGGCGGCCGCTCGCTCGGGTCGAGCGCCTGCCGCGGCTTGAGAAAGGCGGCGAGCGCGCGGCCGCCGTTTTCCATGGCGCGCGCCATGTTGAGCGAGAAAGCCTCAGGATCGAACGTCTTGACGGGTTTGGTTTCCAGGGTGAGATCGCTCATGACAGATGCTTCGTTGACTCGCTGGCTGGTGGGCATACCGACGGTTCGAAAGCCCGCCGATGCGAATGATGGCACAGATCATTTCGCTTGGGTGATTTTGGTATGGTGCAACGCAAGAGGTGATCTTGGTTCGGACATATTGCCTCCATAACGTTTTACCGGCGCGGAACGCTTAAGCGTTCGGTGAGACGATGATGACAGTCTTCGCCGCCGCGCCGTCAGTATTCCGGTCCGCGTTCTCGGGAATTTCGATGCGTCAGATGAAGCGTGAGTTGACCGGCCATCACCGTCGCGGCGCGCGGGCCGCCGTTGCCGCGGGCCTGCTGGCGCTGGCGATGCCGCTCGGTGGCT
>JBASBO010000351.1:0-2097 GCA_049651165.1 Xanthobacteraceae bacterium | reverse complement strand
CGTTGAAGTCGCCGGGCGCGGGCAGCCGGCTCTCGTGCTGCTTGGCGATCATGGTCAGCGAGCGCTGCGCCAGATTGCCGAGATCGTTGGCGAGGTCGGCATTGATGCGCGCGACGATGGCCTCGTGATTGTAGCTGCCGTCCTGACCGAACGAGACTTCGCGCAGAAAGAAGTAGCGCATCTGATCGACGCCGTACTGCGCCGCCAGGTTGAACGGATCGACGACGTTGCCGACCGATTTCGACATCTTCTCGCCGCGGTTGAACAGGAAGCCGTGGGCGAACACCCGCTTCGGCAGCGGAATCCCCGCCGACATCAGGAACGCCGGCCAGTACACCGCGTGAAAGCGGATGATATCCTTGCCGATGACGTGCAGGTCGGCCGGCCAGAAGCGCCACGCCGGATCGCTCTCATCCGGGTAGCCGACGCCGGTGAGGTAGTTGGTCAGCGCATCGACCCAGACATACATCACATGCGCCGGATCGTCGGGCACTTTCACGCCCCATTCGAAGGTGGTGCGCGAGATCGACAGGTCCTTCAGCCCGCTTTTGACGAAGCTCACGACTTCGTTGCGCCGGGTGTCGGGACCGATGAAATCCGGCTGGCTGTCATAGAGCGCGAGCAGCCGGTCCTGATAGGCCGACAGGCGGAAGAAGTAGCTGTTCTCCTCCACCCATTCGACCGGCGTGCCCTGCGAGCCGCGGCGCACGCCGTCGTCGCCGACGGCGGTTTCGTCCTCCTGGTAATAGGCTTCGTCGCGCACCGAGTACCAGCCGGAATAGGTGTCGCTGTAGATGTCGCCGTTGTCGCGCATCCGCCGCCAGATCTCCTGCACCGAGCGGTGATGCGCGGGCTCGGAGGTGCGGATGAAGCGCGAGAAACCGACGTTGAGCGCCTCGTCCATCTCGCGGAAGCGCGCGGCGTTGCGGGTCGCCAGCTCGGCCGGCGTCATGCCCTCGCTTTGCGCGGTCTGGATCATCTTCAGCCCGTGCTCGTCGGTGCCGGTCAGGAAGAACACGTCCTTGCCGTCGAGTTGCGCGAAGCGCGCGATGGCGTCGGTGGCGATCGCCTCATAGGCGTGGCCGATATGCGGCGCGCCGTTGGGATAGGCGATGGCCGTGGTGATGTAGAAGGTGTCGCGCTTGACCGCCGGCGTGGGCACAGGCGCGACGGTCTGCGCGGGGCGCGGGGGCGCTGGCGTCTCGACCCTGGACGGCTTCGGCTTGGCGGCGGGTTTCCGCGCCGTCGTGGCAGCCGGCTTTGCGGATTTGGGTGCCGGCTTCGGAGCCGGCTTGCGTGCAGCTTTTGGCGTGGGCGATGCCGGAACGGCGGACTTGCGTTTGGTCGCGGGTTTTGCCGTTTTCGTCGTGCGCGATGTCGTCGCCGGCTTCTTGGCGGCGACCTTGCGCGGCGCTGCTTTTCGCGCACTTCCCTTCTTTGCTGGCGCTTTCTTCACCGGCGTTTTTTTTGCCGGTGCCTTCTTTGTTGATGCCTTTTTCGCGGACGCAGTCTTCGCGGTGCTCTTGCCCGCCGCCTTGCGGGGCACGGCTTTCGCTACTCGCCGCTTGGCTGTCTTCGCCTTCGGCGCGAGCGCCTTCTTCTTCGTCCTGGTCGCGGCCTTGGTGGCGCGCCCCTTCGCGGCGGGACGTTTCTTGACGGTCTTTTTCTTCGCGGTCGCCACGACGATGTTCCTATTCGCTAGAGCGGGATCGGCCCGGATGCCTTGCTGCGGACGCCTCTCAACGGGTGGCGTCCGACAACAGCCCGAACACGGAAAACACCAGCGGTTTTCGATCGAGATTGAAGGATTCGACGTCCCGGGCGGCGCGGCCGATCTTTTCCCATACCTCGCCGAGACGCGCAAGGCGCGGCAGATCGGCGTTGGAGACGTCGCCGCGCAGCCGCTCGACGATCCAGCGATCGATGCTGTCGATGAAGGCCGCGAGCGTCGCGCGGTCGCTGCCACCGAGCGCGTCGCCGAGCGCATGAAGCTCGCGCGGATCGACGTGCGGCAGCGCCTCAAGCAGCCGCGCCGTGCGCTGGTGCAGTTTCAGCGCGCCGCCGTCCATCAGGTTGACGGCGCGGCCGACGCTGCCC
>JBASBO010000350.1:0-2207 GCA_049651165.1 Xanthobacteraceae bacterium | reverse complement strand
GGCGCGGGCTTGTCGGCCGGCGGCTTGCCCTCGTCGTCAGCGATGATGCGCCGGATCGATGCCAGGATTTCCTCCATCGAGGGCTCTTGGACCTTCGCCGGCTGGGTCATCCTGTGCTCCACGTCATCACGGCTTCACGTCATCACGGCTTTTAGCGCGGCAAGGGCGGGTCCCTGCCCAATCCGAATCGCTTCGGCCGCGACGATTCAACGTATGTCACCGCCGCAAACGATTGCAAGCAAGGGTCGAAACAAGCGACGGTCCGATACATGCAACGCACGCGGTGACAACGGCAGCGCCGGATGTCAGCGCCCGTCCGGGGTGCGCACCCCGCCCCAGCTATCGCGCACCTGATGGTAGTGGACGCTGGGATCGTAGATCTCGGTGCGCAGCTTCAGCACCTGCGGCGACAGCCGGCCGACGGCGTTGAGCACCGCGTAGGAGGCGACGACGCGATCATGCTGCGCGGTGACCAGCGCGACGCGCGCGTTGACCAGCGCCTGCTGCGCGTTGAGGACGTCGAGCGTGGTGCGCTGGCCGGCCTTGGCCTCCTCGCGCACGCCGTTCAGCGCGATCTCGGACGCCTGCACCTGCGCTTGCGCCGAGGCGACCTGCGATTTCGCCGCCTGCAACTGTCCCCAGTTCTGCACCACGGTGGCGCGGGTCTGGTCGCGCACCTGCTCCAGCGCCAGCCGCTGTTGCGCCAGCGTTTCCTTGGACTGGCGAATCAGGGCGTATTCCACGCCGCCCTGATAGATCGGAACCGAAACCTGCGCGATCGCCGAGGCGACGAACTGGCGGGGGACCGAAATCTGCTGCTCGTAGGCTTGCTGCGCGCCGACCTGCAAGCTGACCGTCGGGAACAGCGCGCCCTCGGCGACCTTGACCTGCAAATGGCTGATGTCGATGCCGAACATCGCGGCCGTGACGTTCGGATTCTCGACCAGCGCGAGGTTGACAGCACCGGCCTGCGTCGTCGGCAGGAAACGGTCCACCGGCGAGCCCGGCGCGAGCTGTCCGGGCTCGTTGCCGATGATGCGGCGATAGTTCGAGCGCGTCGCGTTCAGGGTCGCTTCCGCGGCGAGCTGCTGGGTCTTGCCGGCGGCAAGCTGCGCCTCGGACTGCGCGACGTCGGTGCGGGTCACCTCGCCGACGTTGAAACGGTCGCGGGTCTGCTTCAGTGTCTGTTCCAGCACGCGGACGTTGCTGCGCTGGACCTCGACGATGGCGGCGTCGCGCAGATAATCCATGTAGATGGTGGAGGCCGCGAGCAGCACGCTCTGTTCCAGCACGCGCAACCCTTCGCGGGCGGCGGACACCTGGCCTTCAGCGGCGCGGGTGCGGTTGGCGGTCTGCTGGCCGTCGTAAATCATCTGCGTCCCGGTGATTCCGACCGAGCGCGGGACCTGGGTTCCGTGAATGCGCTGGGCCCCGCCGACCGAGGCGCTGGTCACGTCGGAATACTGATAGCCGGCGCTGGCGGTGACGGCGACCTTCGGCCGGTAACCCGACAACGCCTGCGGCACGGTCTCGTCGGTGGCGCGCACCTGGGCGCGCTGGGCGTTGAGCTGCGGATTGGTCTGATAGGCGCGCACCAGCGCCGCGTCGATGGTTTCGGCAAGAACCGGCGACGCCGCAAGGCCCGATACAAGGCCCGACAGCAGCGCCGCGACAGCCACCCCGGCCACTCTCTTGAACCCACCCATCCAGCTATCCATCCATTTCAGGAGTCGATCCGCAAGCCATTCGGATTCGACCGACAATCGTCAGGCCCCGTCCCATCATAAGCGGCGCACCAGACCGACGGAACCCCTGAGCGCCGCCGGGCGGTGGAAACTCTTGGGCTGGGACATGTCGGCCACATCTGTCACGCCGGCGATCCCGGCTTAGAAGACGAACTCCGGCACGCGCTGCAAGCCCGGAAGCACCTCGGCCGTCGCGTCGAACAGGATGCGGCTGCCGAAATCGTCGCGCGAGTGCGTCACCAGGGTCGCGCGCATCACGCCGCCGCTGCGGAACACGCCGACCAGCCGGCCGCCTTCCTTCAACTGCCGATAAAGCGGTTCCAGCGCGATCTCGGTCGCGCCTTCGAGCACGATGACATCGAACGGGGCGTGGGCCGGATCGCCCTCGGCCACCGGAGCCGCCGCGACCGTCACCGCGCCAAGGTCTTGCCCGGCAAGCGCCGTCCGCGCGCGGACGACCAG
>JBASBO010000349.1:0-4421 GCA_049651165.1 Xanthobacteraceae bacterium | reverse complement strand
GGGTGAGAAGGCCGGCGCGGGCCGAGGCTTTCGTACGTATATTTTCGTCTGTGCTCTCGCGCGCGATGTCGATCGCGACTGCCGTGGCGTAGCAGATTGTGCGTGCCGCAGCGGTGAGCGCGCGCATCGTCACAAGATTCCGCTTCACGTCGGGATGCACGATGATCGGATCGGGGCCGGCTCCGGTCGCGCCGCTGCCCTTGCCCTGCTTGCGCTCCTGCGCGTAGGCCAGCGCCTGCTGATAGGCGCGTTCGGCGAGGCCGACGCCTTGCAGGCCGACGCCGAGACGGGCCTGATTCATCATCGTGAACATGCACAGCATGCCGCGGTTTTCCTCGCCGATCAGGTAACCGACCGCGCCGCCGTTATCGCCCATGGTCATGGTGCAGGTGGGGGAGGCGTGGATGCCGAGCTTGTGCTCGACGCCGGAAGGATAGATGTCGTTGCGCGCGCCCAGCGAGCCGTCGGCGTTGACGAGGAATTTCGGAATCAGGAACAGCGAGATGCCCTTGGTGCCGGCGGGTGCGTCCGGCAGGCGCGCCAGCACGAAATGAATGATGTTGTCAGTCATGTCGTGGTCGCCGTAGGTGATGAAGATCTTGGTGCCGCTGATGCGGTAGGTGCCGTCGGCGGCGCGTTCGGCGCGCGAGCGCAACAAGCCGACGTCGGAGCCGGCGTGCGGCTCGGTGAGTTGCATGGTGCCGGGCCATTCGCCGGAAATCAGCTTGGCGAGATAGATGCGCTTCAACTCATCGCTGCCGTGGGCGTCGAGCGCCTCGATGGCGCTGGCGGTCAGCAGCGGGCAAAGCTGGAAGGCGATGTTGGCGGAACTCCAGATCTCGGTGCAGGCGGCGTTGACCGCCCCCGGCAGCCCCTGGCCGCCGAACGTCTCGCTGCCGGACACGGCGTTCCAGCCGGCGGCGGTCCAGCGCTGATAGGCGTCGGGCCAGCCCGGCGCGGTCGTCACCTTGTGGTCATTCAGCTTGATGCCGTTCTGGTCGCCGACGCGGTTGAGCGGCGCCAACACGTCGCCGGCGAACTTGCCGGCTTCCTCCAGTACCGCCGCCGCGATCTCGGGATCGTAGTCGCCGAGATGGCCGGCGCTGGCCGCGGCTTGCAGGCCGGCGCCGTGATTGAGGGCCAGCAGGATGTCGTCGAGGGGCGCGCGATAGGTCATGACACAACTCTCACCGCTCAGGATCGGGATGGGAAGCCTGTCTTCCCATGAAACCGCGCAGCCCTCAACTGGCCGGCGCGAGAAATCCGTCGCGCCTTCTGCCGCCATTGACATCGCCGGGCGGCTGCGGCAACGCCCAAGGTGGCGGAACACCGGAGGCGACATGCAGTTCATCGGCGAAACCGACGTGGCGCGCGCGCTGTCGTTTCCGGTGCTGATCGCCGCCATGGAGGCCGCGCACCGGCGGCGGCGGGCGGAAGTCCTCGACGGCTTCCTCGGCAACGAGGCGGCGCAATTCGTGGTCCGCAGCGCCGTCGATCGCGGCCGCTACATGGCGAGCAAGATGTTCACCAGCTTCCCGGCCAATCTCGACGGGAGTTTGCCGGCGGTGCAGGCGGTGTGCGTGCTGTTCGACGGCAGCGACGGGCGGCCGCTGGCTGTGATCGACGGCACCGCGATCACTCACTGGCGCACGGCGGCGGATTCCGCGCTCGGCGCCAAATTGCTCGCCAATCCGGCCCCGGAGACGATGCTGGTGGTGGGCGCGGGCAAGATGGCGTGGTGGCTTACGCAGGCGCATCGGGTGGCGCGGCCCTCGCTCTCGCGCGTCGTCGTCTGGAACCGGAGCCGGGAGCGGGCGGAGCATCTCGCCGGCCGGTTGGCGGACGAGAGCCTTGCGACCGAGGTGACGACCGATCTCGACGCCGCGACCCGCGAGGCCGACCTGATCTCGGCCTGCACGCGCTCGCATCTGCCGCTCATCAAGGGCGCGAATCTCAAGCCCGGCGTCCATCTCGATCTGGTCGGCGGCTATACGCCGCAGACCCGCGAAGCCGACGACGAGGCGGCGCGGCGCGCCCGCGTCTTCGTCGACCGGCGCGAGAGCGCGTTCCACGGCGTCGGCGATATTCTCCAGCCGATCGCGAGCGGGGCGATCACCGAGGCGGACGTGCTGGGCGATCTCTACGATCTCGCCGGCGGCAAGGTAGCGGGCCGCCGCTCCGCGTCCGACATCACCTTTTTCAAGAACGCCGGTGGCGGCCATCTCGATCTGATGACCGGCGAAGTGGTGTTCGAACAGACCGGCCGAGCGCCGGGCCGATAGTGGTCTTCCGCTGTTGATGGAATATCCACCGTTCAGCCCGGCAATGACGCCGGGCTGAACGGCGCGGGACGGAAATGCGCGAGGCACGAATAGCAAACCCCGCTTCCGGTTGACCGGAAGCGGGGCTTTGACATTTCGAGCTTTCGCGCGTGCGCCTACTTCTGCGCCTCCTTGGCGTAGGCGGCCGACTGCTCCTTCACCACCTTCCAGACCTCGTCGGAATAGGCGGCGATCCAGTCGGTCTGCGGCACCCACTTGGCGCCGTCCCACATCTCGATGCGGGTCTTGCCGCCGCCGCCGTGATCCGCCGCCGTCACCGTCACCGGGGCCATCAGGCCGTTGACGTCATAGTTCTTGATGCTCTCAAGGCCGTCCTTGATCTTCTTCGGGGTCAGCGGCCAGCCGTCCTTCTTGATGGCGAGACGGACGCCCTCGAAGGCGCTGGAATAGATCGCGAGGCCGGTGTTGTAGTAGACGTCGTCGACGGCCTTGCGGTCGCCGTTGCCCTTGCCCTTGTCGTAAAGTTCCTTGATGATCTCCTGCACCAGCGGGGTCGCGCCGCCGGCGACGTTGGTGCCGCGCTTCAGCCCCTTGGCGGCGTCGGCGCCGATGTTCTTGATATCGACCTCGTTGAACCAGTTCACCGCGATGTATTTGGAGATCGGGATGCCGTTGCGCTTCATCTCGCGCGAGGCGATGACGTGCATGTTCGACAGGCTCCAACTGATGATCCAGTCCGGGTTGAAGCGGCGGATCTGGGTCCAGGCCGACGCCTGGTCGTTGCCGGGCAGCGGGTAGGGGAACAGTTGCAGGTCGAAGCCTTCCTTTTCGGCCAGCGTCTTCAGAATGCCGATCGGCTCCTGACCGAACGGATAGTCGACATAGACGAAGGCGACCTTGACGCCCTTCAGGCTGCCCTTGGACTCCTGCTTGATGTAGCCGATATCGTTGGCGGCCTGCCCCCAATAGGTCGGGCCGATCGGGAACACCCACTTGAAGACCTCGCCGTCAACCGCGTCGCCGCGTCCGACCAGCGATTGCAGCAGGATGTTCTCGTCCTTCATGATGCGCGGCAGCACCGCGCGCGACACCGGCGTCGAGAGCATGTCGAGCACCATGATGCCGTCGCGCTTCATGCGCTCGTAGCACTCGATGCCGCGCTGCGGCTCGTTGCCGTGGTCCTGCACCACGATCTCGATCGGGTGGCCTTCGAGGCCGCCCTTGGCGTTGAGCAGGTCGGCATAGTCGCGCACCGCCTGCGACAGTTGCGGTGTGATGAAGGTGTAGGCCTTGCTGAGGTCGTAGCACAGGCCGAAACGCACCGGGTCGGCGGCGTGCGCGGCGATGCTGCTGGTCAGCATCAGCGCGACACCGCCGATGATCGATCGTAGCTTCATGTCGTTGTCCTCCCATGTTCGGACGGTGGAATAGTCTCTTTCGCCGGCTCCGGCCGGGCGTGGCCGGGGCCGGTTCTCACGTCAGCCAGCGTTTGCGTCGCCGGTAGTGCTTGATGTCGCGGAAGTTCTTGTTGTCCGCGCCGCCCAGATAGAACTCCTGAATGTCGGGATTCTTCTTCAGCGCCTCGGCGGTGTCGTGCATGACGATGCGCCCGCTCTCGATCAGGTAGCCGTGCGAAACGATTTCCAGCGCGGCGATGGCGTTCTGCTCGACCAGCAGCACCGACAGCCCTTCCTCGCGGTTGATGCGGCCGAGGATCTGGAAGATTTCCGCGACCAGGAACGGCGCGAGGCCGAGGCTGGGTTCGTCGAGCATCAGCAGTTTCGGCTGCGTCATCAGCGCGCGGCCGATCGCCAGCATCTGCTGCTCGCCGCCGGAGAGATAGCCGGCGGCGCTGCCGCGGCGCTCAAAGAGGCGAGGGAAGTAGCCGTAGACGCGCTCCTTGTTGCGGGCGGCGTCGTGGCGGCTGCGCACCGCGGAGGCCGCGATCAGGTTCTCGTCCGGGGTCAGGTGCTCGAACACGCGGCGGCCTTCCAGCACATGCGCGATGCCGAGCCGGACGCGCTCCTGCGGCGGCAGCGCGCGGATGCTGCGACCTTGAAACGTGACTTCGCCGCGCCGCACCTCGCCGCGCTCCGCCGCGAGCAGGCCGCTGACCGATTTCAGCGTCGTGCTCTTGCC
>JBASBO010000348.1:0-2288 GCA_049651165.1 Xanthobacteraceae bacterium | reverse complement strand
GCGCCAGGGCGCTCGCTGCGGCGGGTTCGATCGCGGCGTCGATCAGGATCGCGTGCCAGGCGCGCTCCGGCAGCAGCGCGCGGGCGGCGGCGGGATCGGACAGCGTGCAGGTCTGCGCGCCCCAGCGCTGGAGACGTCTTGCAACGAGAGAGGCTTCGATGCTCTGCGGCGCCACCAGCATCACCGGTTGTCCGGCGAGATCGGGGATGTCGTCGCGCCGCCGCTGGCCGCCGTCATCGCCGTCGCCGTCTCCGGTCAGGGGAATCGCGAACGAGAATGTCGAGCCCTTGCCGGCGATGCTGTCGAGCGCGATATGCCCGCCCATGCGGCGGACGATGCGCTCGCTGATGCTCAAGCCCAGGCCGGTGCCGCCGTAGTTCTGCGCGATGCGCTCGTCGGCCTGCTCGAAATCGCGGAAGATGCGCGCCTGCGCCTCCGGGGCGATGCCGATGCCGGTGTCGCGCACCATGAACAGCACCTCGCCGGGCGCGCCGCCGGGCTCGACGATCAGCGCCACGCCGCCCCGCTCGGTGAACTTGATGGCGTTGCCGGCGAGATTGAGCAGCACCTGCCGCAGCCGCGCGGCGTCGCCGATCAGGCGCGCCGGCAATCGCTCGTCGACATAGGCGGCGATTTCGAGATTGCGAAGCTGGGCGCGCGGCGCCAGCAGTTCGGTGACCCCCTCGATCAGGTCGGCGAGCACGAACGGCCGCCGTTCGAGGTCGAACTTGCCGGCCTCGATCCTGGAGAAGTCGAGCAATTCCGCGATCAGCGCCAGCAGCGATTCGCCGGAGGTGCGGACCGCCTTGGCGTAGGTGGTCTGCTCCGGCGTCAGCGCGGTGTCGAGCAACAGCCCGTTCATGCCGATGATGCCGTTCAGCGGCGTGCGGATTTCGTGCGACACCATCGCCAGGAAGCGCGACTTGGCGCGGCTGGCGGCGTCGGCGTGGTCGCGCGCCTCGCTCAGCGCGCGCTCGGTCTCGGCGCGGTCGGTGACGTCGCGCCCGACGCATTGCAGTTCGGCGGGCTGGCCGGCGTCCGGCCGCACGATGCCCTCGCGCCAGCCGATCCAGCGCGGCCCGCTCGCGGTCGCGATCTTCTGGTCGTGGATGCGGGTGCCGGCGGCGTCGGTGACGATTTTACCCTGCTCCAGCACCGGCAGCGCGAATGTGGTGCCGAGCAGTGCCTCGCGCGGCTGCCCCGCCAGCACGCAATAGGCGTCGTTGACGAAGCCGATGGCGCCGTCCGCCCGCCGCAGCACCACGAGGTCGCCTTGCGATTCGAACAGGATGCGGGCGCGCTCCTCGGCTTCCTTCAGCTCCCAGTTGCGATCGACCAGCGCCTCGTTGCGGAGCATGACGCCGCGCAGCTTCCGGCGCATCCAGCGCAGCCGCATGCTGGTCAGCGCCAGCCCGGCGCAGGCCAGCGCGAACAGGAAGCTGACGCCGATGGCGAAGGCATGGGGATCGTAGCCGGAATCCGCCGACCGGCTGCCGGCGATGAATCCATAGGCCCCGCCGAAGGCCGCCGAGAACAGGATGAATGCACGCAGGGCGAAGTGAATGCGCGGATGCCGCCGCGCGAAGCGGCGCAAGCGTGACCTGATCCGAAACATCCGCCCCATCGATGATTTTCCCGCGTCGCCGTCGAGCCCTGAGCGGGATGAGGAAAAGTGTGCAGCGGTTTTTCGCCCGCATCCCGCTCCGAATGGCGACAATGCCCGCCTGACGTTGCGAAGTGCTTGCGAAGCGGCGCGGCCGGCCGGCGCCTTGGCGGCAGGGTTGACGAAAGGTTAAAGCGAGGCGGCGGCCAGCGGCGCGCGGGTGTCGCCGGCCCCGACCACCAGCGCGGCGGCGGCCTGTTCGGAGAACGTCTTTGATTGCACGAAGATGCGGAAATCGCCCGGCTCGCGGGAGAGATAGATGACCGGCTGCAATGCCGACGCGGCCCTGGCGATGCCGATATAGCGGGTCGCGGCAGTGCTGGCGCAGCCGTCGGGCTCCGCCTCTGCGCTGTCGTCGACCACGGTGAAGTCGGCGCTCTCCGGCCGGTCGACGATCTGCACCCGCACCGTGGCGTCGGCCGGGTTGTCGGTGAAGCTGACGCGGGACTGCGGCTGCCATGGCGCGCTGGCGATGCGCAGCGCGGTGTCGCCGGCCATGAGGCAGGGCTGGGGCGGCGGCGCGAGGCTTTCGCGCGCGAAGATGCCGGCCAGAATCAGCGGGACGATCGAGGCAAGGAGCTTGAACGGGAACATGATACGCTGCCTGATCCTGTCGCCCGGGAAC
>JBASBO010000347.1:0-3388 GCA_049651165.1 Xanthobacteraceae bacterium | reverse complement strand
CCGGCCACTGAGCGGGCGTTCCAGCCGCCGGCCAAATAATCTGGCGGAACACGTTGTGCGTCATTGCCGGGCTTGACCCGGCAATCCATCAGTTCAAAAGATGGATGCGCGGATCAAGTCCGCGCATGACGATGATGATTTCGTCAAGAACAGAAAAACTCTAAGATTGCGGCGGATTCGCCACCCGACATCCATCACCGCTGCCCGCCCCTCCGCTGCGAGCCCACCCGATGTCCCTGCTCCGCCTCTACGCCCGCGTGCTCGACCTGCTCGGCAAGGAGGCGCGGCTCGGTTGGCTCCTCGCGCTCGCCAATCTGCTGCTGGCCGCCGCGCAATTCGCCGAGCCGATGCTGTTCGGCCGCATCGTCGATGTGATGTCCGGCAACCCGTCGAACGGTCCGCTGGCCTGGACCTCGACCTCGCCGTGGCCGCTGTTGATCGCCTGGGTGGCGTTCGGCCTGTTCACCATCCTGTGCGGCGTGGTGGTGGCGCTGCACGCCGACCGGCTGTCGCACCGCCAGCGTCAGGCGGTGCTGACCGGCTATTTCGAGCACATCATGCAACTGCCGCTGACCTTCCATACCGGCACCCATTCCGGCCGGCTGATGAAGGTGATGCTGCAAGGCACCGACGCCTTGTGGCGGCTGTGGCTCGGCTTCTTCCGCGAGCACTTCGCCGCGATCATGTCGCTGGTCGTGCTGCTGCCGCTGTCGCTCTACCTCAACTGGCGGCTGGCGCTGCTGTTGTTCGCGCTTTGCATCGTCTTCACCGTCCTGACCACGATGGTGGTGCGCAAGACTTTCGCGATGCAGAACGAGGTCGAGGAGCAGTACAGCAACCTTTCCGCGCGCGCCTCCGACGCGCTTGGCAACGTCGCGCTGGTGCAGAGCTTCGTGCGCATCGACGCCGAAGTCGCTGGCCTTCGCGGCATCGCCGACAAGCTGCTCGCGGCGCAGATGCCGGTGCTGTCGTGGTGGGCGCTGGTCACGGTGATGACGCGCGCTTCCACCACCATCACCGTGCTGGCGATCTTCACCGTCGGCATCGTCCTGCATCAGCAGGGGCTGACCAGCGTCGGCGAGATCGTGATGTTCGTATCGTTCGCCACCATGCTGATTCAACGGCTGGAGCAGGTGGTCGCCTTCATCAACAACGTGTTCATGGAAGCGCCGCGCCTGAAGGAGTTCTTCGACGTGCTCGACGCGGTGCCGGCGGTGCGCGACCGGCCCGGCGCCATCGACCCCGGCCGCCTGCAAGGGCTGGTCGAGTTCAACAACGTCTCGTTCTCCTATGATGGCAAGCGGCCGGCGGTGGAGGACGTCACCTTCACCGCGCTGCCGGGCCAGACCATCGCGCTGGTCGGGCCGACCGGCGCCGGCAAGTCCACCGCCATCGCGTTGTTGCATCGCGCCTTCGATCCGCAGTCCGGCGTCGTCAGGATCGACGGCATGGACGTGCGCGGCATGACGCTGTCGGCGCTGCGCCGGAATATCGGCGTGGTGTTCCAGGAAGCGCTGCTGTTCAACCGCTCGATCGCCGACAACCTGCGGGCCGGCAAGCCTGACGCCACACTGGAGGAAATGCGCACCGCCGCCGCGCGGGCGCAGGCGCTCGACTTCATCGAGCGCGGCGAGCAGCAGTTCGACACCAATGCCGGCGAGCGCGGCCGCATGTTGTCCGGCGGCGAACGCCAGCGGCTGTCGATCGCACGCGCGCTGTTGAAAGACCCGCCGATCCTGATCCTCGACGAGGCCACCTCCGCGCTCGACGCGGTGACCGAGGCCAAGGTCAACGCCGCGCTCGACGAGGTGATGAAGGGCCGCACCACCTTCGTGATCGCGCACCGGCTCTCCACCATCCGCAACGCCACGCGGATTCTGGTGTTCGAGCATGGCCGCGTGAGCGAAAGCGGAACATTCGATGAACTGGTGGCGAAAGGCGGCCATTTCGCCGATCTCGCCAAGGCGCAGTTCATGGTGCAGGACGAAGCCTCCGCCGCCGTGGCGCGGTCGGCGACACCATAGGCCGAATTGTCCCCACCCGGTCGAATTTCAGCCCCTTTCATCGCCGAAGGAACCTGCTCGCCTCTGTTCTGACGCAGACGGCGGGTATAGGCTCGCCCTCAAATCCCGCGAAAGTTCCGGCGCGCCAATCCGCGCCCCAATGTCCGACAGCGCGAAGACCGGCCGGCCGCCGATGCCCGATCTTCGCCGATGGACCGCAAAGGACCGGAAACCGGATCGTGCTTCGTCCTCGTACTGCTCTTGCCAAGCTTCTCGGCTGTTTCATCCTGATCGCGGGACTGGCGGCGGCGTCGACCGCGCCAGCCGCGGCCCACGCCGAAGCGTCGCTGTTGATCGAGGCCGACAGCGGCAAGGTGATCGAGGCCGACAACGCCACGTTCCCCTGGCATCCCGCCTCTCTCACCAAGCTGATGACCGCCTACGTCACGCTCAGCGCGGTGAAGTCGGGCCGGGTCACCCTCGATACGCTCTACACGGTGTCGCCCACCGCCGCCGCGCAAAGCCCCTCGAAGATGGGTTTCGCGCCGGGCATCCGGGTTACGGTCGATAACGCGCTGAAGATGATGATGGTGAAGTCGGCCAACGACATGGCCGTGGTGCTGGCGGAAGGCGTCGGCGGCTCGATCGATGGCTTTTCCGCGATGATGAATCGCACCGCGCAGCAGCTCGGCATGACGCAGAGCAATTTCGTCAATCCCAACGGCCTGCCCGACGACCGCCAGATCACCTCGGCGCGCGACATGGCGATCCTCGCCCGCGCCTTCATCCGCGACTTGCCGGAATACGAGTATTTCGTCCACATCCCGTCGATCCGCTTCGGCCGCCACGTCATGCAGAACTACAACAAGCTGATCGGCCGCTTTCCCGGCGCCGACGGCATGAAGACCGGCTTCATCTGCGCCTCCGGCTTCAACCTCGTGGCCTCCGCGACCCAGAACGGACGCCGACTGATCGCCGTGGTGCTGGGGGCATCGTCGTCGCAGATGCGCTCGATCAAGGCGATCAAGCTGCTGGAGCGCGGTTTCTCCGGCGGCAACCTCACCTGGCTGCGGCCGGCGATGGGCTCGGTCGAGAACCTCGCGCCGATCGCGGCGACGCCGCCGGACCTGCGCGAGGATGTGTGCGGCCCGCGCCGCAAGCGCCCCGCCAGCGACAATCCCGACGACGACACCATCGCCAGCGTCGTCACCAACAATCCGGCACTCAGCTTCTTCGCCGACGGGATGAAGCCGCCGACGCTGCGCCCCGAGGACATGCTGACGGCCGCGCCCACGCCGTCCGAGCCGGTGATCGTCTATACCGGACCGGCCAAAACCGGCGCCGACCTGATCGCCGCGGCCGAGGCCGATGCCGCCGCTCAGGAG
>JBASBO010000346.1:0-30054 GCA_049651165.1 Xanthobacteraceae bacterium | reverse complement strand
ACCACCTTCACCGGCGGACCGGCGGACATTGTCGGCACCAGCTTCCGCAACGACGAGCACACGGTCAAGGCCGGCTTGAACTATCGCTTCGGTTGGGGCGGACCGGCGGCGGCGAACTACTGAAACTTCGGTTCTGATTTCATCCGGAGTTGAAGGGTTGTCTCAAGCGCGCGGACGCGATGTCCGCCGGTACCTGATCCGCGAGGGCGCGTAACGGGCTGGCCAGAGCATGATCCCGAAAAGTGGGACCCGGTTTTCGGACCAGATCATGCTCCAATAAAAGAAATAGCCGGCCCGTTCGCTATTTTGATGGTCGTTCGATAGCGATTTGCTTTTGAGACGTCATGTCTCACCGAGATCGAACGCGCCGAGCCGATATTCATCCGGCGTGTCGCCCAGCGGTGTGATCGCGACCAGCGTGAACGAGGCGCGCGGGTGCGTCTGCCAGATCGCGATATCGTCGGCCGACACCGTCAGCCAGCCGAACCGGAACAGATAGCGGCCGGGCGTTGCGACATCTCCCACCTCCCGCCACGCGACTTTTCGCGCGCAGATCTCGGTCACCGCGACCTCCGTTGCGTGCCCACACCACCGCGGCAATAATAACATCATAACCCAATCGCAGCGCTTGCCAGCGTCGCGCTGGCTGGGATTCAGTCTGTCGGTGGCGGCTGTTCCATGAACGCGTGAAGCATGGTGCCGGCGGAGAGGATCGAACTCCCGACCTTCGGTTTACAAATAGGAATATTTACCTAGGTATTATTGCCTATTATCGCAAATAGCGGTTCGCGGACAATACCTTACGCGACAATGTAGATCAACGTGCGTCGATCGAAAAAGGCCGCCGCACGGTGCTCCACCCGGTGTTCGCGAAGGAAATAATCGAATGGCTGTCCTGCATCTCACGGAGGCCCGCATCCGGGACCTCGACCTTGGCTCCGGCATCTGGCGCGACTCGGAGGTCAAGGGCCTCCTCGTCGTCTGCCATGCCACCACGAAGACCTACGCGGCGCAAGGCGATGTCCGCAGGAACGGCCGGCACATCCGCACCGTACGGGTGAAGATCGACCGCGTCGACCGGATCGGCCTGCGCGAAGCCCGCAACAGGGCGCGAGCGATCATGTCGCAGATCCAGTCGGGCGTGGACCCGACCGCCGGACCGAAGGAGAGCGGGATCACCCTCTTGCAGGCGCTCGACGAGCATCTTCAGGAGAAGCCCTTCAGGGACGCCACGATCGAGAGCTACCGCTACAACATCGAGCACTATCTCGCCCGCTACAAGAATCGGGCCGTGGCCGATCTTTCCCGCTCGGAGGTGCGGGACATCTACCAGCACCTGCGTAGCGCGAAGGGCCAGCCGACCGCGACCGGGGTGATGCGCACCCTGCGGGCGGTCATCAACACGGCGCTGCGTCTGGACGAGACGCTGACCTCCAATCCGGTGACCTTCCTGCGGCTTCCGACGCCGAAGAGCCGGCACGTCGACGAGCTCGATGTCGCCGAGTGGTGGGAGAAGACAGAGGCGCTTTCGCCGATCCGCCGCGACCTGCATCGGGCCATGCTTCTCACCGGCGCAAGGCGGGCCTCGATCCTCGGCGTCAAGCGCAAGGACGTGGACCTCGTGCGGGGCGTGCTGATCTTCAACCACATGAAGACCGGCGGGCGGATGCTGTTTCCGATGGGCATGTTCCTGCGGGACATGATCGCGCGGCGGCTTGAGGACGATTTGCCGTTCAACAATCCGTGGCTCTGGCCCTCGCCGGCGAGCGGCAAGGGCTGCACGACCGAGCCGAAGGAGAGGAAGCGCGGTCTGCCGAGCCCGCACGAATATCGCCACCACGCCCGTACCATGTTCATCGCTGCCGGCGTGCCCTACGCCGAGAGCGCGCTGCTTCTCGGCCAGCGGCTTCCGGGCGCCTCCGGCGGCTATGTCCATGCCGAGCACCTCGTCGAGCACCTGCGGCCGCACGCGCAGGCGCTGGAGAACAGGATCGTGGCGGCGCGGGCCTCGACGCTGCGGCTCCCGGCGGTGACGGAGGAGCGCGATGCCGCCTAACGGGAAAGGTCCCCGCGCGAAGCCGCACGCGCCGGTTCCTATCCAGCGGCAGCGGCCGGCGAAGAAGCAGGGTCCCGTCACGATGGAGGCCGTCGAGGCCCTGGTCAGGTGGTATCTCGACACGCATTGGTTCACACCATGGTTCGATACCGAGGCGGCCGCCGCCTATCTCAGGCGCGAGCCCGGAACGCTCAAGGGCTGGCGCTCGCGAGGCGAAGGCCCGCGCTTCTACACCGTGAACGGCCAGCTCATTCGCTACCATGTCGATGACCTCGACGCCTTCGTGCGGGGCGGCAGGCGCAAGAAGCGCCTTCCCGCACGGCTGATGGAAAAGATGGCCGAACGGGCGACGGAAAGGCTTTCGGCCGCTGTCAAGCCCCTTCGCGAGGGCGACGAAAAGTAATGATGCCGCTCGACGCCGATCGGTGATTATTGGACGACGCGCGCCGCGAGGAGCCGGTTTTTCCGGCAGGCGCGTGACCGGGTGATCCGGTCCTCCTCAGACAGAAACCCATGTCTGAAACCGGCCCGGCGGCGCTGCCGTCCGGCCATCGGAGGTCCATGCCATGTCGGCAGTTCTTACCAAGGAAGATGTCGAGGACGCGCTGCGCCGCGTGCTCGACGCCCATCACCGCAGCCCCTGGCTCGATAGCGAGGCGGCGGCGGTCTATCTCTCATCGACTCCCGCGACCCTGCGTACCTGGCGCTCGAACGGCGCAGGCCCGCGCTATCACGTCGTCCAGGGCAAGGTCGTTCGTTATCACGTCGACGATCTCGACGCCTTCGTGCGCGGGGAGGACGGTCGATGAGTGATCTCATGGAAAATGCAAACGAGCGCGCCGAGGGAATCGGCGCGCCCGCGGGAGCTTTGGAGAAGACCGTCGAGTTCGACATCGACAAGGTTGAGGATACCGCTACCCAGGTTTCCGACACGCCGTCGAAGCACGATCCCGAGGAGCTCGACTGCCACGCGGCTGCCGGTCACGAGTTGATCCCGATCGACGGCAAGGCGCCTTTGGCGAAGGGCTGGCCTTCGATGCCCGCACTCTCGCTCGACAAGGCGAAGGCGCGCATGGCGGCGGGTAGGAACGTCGGCGTCCGCCTGCGCGATACGGACCTCGTGATCGATGTCGATCCCCGGCATTTCGACGAGGACGACGATCCGCTGGCGCGGCTCGCCATCGACTTCGGCTTGGCCGACGCGCCGTTCGTCATGACGGGCGGCGGCGGACGGCACCTGTATTTCAGGAAGCCGGCCGAGATCGAGATCGCGGGCAATCTCGCGGGGTATGGCGGCATCGAGTTCAAGTCGAAGGTCGGTCAGGTCGTGGCGGCGGGATCGATCCATCCCGACACCGGACGTCCGTATCGGCTCGACGATGATGCGCTTGCCATGTCGTTCTCGGAAGCGCCCGAGGCGACCACGGCTCTCCTGGACGCGATCAGGAGGCGTTCCATGGAGGCGTCGGCCGATGCCGGCGCGGTCGATGAGGAGCGCCTTGCCGAATGGCTCGGCCACATCGACGTGACCGAGTACCGTGACGAGTTGACGTGGCGCGGACTGATGATGGCCTGCCATCATGCGACGGGTGGCGCGGGCCTCGACGCCTTCATCGATTGGAGCACCTCGGACCCCGACTATGCGGAGCACGGCGACATTATCCGTCGTCGCTGGAACTCGCTGGACGTGAAGCCCGGCGCGATTACGGCGCGAACGCTGATCGCCGCGTTGCCGAGGGAGATGCGTAGGGAGGCCACCGAGCTTCTCGGCCGTGCGAACGCCGAGGACGACTTCCCTGTCGATGATGAGGACGCCGGCGAGGAGTCGGACAATGTTTGGGACGGCTGGGTCTTCGTCGCGGAGGCCATGCAGTTCATCAGGCGGGAGGACGGACGGAAGTATCGCACCGACCAGTGGAAGGCGCTCTATGCCGGTCTCTATCCCGATGGCGATATTCTCAACGCGGTCTGGAAGTCGCGCATTCCGATCAGGAAGTTCGAGCGCCTGATCTATCTACCCGAAGCGCCGGAGTTTCCCTGCGGTCCCTCGCGCGTCTTCTACAATATCTGGCGCAAGTCCGGCATCGAAGCCCGGTTAGGCGACGTGAAGCCGTTCCTGGATCACATGGCGTTCCTGTTCCCCAATGAGGGGGACCGCGAACTGGTGCTCGATTATCTGGCGTTGCTCACGCAGAAGCCTGCCGACAAGATCCACTTCGCGCTGCTGATCCGTGGCGTGCAGGGAACCGGCAAGAGCTGGATCGGCAATCTGATGGAGCGGATCATCGGCACGCCGAACGTCGTGCGGCCGTCGAACGACGAGGTCATCTCGAAGTGGACGCGGTGGATGGAAGGCGCGCAGCTTGCGATCGTCGAGGAGTTGATGACGCTCGGTCGGCTTGAGGTCGCGAACCGTCTCAAGCCGGTTATCACCGACCCGACGATCAGGATCGAGGAGAAGAACTGCTCCATCTACTCGATTCCGAACAAGCTCAACTTCCTGTGCTTTACGAACCACGAGGACGCGCTGAAGATCGAGCATGGCGACAGGCGCTGGCTGGTCGTCTTCTCGCCTGCGGTCAAGAAGGATGCCGACTACTACGAGCGGCTGTTCGGCTACCTGGACAACGGCGGTGCGGCTTTCGTGAAGCACTGGCTGTTGCAGCGCCAGATCGTCCTGAACGGCCACGGGGTCGCGCCGGCCACGTCGGGCAAGGAAACCATGCGGCGGATGTCGATGGGCGATGCCGAGGCGTTTCTGCTGGAGCTCTATGAAGGCGGCGATGCACCTTTCGACTTTGACCTCGTGCGGGTGGACGATCTCGTCGAAGCGGTCCCTTCGGCGCTGCGCGGCAAGGCCAATCTGCGCTCACGGCTGTCGAAGTTCCTGAAGGACGAGTTGGGAGGCGTGGCGCATACTCGCCATACCAAGCGCCATCCCAATCGGCCGGCTTGGCAGCTTTGGTCGCTGCGCAATCACGACATCTGGGAGAATATCGGCGCCTCGGGCAGGATCGACGCCTACATCAACCACTACGCTATCGATACGACTCGTTGATTGATTGCGTGGACGTAGACAAGGGAGACAGCCGGCGGGCGGCATCGTCGTCCACCGGCTGTCGCAATAGAATCATGCGCTTAAGCGTCGGTAGACAAGGTAGACAATACTTTTCTCTATTCTGTCCGTCAGGACGAGAGATAGAGCCGGTGGAAAGATCGACTCGGCTGTCGGTCGCCATATAAGAACTCGGAGATGGCCGAAATCACCGTCTGCCTGTCTACCGTCTAGGCATGGATCGACCGCGACGACGTGGCCGAAGGTGGCGGTCGCCTCGCAGACCACGCAGTCCTCGCGCGTGCGAGGCAGTCGGGTGGTCGAGAGAGCGTAGAGCGTGGCGGTAGGGGCGCTCGACAGCGACAAGGTGATGGCAAACGAGGCGAAGAGGCACCGAAGGCGTCGGCGGCGTGCCTGAGCGCCACGGCGGAGCTCGGTGCCAGAGCATTGAACTATGGATAAGAGGGTCTGAGTCCCAAAGGTGAGTCGGATCAAGGGCATGGATGACGGAGCCTTGGAAAGCACCGGGCCAGGCACCGGAAAAGCCCTCCGAGCGAACAACCCACTTCCCATGGAGAACGGGCCGGCGTCCTGGGGCCGCAGCAGGCAGCGCGACCCCTCCTGTATGGAAAGGCGGCCGGGGGCTGATTTCCAAAAATTTGAGGAGTGGTTTCGATGGCGTCCCGCGAGTTCCGCGCACTGCATCGTCGCAATCAGGCAATCAAGAAGAGGGCGGAAAGCCATGGGAGACAGGAAGGGTGAGGCTCGGGCGGTGCGCCGCCCCGCCATGGATCGGCGTTGGTCGCCCGCGATCGAGACGAAGGTGCTGGACATCGTGTCGCGCACCGGCTCGCCGAAGATGGCGGCGGAGGCGACCGGCGTGTCCGTCGCCACGATCCACGACCATCGTCGCCGCGACGCCGACTTCGGTGCTCGCTACGGCGCCGCGATGGACACGGCCTTCCACCAGGTTCTATCGAAGGCGTTCGAGCGGTCGCTCGCCGACGAGGAGCCTTCGGATCGGCTGATCGAGGTATTGCTGAAATTCCGTTGGCCCGAGCGGCTGAACGGCTTCCTTGCCTTCACGGCGGATGGCGGCTCCGCAGCGTCGGCACCTGCAGGTCTCGACCCGAGGATCATCGCCAGGATGGAGCCCGGAGATCGAGCGTTGTTGATTGATTTGCTTGGCAAGTATCTGGTCGTCGAGGTGGAGGCCAAGGCAGATGGCGCGCTCGTCCCCGTCAACTGATGTCGCCGTCGCCATGTTGCGTGACCTGATGGCCGCCGAGGCGCTGATCTCCTCGCTTGCAGCCACGGCGCCCGTTGCCGTGATCGAAGCCGGCGGAGCGTTGGCGCTCGTTGCCGAGCGCGGTCGTCGCACCGGCGCGTGGTTCTGGTCGATCGCGCCGATCGAGGGCTCTTTGTGGGAGAAATTGGCCGACGAGCATCAGGCACCGCACAGAACCAACGTCGGCGGAGACGACTAGTCCCGCGCCGTCTCGCCGCGCTTCGCTCTCGCCTCCCGGTCGGTCGTCACCGGCTCGCCGCGCTTCCTGAGCCTTGCTCTGTACCACGCGATGGAGTCCAGCGTCGTCACGCCGTGCGGAAATTTGGCCTTCACGAGGTCGAGGGCCTCGCGGTTGGTGAGGCCCCGCCGCAGCGCCTTGTCCGCCTCCTCGCCGATGGTGCCGTCCCAATGCTGGCCGAGGAGAAAGGCGTTGATCGCCTCTCGGGCCGCGTCCGACAGGTTGACTCCCATATCCTCCGCGACCTCCTCAAGGCCGAGGTACTGATCCTCTCTGAGGCTAACTGAGATTCTTCGCATCATTTTGCCGCTTGACGCATCACTATCCTTCATGATTACCTCTTTCTCACGTTGCGCAATGTGACGCAATGTGAGGCACGCTAGACCTTGGAGCGAAGAGGAGCAAGTCATGTCCGTGGAAATCGAAGAGACCGCCGAGGAGCGCCGCGGCCGCTTGAAGCGCGAGGCCAACGCCAGATGGATGGCGAAGCCGGAGAATCGCCAGAAGTACAACGAGGCGCTGGCCGAGCGCCGGAAGGACCCGGAGGTCCGCGAGCGGCGGAGCGCGGCGACGGCCACCTGACTGGCGAAGCCGGGCAACGCCGAAAAAGCCCGTGAGACGGCGCGGCTCTACGGCATCCGCCGCAGGGCCACGCCTGAGGGGCGCGAGGCGCAGCGCCTCGCCGCCACGAAGTACTACGCGAAGAAGAAGGCCGAGCGGGAGGCCGCATCGGCGGCGCGACAGGCCGACGAGCCCTCCTGAGTTTATCGTCTCTACTCCTGCTCGAAGCGCTGGCTCCGCGATCTCCGCGAACGCCGCATCGTGGTCCTCGTCTACGGGCCGTCCGATGGGGCGTCCCGGTCACCGCGATGGCGGTGGACGCTCATGCGGGCTGTGACCCGCGCCGGGGTCATCCGACCTCGTGGGGCGTGACGCGCCACGACGAAGGAGAACGACCATGGCGAAAATGAAGCCCAGGCCCACCCTGACGAAGCCCTGGCGGTCCGTGACGGACCTGCGGGCCTCGCTCTCGCGGGCGCGGGAGCTCGGCGAGCAGCACACGCGGCTGATCGCCGACATGAACGGCCGCGTGGACACCCGCCGCAAAGAGCTGGACTCCACGCTGTCCGACCTCGCGACCTCGCAGCGCATGACGCTGGTCGGCCGTGCCCTCGGCGGGCTAAGGGCCGAGCTTCGGCGCAACAGCCACGACAACCGGCTCGCGCGGCTGCGCGACCTCGACTCCCTGCGCCGAGACGCCGCCGACGCGCGCTTCCACTACCAGAGCCCCGTGCAGATGCTCGTCCGCGACAGCATCGGCTCGGAGCGCCGCTCCCGTCTGATGCAGCAGCTTGAGCACTCGGGCGACGCCGAGCTCGCCAGCCTCGCCGCGCTCGCCGTGTCCGCGAAGGACCGGGAGCTCGCCGCCGTCCTCGTGTCTCGCGTCCAGCGCATTCCCCACACCGAGCGTCCCTTCTCGCCGCACGAGCTTGCCGACCTCCTCGTCGGGGAGGAGCACCGCGCCGTGACCGCCGCCATCATGGAGATTGGGGAGATCGCCGACCGGGCCATGGCCGAGGACCGTGCCTTTGAGACCGGCCGCGCCTCGCCGGAGCGGTCAGTCGGCCTTGCGCTCAGGGCCCGCGACCGCGCCGCGCTGGAAGCGGCAGACCTTATCGACATCACCGAGCCCGCCGAGGAGAACTGAGCCATGGCCACCTACGCCTTCTTTCCCACCCGCGAGGAACTGCGCCGCAGCGACGGCTTGAACTTCGCAGTCGCGACCGCAGCCACCGCTCTTGCGGCACGCGCCACCGCCGAGACCCTGCTCGGGGAGCCGAACGCGCTCGCCGGCTGGACCCCGGTTGATCTGGCAAGTGCTCCCGCCGCCTTTGTCCACGGCCTGCCGGTCGGTGCGCGGGCGCAGTCGGTCTGGCCTAACCTCGATCGAGGCGGCAGCTATCTCAAGGGGGCGTGATCATGGCTCACCGCGAGCAACCCATCCGCGATGCTCTGGCCGGCGTGTTCTCGGTCACGCCGCTGACGCTGCACATCTATCTCGGCGGCACACCGGAGACCTTCAATGTGCAGGCCCGCTTCATGATGGAGTGGCACCTGCGGACTCTCGGCTATCAGGAGCGCGCTGTCGATGCCGGCTTCGGCCTGCCGAAGCGGACCCACTGGCTCCGCTCGCAGGCGGATCGCGACCTCTGGCCGGAGGACATGGCCTACATGGAGCCGGACCCGGTGCATGATCCGATCATCGTGGCCGTCGCCGGGCGCTATGCCGAGGCGGAGCTGCGCCGTGCAGGGAAGTACGCCGATGAGCCTTGAGGATTTCGCCAGGCGCATCGACCGCATCGCCGTGCGGGTCGAGGGCAACGTCGAGCGCGCGGTCAAGGACTGCGCCCATGCCGTGCTCCGATCCGCCGTCGAGGCAACGCCGGTCGACACCGGCATGGCCCGCTCGAACTGGACGCCCGAGCTCGACCGCGCGTTCGAGGGGCTGTTTCCGGCGAGGGTTCCGGGTGCGGGTGGCTCGACGGCGGCGGACAACGCAGCCGCGGCGATCGAGGCCGGAGCGCCGACCATCGAGGCGTTCGACATCGGGAAGAACGGCTCGATCCACATCACCAACAACGCGCCGCACATCCGGCCGCTCAACGACGGCCACTCGAAGCAGGCGCCGGCCGGCTTCGTGCGGATCGCGGTGATGGAGGGACTGGCGACGGTGAGGGGCGCGAAGATTGTCGAGGGCTAGGCGCGGTCCTTCGGTGGTGTCAGCAACTCGCCGGGCGTCGTCTTGAGGCATTCAGCCAGCTTGGCGATCAGCGTGAGCGACGGATTGCGCAGGGCTCGCTCGATGCCGGAGATGTAGGTCCGGTCGATCTCCGTCTCCAGGGCAAGCGCCTCCTGCGACAGGTCGAGTTCCTTCCTCGCTGCCTTCACGTTCCGAGCTAGGACTTTCCTATAGTCCACCATGACCGCATGGCGGCCATATGTCGACTAATCGTCCACGGACTCATCGTCACATTTCTATTCGCAAGCGATGATGTAGACGATAATCTACAGGCTGAAACCGGCCGGTGGATGCCCCTTGGACACTATCTCGACTGTCGCGAACTGGATTTATGCGGGCATCGCCGCCTGGTACGGTGCCGCGATCCTCGGCGGCGTGCTCATCCTGCTTTTTGAGCGGCTCGATCGCAGGCGCGAACCGTCCGACGCCGATGTGAGACAGGTGGCCGCACGCTATCGCGAATGGTACGGTGAGGATGCCTTCCGTATGATCGGCGACCACATGCTGGCGGCCTCCTTCGCGCCGGATGGCCGGCACACGCGTTTCCTCAAGCGGGTGTCCGCCGAGCTACTGGCCACGGCGGTCACGGCCGACGACCGCACCCGCGCCATCGAGCACTGAGTCGGTGGCTCAATCTTCAAGCTCGGCCGCCTCAATGAGGTCGAGCCGGTCGTCGCCGGCATCGGTGATGAACTTCACCTCAGCGACATGGTGCGTGACGATGCCGGACGACTTCGCCGCGTAGGATAGAAGCCGGAATGTCGGCGGCGCTCCGAGGATCGCGCGGAGGCGGTCGCGGACATCGTCGATCGGCGTACCGTGTCCGATCGCTATCACGGCGTAGTAGGTCTTCGCTGCGGTCGTTTCTCTGTCTCCTTCGATCTTTCTCCTTCCATCGTGTCGCGTCCGTCGGCCTCCGCGAGCCCCCTGATTTCGAGAAATTCTTCGCCTCCGGCCGGCTCGCAGACCCCTCCGTTCGCGACATGCTGGTTTCCATCGGCATCCCGCCGCTGGAGCTTTTTTGTCATGTCGCAGAGGAAAGAACTGCCGCTGGTGAAGCGGCGCATCGAGGCGCTATTGTTGAAGACCGAGGCCAACGGCTGCACGTCCGGCGAGGCCGCCGCCGCGTTCGAGAAGGCCGAGGAGCTTGTCGGTAAGTACGAGTTCGATCCGGGCTCGTTCCGGTGGCCGCCGAGACCTTCGACGCAGTTCGGCTCGGCGACATCAGGCCCGAACGCGCCGAAGTCACCACGGAGCTCCGGTGCGAGCCGGGGAAAGGGCGTCGGCAAGCTCGCAGAGCGGCTGATCGTCGAGCACCCGGACTGGACCTACGCGGCGGTCGCCGCCGAGGTGAACCGGCTGGTGGATGGTGCGAAGGCCAGCGAGAAGTCGGTGAGGTGGTACGCGAGCAGAATGCGGAGGTGCGGGGAGGACGTGCCGCTCAGGCGGCGGGCGGGAGGTCGCCCGCGAGAAGCCGCTTCCTGATCAGCTCGCGGACGCGGTGCCACTTGCCCTGCTCGAAGCTCAGGCTGCAATACCAGCCGGCGCGCTCCTCGATAGACGCCCACTCCTCGGGGTCATCGGAATGGTCCGCATCACCGCGTCGGCCATGGCCTTGATCTCCGCGCGGGGAACAAGGCGCGGCATGGCCGAGCCCGCGACCATGGCCCAGCCGATGCCGATCGCGATGGGCGAAGCGCGACCGCTCCCTGATCAATTGCAATCGATTGTCATCAACTGACAAATTCATAGTCGATGCGAGCCTGTGCCGATGCCGCCTGTAGAGCATCTAGTTGCGGGCGTAGCGTCTGTCTGATGGCTGCGATTCGTGCATGCGCCTGCATTGCCTCTCCGTGCGCAGCCTTTGCGGAATTTTCGGTCTTCGACCGGAGCAGCAAGATATCTTGCTCTACCTTGGCGATATCTCGTGGGTCGATTGCCTTTGCCGGATCGAATACGAATTTCGCTTCGATGGAACGCCGCCATTTCATCAAGCGATCGATCATTTTTGGACCAAAACCGGGAACGGCGCTGATCCGATGCGACAAAATATCTTCAGCCGTCTCGATACCGTAAGATTCCAACGTGCGTTTCCTACCTGGTCCAATTCCCTCAATCTTGGCATCTTCCAGATCGAATCTGTCAAGGAATCGATCAAGCTGAAGCTTTCTCTGACTCTGCTTTAGCTGATCAAGTGCACGATTTCGCTTGGCAGGAATTTGAGCAAGTTCGTTCTTGAGCTCGGTAAATTTCCGTTTTGCTTCTTCAAATGCCTGGTCTCCAGCACGGTTGCGCCAGTCAGCCTCTGCTTGTTTGAAGTTGGCGTCAGCGCTATTCATGGCCTCTTTGAAGCGGCGAACCTCCTCTGTTTTGCCTAAAGTCTTCAAGGCAATATTATAGGCGACCACGGCGATGATCGCCCAGATGAAGAATAATTGCGGGATCATCACGGTGCCGGCGAGGAATGCTCCAGCGCCAAGGATAAGCGCAATGGGGCTGGCGACCTTTCCGGGATTTCCCAGTTTCCGTGCCGCTTGAGATGGCGCCACTTGCGGCGCCGGGATCGTCGGTGCTGGTCCGAGCATAGGTAGTCCGGCAAGTTGCCGCCATAGGGCATCAAGGTCCAAGGTCGGGCCGGAGGAGCCGGATGCCAAGGGAACGACATAGGGAAAGAGAGGATTTGCGCCCTGCGTTTCCATGCGGCACCAGGGGCATTGAGGCAGTTGGGCAGGATGCCAGTGGCCCGGATTCGCTCCGCAACGCTTGGTGTTATTTTCTAATGTCTGTAAGGCAGACACCCATGCACGAGCGGTTGGACGTCCACCTTTTATCGCTGCCTGAGAGAATGCTGCCTCGAACAAGTGCGCCACATCGGTGCTGACGAACGAGAGAGGCGGCGTCCCTGGCGGCGGGTCCATCTGCATCGCCTTGTGGTTCACACTATATGGAAAACGACACTCCTTGATGGCGCGTGCGATGGGCATGTCGCCGGCACCGCTGAACCGTCCTGCGAACGGATGACGCCCCATGAAAAGCAAGTGGAAGATCATCACCGCCAAACCAAAATTATCGTAGTTTGGCGTGCGGAGAACTCCTCGGAACGGAAGGCCTTGAAGTTCTGGCGGTGTGAAGGTTTCGATGCCAACTTCGCATAGGAACTGTCGGCCAAGCGCACTTACTTGAAAGCTGTCGCAATCGATAAGGCAGACCGTAGCATCTTCTGCAACCATGATGGAGCCATGATTGACATCCCCGACGACACAGCCCGCATCATGTACTACCGCAAAAGCTCGGGCGGTATTCGCTGCGGCGCGCACCAAAAAACGCCAATCCGCCTTCGGAAAATCTTGGAGCCGACTTTTGGGTCCGTAGAGATGGTGGATGTTTTTCCGATTGGAAACCCTGGGCATTAGGAGGCCAATCGGCTGGCCCGTTGTGCGCGTCCTAACAAGATCAAGCGGCCATGATGTTAGCTTGGACAATGCATCTGTCCGAATTGCCGACATCGCCTTGATCTTATCTGCGCGATCCCGTGTGAGGGGTTTGTGATAAACTTTGGCGACTATTGCCGCTGTCTGTGAGAGTTCAAAAACAGTCCCCTCGCCACCCTTGCCGAGCACGGCACCGAGTGAAATAGGTCGGTCTTGGCTATCGACGAGATCGGATGGTCTCATGGTTTGGACCGCGAGCGAGGTTGCCGTGTCGCCATGACCAAAGTTTTGTCGTCATTGGTCCTGGCGTTGACGACAGCCGAACCGAGATATGCCTTAAGTTGCGCGGAAAGTTTGGAGTCAAGCCCGCGCGCGGTTGATGATCGAATTGGCGCGAACATTTGATCAAAGAACTTGTCATTCACCGTCTTTGTGGCACCGTGCAGTACCATGCGTTCGATGCCGTCCGAAAATACTGCGAACTCGTCGATCCGGCGTGGCGCCAAATCAAACTGCAATTCATCAAGCGCATTTGCAGATAGAACGAACACGGTCTGATTGGCGTACTCACCATGTTGTGGCCAGAATACCCAATTCCAACCATCTTCCTCGCCATGGCTGACAACAATAGCACCGTCGCCGACCTGGACGAAGACCGCGGCCTCATCACCGACGACAGCGGCAAGCAGCGTGCAGGAGTAGTCTCTGGGTAAATTTTGATCTTCTTTGGCCCGCGCGATTAGCCTATCGGCTGTGCGCCCAATCCAATTCGCGACAGTAGTCCGATCGATGTCAACCAGACGTCCACCATCCTCGAAGTGAACTTCGACAAGCTCCATGAATGTCGTCGAGGCAAGCCAAGATCCGATCTCGGAATGCGCTGCGCTACCGGCCCCGTCGCAAACTACGACGACTACAACTTGGCCCTCTTTCGTCCGTATGGTCGATTGCACTGCATGATCTTGGCAGGGAGTGCCGGAACCAATGTGCGAGGTGCCAATTTCGCAGGCAGATGCAACGCGCCACGAAGGACGCGCCATACTATACCTCCGACCATCCCGTCGGAGGGGCGATTTGCACTGTCGTACCGGGCTGCGAAGATGAAACGCTAGATAGCGAAGACGATAGCCAAGCGAACATATCCTTGAACTTGAGGCCAGCCAGCTTAACAGGCGCTCGGACGCAAATCTTTCCAAGGATTTCCATGTTGGCGCTTTCGACGCCGACGCCAAAGAAGGCGAAGCCCTTACTCGCTTCGCCTTGCTGCACCATGTCCGCAGCCTGTTGCCACTGATCGGTAGGCCCGCCATCCGTCATGAGGAAAACCCATGGCCGAAACACCTCGATAGCGTTGGCGCGATATTGGTCCTTGCGTTGACGTAGCATTTCAAGGCCCTTCACGATCGCCGCTCCCATGGGAGTATCCCCGGATGCGGACAGGTGAGGAGGCTGCCAAATGTCAACTGTCTGAAAGTCCGTCTCCACCTTGACAGGTCCGAAGGACACGACAGCAATCTCGACCCGCTTCATCGCAAGGCTATCTTGCGAGAGTTCCTCCTTGAAGGCGCGGAGGCCCTCATTGAGTTCACGGATTGGCGCTCCGCCCATCGAACCAGACGTATCAAGGAGCAGCAGGCAGGCACAACGCGGCTCAGGATTTTCTGTGAACTCACTGAACGTAAATGGCGATTGGTCCAAATCGGACATTAATGTTTCCCCCCGCGCGCTGCTGCGTCCCAGTCCTTCAATATAGTGGTGCCGGAAGAGGGGATTGAACCCCCGACCTTCGGTTTACAAAACCGCTGCTCTACCGCTGAGCTATTCCGGCCCTTGCAACACCGATTTCCGGTGCCTATTCGGTGCTTGTCAAGACCGCGCCGACCTTAAGCGCATGATCCGATTCGCATTCTCGCCTCCAGGCCCTCCGATTACAAAACCGCTGCACTACCGCTGTGCTACGCCGGCTGCCGGTGACAGCTAGCAGCGCGGGGAGGCGGCGACAAGCCCGAACCGGCGGCCTCGCGGCGGCGGGGGAAGGGGCTCGTCACGTTTAAGGAATCTTCGCCCCGATCGGCTGCATTGACGGCAGCCTAAACCTTACCCGTTAGGCTTACCGGCAGAATGAAGTGCGATCTTAACCCTCGTTGCGGCGCATTCGGTTACGGTAGCGTATCGTTTAAGGGAAAATGGCGATGCGTGCGATCTGCGCACTGGTGATGCTTGTCGGCGCGCCGTTGGCGGCGTCCGCCAACGACGGTTTTTCGGTGGTGATCCCGGCGCGCCCGGGCGTGCCGATCGTGATCGACGGCTGGGATGCGTCCTACGCGGTGGTCGAGAGCGACTGGGGCCTCGCCAAGAACATCCATCTTCAGCCGACGGTCTATGGCGGCCGGCGGCTGGAGCCGCAGTCCGGCGTCGGGCATTACTATCCAAGCGCCGGCGTCAAGCCGGGATACGGCCGGCTGGAGCGGGAACCGCCGCCGAACCGCAAGCTGCCGCCGCGTGCCGAAAGCTACAGCCGCTCATGGTCCGCGCAATCCGCGCCGCCGGCGGCCGCGGTCCCGTTCGATCCGCCGCCGGTCGTCATCGCGCCGCGCGATCACCTGATGCGGACGCCCGATCCGTCGCAACCGCCCGGCGGCGGCGAAGGTCATCGCCACATCGTCGAATAAACAGAAACGAACAGGAGGGAAGAGTATGCGTCAGACATTTTCAGCATGGGTTGCGGCGTTCGCCGTGGTCGCGCTCGGAGCCGGCACCGCGCCGGCGATAGCCTGCGGCGGAGGCGGGTTGTTGACCAGCCCGTGCTCGCCGTGCGGCCAGGCCTATGTCAGCCCGTGCGGCCAGAGCTACCACGGCGGCCATGGCCACGCCGGTTACGGTCACTATCAGCGGCTCGCGGTGCCGTCTCCGCAATATTTCTGGGTCAACCAGGGGCCGGTCTATGACGGCCCGGGCCAGTTCGCGCCGCGGCCGTATTATCAGGAGCGAACGGTCACCGGCTGGCGCGGCCACTATGGCTATACGGGCGGGCCTTACGCCAATCCGGTCAACCATTATTCCTACGGCGGCGAGCCGTGGCGCGGCCCGGCGATCACCAGCTACCGGTGGCGCGGCCACGCGCGGCCGGCAAGCCTGCGCTACGGTTATCATTCGCATGTGAGCCATCGCCATGCGGTGCGTCCGGGCCTGCGTTATGGCGCCGGTGTTCGTTACGGCGTGCGTTCGAGCGTCCGCTATGGTCACGCGCCGCACGCGATGCATCATGGCGGTCACGCCCACCATGCGATGCACCACGGCGCTCAGATGCACCACGGCGCTCAGCGGATGGTCGGTCCCCGCGTCCGTCAGGCCCCGCGCTTCCGGGACAGCGGAACCTACTCCTATCGCAGCGGCTTCCATCAGGCTCCGCGCGCGCACCGTCATCACTGAGCCGCCGCTGTCGTGTCCATGCCCGTCCGCGGTCCGCCGCGGGCGGGTTTTTCATTGCCGGGATCAGGCCATCAGGCCGAGCCGGCTGGCGCAGATGTAGAGCGACAGCGCCGCCGCGTTCGAGACGTTCAGGCTCTTGATGTCGCCGGGCATGTCGAGCCGGGTCATCACGGCGCAGGTCTCGCGGGTGAGTTGCCGCAGGCCCTTGCCTTCGGCGCCGAGCACCAGCGCCAGCGGCTGCCGCAGCGGCACCGTGGCGAGGTTCTCGCCGCCGGCGCTGTCGAGGCCGACGGTGAGGAAGCCGCGTTCATTAAGCGCGGCGAGGGAGCGGGCGAGATTCTGCACCAGCACCAGCGGCACCAGTTCCAGCGCGCCGGAGGCGGATTTCGCCAGCACGCCGGTCGCTTCCGGGCTGTGCCGGGCGGTGGTGACGACGGCCTTGACTGCGAACGCCGCCGCGGAGCGCAGGATCGCCCCGACATTGTGCGGATCGGTGATCTGGTCGAGCACCAGGACGATGCCGTTCTGCGGCAGGGTGTCGATCGTCGGCGCGGGCAGCGGAGCGGCCTCCGCGAACAGCCCCTGATGCACCGCGTCCGGGCCGAGCAGACGGTCGATGTCCTGTGGCCGGACGATCTCGGGAGTGGGGTGCGCGTCGATCCCTTCCTCGGCGAGCCGGCGCGCCGCGTTCTCGGTGAGCAGCAGGTTGCGGATGCGGCGCTGCGGATTGGCGAGCGCCGCCGTCACGGTATGCCAGCCGTAGAGGATCACGGTATCGTTGCTGGAGGCGTTGCGGTCGCGCCAGGCGCCGCGGCGCGGCGGACCCGGTCGCGGTCCTTTGGCCTGCGGTCCGCGAAAGCGCGGGTTTCGGTCACGGTCGGTCATGCGGCGTTCTCTCACGGGTTCCGGGCAATGGCAATTTGACCCGGCCATAATTTCCGCGGCCGACAGATTTGTGCCGCCGTTGGTTGACTTTGCCATGGCGTTTCCGTCATAAACCCGCCGAGCCGGGAGCCCTTTTGAAGGGCGCGCGTATTTTCGTCATCGACGACCGTTCTGCCGCCGTTTTTGGTGGAGACGTCGGCGGTGGCGGGAGCGGGGGAGTGTCCCGAGTGGCAAAGGGAGCTGACTGTAAATCAGCCGCCGTATGGCTTCGAAGGTTCGAGTCCTTCTTCCCCCACCAATATTTTCAACGACTTAGCTGATAAGTCCAATTATGCTCCGCGTGGCGGAATTGATGATGTTCCCCGAGGTGCGGGGCCTGGGTGTGGACATTCACCCGTCGGCATCCGTCATGGGTGTGCCTGCCCGGCGGATCGAAACGGATGATCGCGCGGAGAATCGCGCACGCGAGATTCGGGCGCGTTTGCATGTGATAGCGGCCGGTCGCCAGTCTGACCCGTGCAACCCAAGGTGGCGACGCCAGCGCTCTATCCAATTCGTGGCATGCAATTCATAAAAGGCCGCCTCATAAAAGGCCGCTGATCAGGCCGCCGACATGTGGTCGATCGCCTCGGGAAGGGATGACGACTTGGCAATGACCGACGACACCGCTGCAAAACTGATGAAGTGGCCTTCGCGACACGGTGAGCGGATAAGTCCGAAAGATGGCGCAACGCCATACACGATCATGCAAGGATCGCTTCGGCAGTGCATCGAGGCCCTGCGGAACAAGCCTGAAGCCTCCCACCATCTTTACGAGATACATATGGGCGACGGGGCCGTATTGTCTGCCGTGGATGCCTTGGGACTTGTCGGCAGTCGTCATCCGCCGCCTGAGGATGATTACGGCGGCGGCGACATCGTTTCACTTGAGCGCGAGGCTTCGACGGAGGACGATCAGCCGCTCGATTAACGAATATCCGTTCGAGCAAGTCCGGGCCGCCGCGGTGCGGCTCGTGATATTCTTGATAAGATTGACGTCACCTGGCCGCATCAACTCGGCGATGTCGGCTGCGCGTCGAGCTTCTGTTTAAGCTGGTCGATGACGTCCTGATCCTCCGTGACGACACGGAGGTAGCCATGCCAGGTGATCGGCCCGCATTTGGTGTGTTCGCTCGTGAGCTGGTCTTTCAGCGACGGAAACAATCCCCTGTGACGGGGCGGGATGAGAAGTTCCATCTCGTACCTCCAGATGTCGGCGACCCCAGATATTGGTCTGCGTGATCGCGGGCGCCCCCCGGCGCCCCAGAGGCCGCCTGTTCGTGACTTCAAACTGTTAGCTGGCGACCGCCAACCGCTTCTCGAAGCTGTTGGGAATCTCGATATCGACTTCGAGCGTCGATACGGCCTTGCCCCGGTCCATCCGGACGATCACCTTTTCCGGGTCCAGCACGATATGGCGCGAGACCACCGCGAGGATTTCCTCGCGCAGAACGCCGAGCAGATCGGGCTGGCTACGCAGACCGCGCTCATGCGCGAGAAGAATTTGCAGCCTCTCGCGGGCGACCGGCGCCGAGCCGCCGCGGCGGCGAAGCAGATTCAGAAGGTTCATGCTCATGCCGCCCTCCGCCCGAGCAAACGGCCCATCAATCCCCGGCGCGGTTCGGCCGGCACCACCATGGCGACCGTCTCGCCGTTGAGACGCCGCGCCGCGTCGGCGTAAGCCTTGGCGGGCTGACTTGCCGCGTTGTTCAACGTGACCGGAGAGCCGACGTTGGAAGCCTTCAGGACATCCTGACTCTCCGGAATGATTCCCAGCAGCGGAATTGCCAGAATTTCGAGAATGTCATCGATATTGAGCATTTCACCGCGCGCCGCGCGGCCGGTGTCGTAGCGGGTGATCAGCACATGCTTCCTGAGCTGTTCGCCGTTCTCGGCCTTCACCGTCTTCGAGTCGAGCATTCCGATGATGCGATCGGCGTCGCGAACGGACGAAACTTCGGGATTGGTGACGACGATGGCTTCGTCCGCGTAGCGCATCGCCAGTGTCGCGCCGCGCTCGATGCCGGCCGGACTGTCGCAGATGATCCAGTCGAATTTGGTCCGCAGGTCCGCGATGATGTCGCGTACGCCTTCGTCGGTCAGGGCGTCCTTGTCGCGCGTCTGCGAGGCCGGAAGCAGCCAGAGGCTCTCCAGCCGCTTGTCACGGATGAGTGCCTGCGAGAGCTTCGCGACGCCCTGCGCCACATTGATGAGGTCGAAAACGACGCGCCGTTCCGCCCCCATGATGAGGTCGAGATTGCGCAGGCCCACATCGAAATCGACCACGACGACTTTCTGACCTTGCTGCGCAAGGGCTGCACCAAGTGCGGCCGTGGACGTGGTTTTCCCGACGCCGCCCTTTCCCGATGTTACGACCAGGACTTTGGCCATCATTGTCTCCTTTGTTTGCTAGTTCAGCGGCGTAATTCTCAAGATCTCGCCGTCCAGCCACGCTTGCGCGGGCTGCCGGCGCAGCGTTTCTCCGATATCCTCGGCGGTCTGGTAGTAGCCATCGATGGCCAGAAGCTCGGCCTCGATTTTCTGGCAGTAAATCCGCGCGGCCGAATTGCCGTTGATGCCGGCCATCGCCCGCCCGCGCAGCGTTCCGTAGACGTGAATGGAGCCGCCCGCGACGATCTCCGCGCCCGACCCGACCGACCCGAGCACCGTGACGTCGCCTTCGGTGAAGACGATCCGCTGGCCCGACCGCACCGGATTCCGCAGCAGGAGCGACGAGGCCGGAGGCGGGGGCGGCTGAACCTCGACTTTCTTCGGCTCCACCTGTTCGACCACGCAACCGCGACCGCCGCTCAGCACCGGCGGCAAACCCGCAGCCAGACCGGCCGCATCGATGCCTTCAAGGCCGAGGACGCGAATGCCGCGGCTTTCGAGACTTGAAACCAGATGTGCAACGCCGTGTGAACTCAGTTCGACCGCGGACAGATCGAGCACGATCGGGCGTCCCGCGAAAAAGCCGGGCGAGTGCGCCAGCGTGGCGTCGATCTCCTCCAGCCAGTCCATGATCGGCATGAACGGCGAGAACACGAACGCGACGTAAGACCGGCCCCGGAGGCGCATGACCTGACGTTGCGGCTCCACCTTTGAATCCATGAGTGACCGCTCTCTGCTTCGAAAAGTTTGTCATTGGTTAATTTCAAATTGAGCAGTGTCGGTTAATGAGAGGTTAACGGCAGGCGCTTTTGGCATTGGAACCGCCAATTCCATGTTCGTTCGGGTCCGTGCCCGGCATCGGGCTCAGACGACGCCCAAAGCTCGCCGGGAGGGCTGGTCCGGGCGGGGTGCGGCCGGTCGGGAAGCGCCGGGCTTGTCGTACGGCATTCAGGGGCTTTCACAGGTGGCGGTGCCCTTCGTCCGCGCCTTTTTCTGGTAGTGCGCGAAATCTGTTGCCGAAAATCATCAGCGCCTCGCTGAATCGTGATCGCCCAGGTTTTCCTTTTGACTGTGCGCCGCTGCATGGCGTTACGTGGCGGCGCTGGGCCAAGGACGACGACGATGTTCGAGACTGTGACTGCGATTTTCGGCTTTTTGAGCGCTGGTATCTTCCTCGCCCACGCCATCGACGGTTACCGGTCGAGCCACAACGGCCGCGCCTGAGTTTTTTACCCGCCATCGCTGGTTTTGAGCGCCCGCCCCCGGCCATGGCGGCGGCCGCCGCATCGCCGGCAGCCCCGTTCGGCGGGTGATGCTGCGGTCGGAGGTCGCATCCGGCGAATTTGCGCGATCCGTTTAACGCCTCGTCAACGGGTTTCGGGAAGCCTGAGGCGGCAGGAGGTTGCGCCGTGGCCAAAACCCGCGATCCCGACACCGGTGGAGGACTGCGATCCTTGCGCGCCTATCTGCGGCCGACCGCGACCACCGGACGATCCCGGCTGGCGAACTGGCCCCCGCCCTATCGCGCCAACGAGAGCAAGCCGGTCATCATGAAACATCAGCCGGGTGAGGCTCCGAAACGGGCCAAGCCGCGCGGCTGGCGGCTGACGCGGGCGCTGTTCTCCGAGTTTGCCGACGATTGAGGGCGAGGGGGCGTCGTTCCGCGACGGGATCGTCGCGCGGCGGCGGCGGACAATGCTGGCTTAGGCGACCTTCAGCGTCGGAATCCCGCTCACGTCATTCTCCGCTGTGTTTTGCGGGCTTGCGCTTTGAGGCCAACAATGGCAATCAAATCAGCGCGCTAGTCGCGGTTAGCGGGTGTAGCTCAATGGTAGAGCAGCAGCCTTCCAAGCTGAATACGAGGGTTCGATTCCCTTCACCCGCTCCAGTTGCCTTGCGAAAATCAGGATGATGCCCGCTGCGACCGAACCGCGGTTGCGGGCGGCATTGCCGTCAGCGCCAGAGCCGACACCGAAACGACCCGGCCGATGATCGCCTCGACGTCGTCGAGGTCGCAGCGCCCGTTGGAGAGCTTGTCGAGCCGCTCGCGGTCGCGAATGGTCTGATGCGTCATGGCGAGCGCGAAGTGCAGGCCCCAGTAGATGTCCACCTCGGCGACATCGGGCAGGGAGCGCTGCATCGCCGCGGCAAAGCGGCGCAGATGGCTGATCTCGCGGTTGCGGATCTTGCGGATCGGCGGCACCGCCTCGATCGAGGCGCGGATCATGAATTGCGCGGCCGCGGAGCGCTGGCGATCCGCGCCGAGGCAGCCGCGCAGCGTCGGACCGACCAGCGCGCGGATCACCGCGTCGATCGGCGCGTGACCGCCGCCCGCTTCCTCCGCCACCTTCAATTCGTTGAGCCGCTCGCGGTTGGTGGCGATGCTTCGGGTGACGAACAGTTCCGCGATCAACTCGTCCTTGGAGCCGAAGTGGTAGTTGACGGCGGCGAGGTTGACGCCGGCCGCCGCCACGATGTCGCGCAGCGTCACGTCGGAGAAGCCGCGTTCGGCGTAAAGCTGCTCGGCGGCGGTGAGGATCGCGGTTCGCGTGCGGTCTGTCGCCATGTCTCCGTCGCTATGTCTCAGCCGCCAAGGCTCTGCCGGTATGCCGCGGTGCTCCGCTGCCTCCGGTCGAGGGGCGTTGGGGAGGTATTCCGAAAATCCTGACGCCGGGAGTTGCTTTTCAAACAACTGTATGAAACTATCGTTTCACAGCCGCGAATGTCAAGGCATCGTCCAGGGTTCGCGGCCGCTGGCGCTTCAAAATCCCGATTGCAGACAACGCCGGCGCTTCCCTGTTTGCACGACAACCCGCGAGGATCCTCCGATGGATTTCACCATGTCCGACCGCCAGCGCGAATGGCTGGAGCGCGTTCAATCCTTCATGACCAAGCACGTCCGTCCGGCCGTGCCGACCTATCGCAAGCAGGATGCCGAGGGCGAGCGCTGGAAGGTGATCCCGGTGCTTGCGGAATTGAAGGAGAAGGCGCGCGCGGAGGGGCTGTGGAACATGTTCATGCCGCCGTCCGAGCACGAGGACGACGAGTTTCGCGGCGCCGGCCTGACCAATCTCGAATACGCCTTGCTGGCGGAGGAGATGGGCCGCATCACCTGGGCTTCCGAGGTGTTCAATTGCTCCGCGCCGGATACCGGCAACATGGAAGTGCTGATGCGCTACGGCAGCAAGGAGCACAAGCGCGAATGGCTGCGCCCGCTGATGGACGGCAAGATCCGTTCGGTGTTCCTGATGACCGAGCCGGCGGTGGCCTCAAGCGACGCCACCAACATCGAAACCCGCATCGAGCGCGATGGCGATCATTACGTCATCAACGGCCGCAAATGGTGGTCGTCGGGCGCCGGCGACCCGCGCTGCAAGATCGGCATCCTGATGGGCAAGACCGATCCCAAGGCCGCGCGCCATCAGCAGCAGTCCCAGATCCTGGTGCCGATGGACACCAAAGGCATCACCATCGAGAAGATGCTGCCGGTGTTCGGCTATGACGACGCACCGCATGGTCATGCGCAGGTGCTGTTCGAGAATGTGCGCGTGCCGGCGAGCAATCTGTTGCTGGGCGAGGGACGCGGCTTCGAGATCGCGCAGGGGCGGCTCGGTCCGGGCCGCATCCATCACTGCATGCGCACCATCGGCAGGGCCGAGGAGGCGCTGGAGAAGATGGTCAAGCGGCTGTCGTCGCGCACCGCCTTCGGCAAGAAGATCATCGAGCAGTCGGTGTGGGAGCAGCGCATCGCCGAGGCGCGCACCGATATCGAAATGAACCGGCTGTTGTGCCTCAAGGCCGCCGACATGATGGACAAGGTCGGCAACAAGACGGCGCAGCTCGAAATCGCGATGATCAAGGTCGCCGGCCCGAACATGGCGCTGAAGATCATCGACAACGCGATCCAGGCGTTCGGCGGCGCCGGCGTGTCCGACGACGCCGGCCTTGCCGAGTCCTACGCCCACGTCCGCACGTTGCGGCTGGCGGACGGGCCGGACGAGGTCCACAACCGCGCCATTGCCAGACTTGAACTTCGGAAGTATGCCAATTCGGCGGCATCGAAATAGCGGGAGCCCAACGTGGCGCTCCCGTCTGGTCGAAAGCCGGCGGGAAACCGACCGACGGACAACCAAAAGGAGCGCCAGTTGGCGGAAGGCGTGAGAACCGACGAAGAATATTCGGGCACCAAGCCGGTCGAAGAACGGCACCGGATCGATGAGATTCGCCTCGACAACTGGATGCGCGAGCATGTCGAAGGCTATGCGGGACCGCTGACGGTTCTGCAATTCAAGGGCGGCCAGTCGAATCCGACCTATCGGCTCGATACCCCCGGCCGCTCCTACGTGATGCGGCGCAAGCCGTTCGGCAAGCTGTTGCCGTCGGCGCACGCGGTCGATCGCGAGTTCCGCGTCATCGCCGCGCTCGGCAAGCAGGGCTTTCCGGTCGCGAAAGCCTATGCGCTGTGCATCGACGATTCGGTGATCGGCGCCACCTTCTACATCATGTCGATGGAGGAGGGGCGGGTGTTCTGGGATCCGACCCTGCCGAGCCAGACGCCGCAGGCGCGCCGCGCCATCTTCACCAGCAAGATCGAGACGCTGGCGAAGCTGCATCAGTTCGATCCGCAGGCCATCGGGCTCGGCGATTTCGGCAAGCCCGGAAATTATTTCGCGCGGCAGATCGATCGCTGGACCAAGCAGTACCGCGCCTCGGAGACGCAGCAGATTCCGGAGATCGAGCGGCTGGTCGAATGGTTGCCGCGCACCCTGCCGGAGCAGAAGCGGGTGTCGGTGGTGCATGGCGACTACCGGCTCGACAACATGATCTTCCACGCCACCGAGCCGCGCGTGCAGGCGGTGCTGGACTGGGAACTGTCGACGCTCGGCGATCCGATGGCGGATTTCACGTATCTCTTGATGCAGTGGACCATGCCGGGCCTTGCCAATACCGATCTCAAGGCGCTCAACATCCCGGACATGGATGAGGCCGCCGCGATCTACTGCGCCGTCACCGGCGACGCGGTGCCGGATTTCAACTGGTATTTCGCCTACAACCTGTTCCGTCTCGCCTGCATCACGCAGGGCATCGCCGGGCGGATTCGCGACGGCACCGCGGCCAACGCCAAGGCGATGGAGTCGGCCAAGCGCACCGTACCGCTGTCGAAAGTGGCATGGGACTACGCGCAAAAGGCCGGCGCGAAATAACGCGTGTTTCGAGGTGCGGTCCGGTCCGGATCGCACCTCGATCGTTTCGCGCCTTCGTTTTCCGCCTTTCGTTCCCCGTCTTTCGTTTCCCGTCTGTGTTGGATGATTTGCCCGTTGGCGCGCGGCCATGCGCGCGCCCGATCCGGACATCGCCTTGCCCCTCTCGCCCAACCTTCGCGGCAATCTGTTCATGGTTATCGCCACGGCGTGCTTTGCCATGAACGACGCGATCACCAAATTCGTGTCGTCCGAGATCAATTTCGGACAAGTAATTTTTGTGCGTGGCGCGATCGCGATGCTCCTGATCGCGACGCTTGCCGTGCGCAATGGCGCGATGCGGCCGGTCCGCGTGCTGTTCATCGCGCCGGTCGCGTTGCGCGTGATCGGCGAGATCGGCGGCGCCGTCTGCTTTCTTGCGGCGATCACGCATCTGCCGCTGGCCAATATCTATTCGATTTTCCAGGCGCTGCCGCTGGCGGCCACGCTCGGCGCGGTGATGGTGTTCGGCGAGCAGGTCGGCTGGCGGCGGTGGCTCGCAATCACCGCCGGATTCATTGGAGTGCTCATTATCGTCCGCCCCGGCGTCGCGGGCTTCAATCAATATTCGCTGCTGGCGCTGACGTCGGTGATGTTCTGCGCGTTGCGCGATCTCGCGACCAAGCGCATTCCGAAGGAAATCCCGTCGCTGTTCATCACGCTGCTGACGACGGTTTCGGTGGGCACGGCAGGCGCCGTGCTGCTGCATCCGCTCGGCGGCTGGTCGCCGATGTCGATGCGCACGATGGCGCTGCTGGTGGTTGCGGCGATCCTGCTGCCGATCGGCTACAACTGCATCATCCTGTCGTTGCGAATCGGCGACATCTCGGCGGTCGCGCCATTCCGTTACACCGCGCTGATCTGGGCAACCTTGATCGGCTACGTGGTGTTCGGCGAGGTGCCTGACGCCGCAATGATCGTGGGTGCCGCGATCATCGTCGGCTCGGGCCTTTACGCGCTCTATCGCGAGCGCATCCGCGACAGCGCACGCCCGGCGGCCAGCGCATCGAGCCAGCCGCCGGACTGATCGCGGCTCAGATCGGCTTGCCGGTGTAGGGCATCGAGGCGGTGAGGCCGCCATCGACCGGGAACGCCTGACCGTTGACGTAAGAGGCTTCGTCGCTGGCGAGGAACAGCCCCATCGCCGCCAGTTCGTGCGGCTGCCCGGCGCGCTTGAGCGGGTTGAGCTGGCCGATCTTGTCTTGCGTGCCGCGCTGCTTGGCGTTGTCGAAGATCGGCTTGGTCATTCCCGTCTCGATCAGCCCCGGACACACCGCGTTGATGCGGACCCCGGTGCCGGACAGCGAATAGGCGGTGGTCTGCACCAGGCTGATGACGCCGGCTTTCGAGGCGGCGTAAGGGTGGCCGCTGGCGCCGGCTTTCAGCCCCGCCACCGACGCGGTGCAGACGATCGCGCCGTGACCCTGCTTCACCATGTGGGGGATCGCATATTTCACCGCGAGGAACGGGCCGATCAGGTTGACGCGCAGCACCTCCTGCCAGTGCTCGACGGTCTGCTCGGCGATCGGCACCAGCCCGCCGCCGATGCCGGCGTTGGCCCAGATGGCGTCGAGCTTGCCATGGGCTGACAGCGCCCTGTCGATGAAGGCGATGACGTCTTTCTCCGAGCCGGCATCCGCCATCACGGCCTCGGCGGTGCCGCCGGCCTTGCGGACTTCGTCGACGGTTTGGTTGACGCCCTCGGTGCGGTCCACCGCGATCAGCTTCGCGCCTTCCTTCGTGAACAAAAGCGACGCCGCGCGGCCGATGCCGCTGCCCGCGCCGGTGATGATGACCGATTTGCCTTCGAGGCGACCCATGAAACTCTCCGATTGCCGTGTGACCGTGTGACGGAATTCATACAATGTTTGAAGCGGCGTGCGGCGCGTACGGCCATGATCGACATGACGTTGACTTGCGGCCCCTCTATATCTCACTTACAGCCGCAGGAAACAGTATTGAAGGGTGCTCGCCATGTCGAATCCTCCGCAGCCTCGATTCGTCCCTCAGCACAGCGTTCCCGCCGGCATGGTTGCGACGCGATGGTGGTGGGTGCGTCACGCGCCGGTGCGCGAGGACGGCGGCTGCATCTACGGGCAGACCGACATCGGCTGCGATTGCAGCGACCGCGTGGTGTTCGACGCCGTCGCCAAAATCCTGCCGCGCCCGGCGGCGTGGTTCGCGAGCAATCTCAAGCGCACGCATCAGACCGCGGCCGCGCTGTGGCAGGCCGGCTATCCGCGGCCCGAGGACATGGCGCACGACGCCGCCTTCGCCGAGCAGCACCTCGGCGCGTGGCAGGGGCTCAACCGCGCCGCGTTCTTCGCCAGCCGTCCCAGCGCCGTCGGCACTTACTGGTTCGCGCCGATCGACGAGCCCTCGCCGGGCGGCGAGAGTTTCATGGACCTCTACAATCGCGTCAAAGGCGCGATCGCGCGCGTCAATCAGCGTCACGCCGGCGGCGACGTGGTGGTGGTGGCGCACGGCGGCACCATCAAGGCGGCGCTCGGCGTCGCGCTCGGCGATCAGCCGGAGCGGGGACTGGCCTTCACCATCGACAACGTCTCGGTGACGCGGCTCGATCATCTGGCGGGCGACGATCACAGCGGCTGGCGCATTCCGATGGTCAACCAGCAGCCGTGGATCGCCGATCCCTCGCACGCCGCGATGCACCAGCCCTCGGGCGCGGAGCCGGCGGGCGTCACCAAGCTCGCATAGACAACTCACCTTCAGTTCGTCACATAAATTCAACGGGAGAAGCACATGACCTTGTTCGATATGTCGGGAAAAGTCGCGGTCATCACCGGCTCGACGCGCGGCATCGGCCGCGCCATCGCCGAGCGGATGGCCGAGCACGGCGCCAAAGTGGTGATTTCGTCGCGCAAGCAGGACGTTTGCGATTCTGTCGCGAAAGAGATCAACGACAAGTTCGGCAAGGGCACCGCGGTGGCGATCGCCGCCAACATCTCCAGCAAGGAGAACCTGCAAAACCTCGTCGACGAGAGCAACAAGGCGTTCGGCAGGATCGACGTATTGGTCTGCAACGCGGCGTCGAACCCGTATTACGGGCCGCTCGCCGGCATTTCCGACGATCAGTTCAACAAGATCCTCGGCAATAACATCGTCGCCAACAACTGGCTCATCAGCATGGTGGTGCCGCAGATGATCGAACGCAAGGACGGCTCGATCGTCATCGTGTCGTCGATCGGCGGCCTGAAAGGCTCGACCATCCTCGGCGCCTATGCGATCTCGAAAGCGGCGGACATGCAGCTCGCGCGCAACCTGGCCTGCGAATACGGCCCGAACAACGTTCGCGTGAACTGCATCGCGCCCGGCCTCATCAAGACCGATTTCGCCAAGGCTTTGTGGGACAACCCGGACAACCTCAAGGCGTCGACGGCGCGCTCGCCGCTGCTGCGCATCGGCATCCCCGACGAGATCGCGGGCGCGGCGGTGTTCCTCGGCTCCGCCGCCGGCAACTTCATGACCGGGCAGACCATCGTTATCGACGGCGGCGCGACGATCAGTTAGTTCGCGTAGTTTGCTTCGGCGTCATGCGCGGGCGCAGCCGTTCGAAGAACGGCGTCGCCTCGCTCGCCTATGTCCCGCGCATCCATCGTGAAAAGATGGATGGCCGGATCAAGTCCGGCCATGACGTGATTGCTACTCCACCGCCGCGTTGACCAGGTTGCGCACCACGTTGCGGAAGTATTCGCGCTGGCCCGGCCCTTGCGACATGAACACCGCGAACAGGTCCTCCTTCGGATCGATCCAGAAGAAGGTGCCGGCGATGCCGCTCCAGAAGAACTGCCCGGCCGAGCCGCTCACCGACGCCATGCCGTCATGGGTGCGGACGCAGAAGCCGAGGCCGAAGCCATGGCCCGGCATCAGCAGCGTGCCGTTGCGCGGAATTGCCGGATCGAGGTGGTCGGACGCCATGAAGGCCAGCGTCTTGCGGCCGATGATGCGCTCGCCGTCGAGACTGCCGCCGCCCAGCAGCATCTGGCAGAACCGCGCGTAATCCATCGTGGTCGAGACCAGCCCGCCGCCGCCGGATTCCATCGCCGGTTTTTCGGTCATGTCGAACAGCTTGACCGGATCGCCGGTCCACGGATCGGCGGGAAACGGCTGGGCGAGGCGGTCCTTGTTGTCCGCGCCGGTGTGGAACGCGGTGTCGGTCATCCGCAGCGGCGCGAGGATGCGCTCGGTCAGGAACGCGCCCAGCGTCTGGCCGGACACCACCTCGACGACGCGGCCGAGGATGTCGGTGGAGCGGCTGTAGTTCCACGCCGCGCCCGGCTGGCACAACAGCGGCAGGCCGGCGACGATGCGGGCGTGCTCGGCGTTGTCGATTCTGCGGCTGCGCACCCGCGAGTCCTGATACAGCTTGTGGACCGGCCCGTTGCCGGTGTGCTCGTAGGCGAGGCCGGAGGTGTGGCGCAGCAGGTCGTGGATGGTGATCGGCCGCGCCAGCGGCATGAGGTCGAGCTTGCCGCCGATCTCGACGCCGACCTTCTGCCCGGAAAATTCCGGGATGTACTTGGTCAGCGGGTCGTCGAGCAGCAGCCGGCCCTCCTCGAACAGCGTCATGACCGCGAGCGAGACGATCGGCTTGGTCATCGAGAAGATGCGGAAGATCGCATCGTGCCGCATAGCGCCGTCGGAGGCCGGGTCGAGACGGCCCAGTGCATCGAACCAGCCGATCTGCCCCTGCCTCGCGACCATGACCGTCACGCCGGGCGTGGTGCCGTTGTCGATGTCGCGCTTGAAGGCGTCCGATATCCGCTGAAGGCGCGGCCGCGACAGGCCGAGCGCCTCGGGCCTCGCCTGCGGCAGCGGCGGGGTGGCCGGATGGCCGGCGGCCCTGGCGGCCGGCGTGGAGGTTGGCGGGGTCATGGATGCCTCCCGATTGATCTTCTCGTTCGAATGACTAAATGAGCCGTCATTCCCGGCATTGGCGACAAGATTGGCCCAGAACCTATGACTTGAACAGGGCCGTTTTTTTGAGTAACCAGCCGCCGGTTCGAAGCCGTTGAGCCGTGCAGATGCCCGGCCATGAGAGGTGGACATAAATGGCCAAAGAGAAGTTTGAACGCACGAAGCCGCATTGCAACATCGGGACGATTGGTCACGTTGACCATGGCAAGACGTCGCTGACGGCGGCGATCACCAAGGTTCTGGCGGAAGCGGGCGGGGCGA
>JBASBO010000345.1:0-3611 GCA_049651165.1 Xanthobacteraceae bacterium | reverse complement strand
GCATCACTCGTCGATCCCGCCGCGCCGCCGCCCCCGCCCATCGCCAGCTTGCGGCGCGCGTCGGAGAGTTCGCGCTCCAGCTTCTTGCGCTCCTCCATCAGGCTAGCGATACGCGCCGGCATGTCGTCGAGCGTGGTGCGCAGTTCCGCCGCCGCGCTGCGCGCAAGTTGCATGGTGTCGTTGGCGTGATGGCGCGCCTGCGCCCCGGTCAGCGCCTCGATGCGGCGCACGCCGGAGGCCACCGCGCTCTCGCCGGTCACCGAGATCAGGCCGATGTCGCCGGTGCGCCGCACATGGGTGCCGCCGCACAGTTCGACCGACCAGCCGAGCGCGTTGGAGCCTTGTGCGTTCGAGGCTTGCGCGTTGTCGCGGGCGCGCCGGCCCATCGAGACGACGCGCACCTCGTCGCCGTACTTCTCGCCGAACAGCGCGCGCGCGCCGGATTCGCGGGCGTCGTCGAGCGCCATCAGCCGCGTCGTCACCTCGTCGTTCTCCAGCACCACCTCGTTGGCGATGTCCTCGATGCGGCGCAGTTCGTCGGCCGAGATCGGCTTGTTGTGGGCGAAGTCGAAGCGCAGCCGCTCCGGCGACACCAGCGAACCGCGCTGCGCGATGTGATCGCCCAGCACCTGCCGCAGCGCCTCGTGCAGCAGATGCGTCGCCGAGTGATTGGCGCGGATGGCGCCGCGCCGCGCATGATCGACCTCAAGCTGAAGCGGCGTGTCCGGCGTCAGCGCGCCCTGCTCCACCGTGCCGACGTGGACGAACAGATCGCCCGCCTTCTTCTGGGTTTCGGTGATGCGCACGCGCACGCCGTCGCCGGTCATCATGCCGGTGTCGCCGACCTGACCGCCGCTCTCGCCGTAGAACGGCGTCTGGTTGAGGACGATGACGCCGCTCTCGCCGGCGTTGAGCCGATCGACTTCCTTGCCGTCCCTGACCAGTGCGGAAACCACGCCTTCGGCGCTTTCCGTCTCGTAGCCGAGGAACTCGGTCGCGCCGAGCTTCTCGCGCAGCGGAAACCAGATCGATTCCGTCGCGGCTTCGCCCGAGCCGGCCCACGAGGCGCGCGCCTTCTCGCGCTGGCGCTCCATCGCGTCGGTGAAGGAGGCGATATCGACGCCGATGCCGCGCGCGCGCAGCGCGTCCTGCGTCAGGTCGAGCGGGAAGCCGTAGGTGTCGTACAGCGTGAACGCGGTCTCGCCGTCGAACATGTCGCCCTTCTTCAGGCCGCCGCTCTTGTCGTCGAGGATCGCCAGCCCGCGCTCCAGCGTCTTGCGGAAGCGGGTTTCCTCAAGCCGCAGGGTTTCCTCGATCAGCGATTCCGCGCGCAGCAGTTCGGGATAGGCCTGCCCCATCTCGCGCGCCAGCGCCGGCACCAGCCGCCACATCAGCGGCTCCCTCGCGCCGAGCAGTTGCGCGTGGCGCATGGCGCGGCGCATGATCCGGCGCAGCACGTAGCCGCGTCCCTCGTTCGAGGGCAGCACGCCGTCGGCGATCAGGAACGCGGAGGCGCGCAGGTGATCGGCGATGACGCGGTGCGACGCCTTGTGCGGGCCGTCGGCCGAAACCCCGGTGAGATCGGAGATGGCGCGGATCAGCGCGGCGAACAGGTCGATCTCGTAATTGTCGTGCTTGCCTTGCAGCACGGCGGCGATGCGCTCCAGCCCCATGCCGGTGTCGATCGACGGCTTCGGCAGCGGGTTGCGCACCCCCGGCGCGACCTGATCGAACTGCATGAACACCAGGTTCCAGATCTCGATGAAGCGGTCGCCGTCCTCGTCCGGCGATCCGGGCGGGCCGCCGGGAATGTGCGCACCGTGGTCGTAGAAGATTTCCGAGCACGGGCCGCACGGGCCGGTGTCGCCCATCTGCCAGAAGTTGTCGGCGGTCGGGATGCGGATGATCTTCGATTCCGGCAGCCCCGCGATCTTCTTCCACAGCTTGAAGGCTTCGTCGTCCTCCGAGTACACGGTGACCAGCAGCCGGTCCTTCGGCAGGCCGTATTCCCGGGTGATGAGGTCCCACGCCAGCTCGATGGCGCGGTCCTTGAAGTAATCGCCGAACGAGAAGTTGCCGAGCATCTCGAAGAAGGTGTGATGACGCGCGGTGTAGCCGACGTTATCGAGGTCGTTGTGCTTGCCGCCGGCGCGCACGCATTTCTGCGAGGTGGTGGCGCGGTGATAGGGGCGCGTCTCGACGCCGGTGAAGACGTTCTTGAACTGCACCATGCCGGCGTTGGTGAACATCAGCGTCGGGTCGTTGCGCGGCACCAAGGGCGACGACGGCACGATCGCGTGATCGTTCTTCGCGAAGTAGTTCAGGAAGGTTGACCTGATTTCGTTGACGCCACTCATCTTGGACCTGTCGCGCTGCTGCCTGCCGGATGCCGGCGTCCCCGCCGGCGCACCGCTTTTAGACGGCGGGGCTGGCGCTGTCCAGAAAATGGGCTCCCGATCAGAGGGTTGCCAGCCGCCGCACAACGTCGTTGATAGCTTCCCGGCCGCGGCTCACAGCCGTTGACAGCCTTGGGGAAGCCGTGTTTTGGGTGTCCTTGAGTTCAAGACCGATCGCGTCGGGAGAGACTGGCGGCTTTGCATATAGAGGCCGCCGGCGCCGAAGGAGCAACCGCCCCAGGAAACTCTCAGGCAAAAGGACCGCGTGATCGGACTGCATCTGGAAAGAGACGCGACGGCCATCGGCCGCGGGCGTCCGCCGACGGGATAATACTCTCAGGCACAGCGACAGATGGGGCTTCGACCGCGTGTCCGGGAACCGCCGGAACCAGAGGAGCCTTGACCAGCGATGCCTGCCGACGCCACCGCGCCTCCCCCCCTGAACCGCGTCCCGCTCCATGCGCTGCATCTGGCGCGCGGCGCGAAAATGGTGCCCTTCGCCGGCTACGAGATGCCGGTGCAGTACGCCGCCGGCGTGCTCAAGGAGCACCTGCACACCCGCGCCTCGGCCGGGCTGTTCGACGTCTCGCACATGGGCCAGATCGCGCTGCGGCCGAAATCCGGCAAGGTCGAGGACGCCGCGCTGGCGCTGGAACGGCTGGCGCCGCAGGACATCGTGGCGGTGCCGCAGGGCCGCCAGCGCTACGCCCAGTTCACCAACGCCTCAGGCGGCATCCTCGACGACCTGATGGTGGCCAATTTCGGCGACCACCTGTTCCTCGTGGTCAACGCCGCCTGCAAGGCCGAGGACGAGGCGTGGCTTCGCACCGAGCTGTCCGACGCCTGCGTCGTCGAGCCGCTCACGGACCGCGCGCTGATCGCCTTGCAGGGGCCGAAGGCCGCCGCCGTGCTCGACCGGCTCGGCCCCGGCGTCGCCGCCATGCGCTTCATGGACGCCGGACCGCGCCGGGTGATGGGGCTCACCTGCTTCGTCTCGCGCTCGGGTTACACCGGCGAGGACGGTTTCGAGATTTCGGTGCCGGCGACTGACGCCGAGGCGCTGGCGCAAGCGCTGCTGGCGGACGAGGCGGTCGCCCCGATCGGCCTCGGCGCGCGCGACAGCCTGCGGCTGGAAGCCGGCTTATGCCTCTACGGCCACGACATCGACGCCACCACCACCCCGGTCGAGGGCGACCTGGTGTGGTCGATCCAGAA
>JBASBO010000344.1:0-10454 GCA_049651165.1 Xanthobacteraceae bacterium | reverse complement strand
GCCGAAACAAGCGACGGCCGCGACGGCGGGCGCGGTCTTCAGCATCTCGTCGATGGACGGAATACGCCTGAAAGCCGGGCCGGGATCGCGCATTCCGGCCTCCTCAATATCCGATCAGGAACGGATTGATGCCGCCGCGCCGGAAGCCCAGTTCGCGCACCAGAAGGTCGAGGCCGAGAGTAGCGACATCGTCGGCCACCGGATCGAGCCGGTCGTCCTTCTGCTGGTTGAGGATCTTCATGTAGCCGTGGCAATCGTCGCAGGTTTCCGCCTTGATATTGCCGGCGCCCTCGATTTCCTGGAACAGGATTTTGCTGGTCGATCCGCACACGGTGCATTTGGAGCGGACGTAGTTCCACATCGTGCCGCATAGCGAACAGCAGCAGAAGCGCGTACCCGGCGCGCGCCGCCAGTTGACGATCACGGTCGAACTCGGCGCGCCGCCGCAGCACGGGCAGACGCCGTCACCGACCGGCTGCAAGGTCTTGTCGTCGAGCCGAGCCGCCAGCCGCGCGAAGTGAACCTGCAAGGCGGCCGCAACGAAGACGTGCTCGGCGACCGCCTCGAACGGAATGGCCTCCGCCAGCACGTTCTGGAGCATCGCCTCGCGTCCCTCGGCGTCGGCCTCGGTGACGCGCAACAGCGCCGCGCGCGCCGGCTGCGGCATATCGAACCCGACCGCGGCATCGAGCAGTTGCCGCAGCGTCGCGTCAAAAACGGCGTCGGACTTGAACGCGCCGCGATCGAGCGGCGGCATCTTGTGATCGCGCGCCCGCGCCAGAATATCCGGCGCGATCGCCTCAGGCTCCGGAAGACCGTCCTGGATCGCGGCCTGCGCGCCGCAAAGCCCCGACAGAAACCGCAGATAGGGCGCCAGATCGTGGCCTTCGGCGAGCGCGGCAAACCGCGCGCTGCGATTCGCGAATACCTGTTTCGGATCAGGCAGCACCGCGAAAGGCGGGATCAGAATGTTGCTGATTGCGGAAGGATCGGGCTGGGTCGGATCGACGCGCGACATCGTTATTCCTCACGAACCCCACGGGCCACGTGGATTCTCGGTTCATGAAACCGACGCCGGCGATCGCTCGCCGACGCCGGCGTCATGTCTTCAGTTCTTGCCGGTCACCAGATCCTTGAGCCAGCGGCGGTGATGCCGCCAGGCCCAGCCACCGGTGACCTTGCCGCGGGTCATGGCGCCGATGGTACCACGAACCCAGATACCGGCATAGACGTGAACGATCCAGACGCAGATCGCAACGACCGCCGCAGCCGCGTGCACCAGCACCGCCATGCGCCGATGCTCGATGGTGAAGTAGCTGCCGAAATACTCGTCCCAACTCACCACGCCGGTGACGATCAGGATGGCGATCAACAGCGACATCGACCAGAACACCGTCTTCTGGCCGGCGTTGTACTTGCCGACTTCGGGCAGCTTGTTCTCGTCGCCGGCCAGCACGTCACGCAACCGGCTCATCCACACGCTGTCGGTCTTCTTCCACAGATTGAGCCGGAAGAAGCGGAAGAATAGCCCGAGGAAGCTGACGAACAGCACCACGCCGATCCACGGATGGATGATCCGCGTCCACTGTCCGCCGCCGAACAGGCCCGTCAGAAAATACAGGCCGGGCGTGAACAGCGCGAGCCCGGACAAGGCGAGCAGCACGAGGCTGATCGCCGTGACCCAGTGGTTGATGCGCGCGCCCACGGTATAACGGTCGACAATGACCGGTTTACCGGGATGCACGGCATCCCCCGAATCGACTCCAGGCTTGCTCATGAGCGTCCCTCCGTCAGATTCTCGGCGTTCTTCTCATCCTCCGCCGTGACCCGGTTGGCTCCGGCGACGGCGTGATGGAGGAAGCCGAACGCGGCAAAGGCGCCGATCGCGGCAAGGCCGACATACTTGGACACGCCCTTCCACACCTCGACCAGCGGACTGATCGAGGGGTTGTTGGGCAGGCCCGCGTAGATCTGCGGCTTATCGGCGTGTTGCAGCACGTACATGACGTGCGTGCCGCCCACCCCCGGAGGATCGTAGAGCCCGGCATTCGTAAAGCCGCGCGACTTGAGATCCTTGATGCGGTGGTCGGCCCACTGCTTCATTTCCTCCTTGGTGCCGAACACGATGGCCTGCGTCGGACATGCCTTGGCGCAGGCGGGCGCCTGACCGACCGCGAGACGGTCGGAACACAGCGAGCACTTGTAGGCCTTTTGATCGACCTTCGAGAGCCGCGGAATGTTGAAGGGGCAACCCTTGATGCAGTAGCCGCAACCGATGCACTTGTCGTGGTCGAAGTCCACGATACCGTTGGAATACTGCACGATGGCGCCGGGCGCCGGGCACGCCTTGAGGCAGCCCGGATCCTCGCAGTGCATACAGCCGTCCTTGCGGATCAGCCATTCGAGATTGCCGCTCTCGGCATTCTCGTACTCGGTGTAGCGCATCAGCGTCCAGGTGTTGGCGGTCAGATCGTGCGGGTTGTCGTAGACCCCGACGTTGACGCCGACTTCCTCGGTGAGGTTGTTCCACTCAAGGCACGCCACCTGACATGCCTTGCAACCGATGCACTTGGATACGTCGATCAGCTTCGCCACCTCCGCCTGCCGCTTGGCAGGCGGAGTGATGGACGACGCCGAGCGGCGGATCAGATCCTGCTCGCCGAACTTGGCGGCAACCGGATTGGTGGTGGGGTTAGGAACCGGTGTAAACATCTGTTGCCCTCCCCCTTAAGCCGCCGGGCCAGCGATGGGCTCGACATTGACAAGAAACGCCTTGTATTCAGGCGTTTGCGAGTTCGAGTCACCGATCGCCGAGGTCAGCGAGTTGATCGGTGAAGCCTTCTTGGTCTCGCCGATGAAGCCGAAGTTGAGCGGCAGGCCGACCTCATGCACCGTCTTGCCGTCGATCTTGAACGGCTTCAGGCGCTTGGTGACGACCGCCTTGCCCTTGACCTCGCCGCGCTTGGACCAGATCCGGACTTGCTGTCCGTGCTTGATGCCCTTCTCCTTGGCGAGTTCCTCCGACATCTCCACGAAGAACTCCGGCTGCATCACCGCGTTGGGGTGAACAGTCTTGGTCCAGTAGTGAAAGTGCTCGGTGAGGCGATAGGTCGTTCCGACGATCGGGAAGTCCTTGGACGTACCAAGCGCCTCCATATCGTACTTGAACACCCGCGCCACCGGGTTGCCCTTGAGTTTCGGGAACACCAGGTTGCCGGTCGGAGATTCGAACGGCTCCATATGCACCGGGAAAGGACCATCGGCCATCGTGCCACGAACCCAAAGGCGCGACACGCCTTCTGCGTTCATGATGAAGGGACCCACCGCCCGGTCCGGCGGGATGGTCGGAACATAGTCCGGAACGTCCGGACCGCTCCAGCGCTGACCATCCCAGTACATGTACTTCTTGGCTTCGCTCCACGGCTTGCCGTCGGGATCGGCCGAAGCGCGATTGTACTGGATGCGGCGGTTGGCGGGCCACGAGAAGCCCCAGTTGCCGTACACACCCAGCCCCGACGGATCGCTGTTGTCGCGACGTTGAGCCATGTTGCCGGTCGGACCGTAGAAGCCTGTGTAAATCCACATGCAACCATCGGTCGAGCCGTCGTCGCGCATCTCGCCGAACGAGGCGAGCCGCTGGCCGGCGGCGCGGACCACCTTGCCTTCCGTATCCTTGAGATCGCTCAAGGCCCTGCCGTTCAGCTCGGCCTGGAGCTCCTCGACGGTCGGATGCAGCGGGTCCTTGTAGCTCCAGTCCACCGCGAGGAGGGCATCCTTGCCCTTGCCGCCGTCCTTTTCGTACATCTTGCGCATGCGCACGAACAGGTCGGACAGGATATCGGTGTCCGTCCGGGACTCGAAGTAGGGATCGGCCGCCTTCCACTTCCACTGGATGACGCGACTGGAGTTGGTGACGCTGCCTTCTTCCTCGGCGAACGACGTCACCGGCAGCATGAACACTTCGGTCTGAACCTTGGCGGGATCGATATTATTGAACTCACCGTGGTTCTCCCAGAACCGAACCGTATCGGTCTCGATCGGGTCCATGCTGACCAGGAACTTCAGCTTCGACAGCGCTTCCCGGCTCTTGTTCGAGTTGGGAATCGCCATCAAGGGGTTGAAGCCCTGACAGAGCAGACCGGTGGTCTTGCCCTGATGCATCAGGTCGAACATCTTGATGCAGTCGTAGATGCCGTCGAGCTTCGGCAGGTAGTTGTAGCCGAACTCGTTCTCCTTGGTGGCGTTGGAGCCGAACTGCGTCTTCAGGAAGCTGACATAGAACTTGCGATAGTTCTGCCAGTAACTGGTCTGGTTCGGCGTCAGCGGCTTGAAGGTGCGCTTGGAGAGATGTGACTCCAGCGTCGGCTCCTGTTCGGTCGGCAGCGCCAGATAACCCGGAATCGCCGCCGTCAGGGTGCCGACGTCGGTGATGCCCTGCACGTTGGAGTGACCGCGCAATGCGTTCACGCCGCCGCCGGGGATACCGATGTTGCCGCACAGAAGCTGGATCATCGCCGCGCAACGGATGTTCTGCGCACCATGGGAGTGCTGGGTCCAGCCGAGCGCGTACATGATCGTCATCGCGCGTTCGCCGTTGGCGGTGGAGGCGACCCAGTCGGCGACCTTCAGGAACTTGTCCTTCGGAGTGCCCGAGACGCGCTCGACCAATTCCGGCGTGTATTGCGCGAAGTGCTTCTTCATCAACTGGAACACGCAGCGCGGATCCTGCAACGTCATGTCGCGAATGGCGAAGCCGTCGGGACCGAACTTGTATTCCCAGGTGCTGCGGTCATAGGAGCGCTTCGACTCGTCGTACCCCGAGAACAGACCCTCGTTGAACTCGAAGTCGTCGCGCACGATGAACGCGGCGTTGGTGAAGTGGCGCACGTACTCCTTATGAATCTTGTCGTTGGTGAGCAGATAGTTGATCACACCCGACAGGAACGCGATGTCCGACCCCGAACGGATCGGCGCATAGTGGTCCGCGACGGCCGCCGAGCGGTTGAACCGCGGGTCGACTACCATCAGCTTGGCGCCACGCTCGGCCTTCGCCTCGGTGACCCACTTGAATCCGCACGGATGCGCTTCCGCTGCGTTACCACCCATGATCCAGATGACATCGGCGTTCTTGATGTCAGTCCAGCTGTTCGTCATTGCACCGCGACCAAATGTGGGGCCCAAACTGGCCACCGTCGGTCCGTGTCAAATCCTGGCTTGGTTTTCGATCTGTAACAGCCCAAGGCCGCGCGAGACCTTGAACGTCGCCCATCCGCCTTCGTTGGCGACCGAGGAGCCGGCGAGGAACGCGGTGGTCAACCAGCGGTTGACGGTCACGCCGTCGCGGTTCTTCTCGACCCAGTTGGCGTCGCGATCGTCCTTCATCAGCTTCGCGATGCGCTCCATCGCGAAATCCCAGCTCACGCGCTCGAAGCCGTTCGAGCCGGGCTTGCGGTACATCGGATACTTAACGCGCGACTTCGACCTAATGTAGTCGATGGCGCCGGCGCCCTTCGGGCATAGCGTTCCACGATTGACCGGATGGTCGACGTCACCCTCGATATGGGTGACTTCCATTTTGCCCTTCTCGGTCTTGGATTCAGCCGCAAAGATCATCATCCCACAGCACACCGCGCAATACGGACACTGGCTGCGAACTTCCTTGGTCTGCGCAAGCTTGAAAGGCCGGATCGTCAGTGCATGGGCGGCTTCGATTTCACCAAATCCAAGTGCCCCAAGACTCGTTCCCGCCAAACCCGCGCCGGCCCCGAGCATAAACGAGCGCCGCGAGAGTTCCATGTTCATGGAACATTCCTCCTGAAATCTCGCCCCCTCCGGGGGACGTCCAAACTTAGAGTTTGTCAAAAGTGACGGTAAGGCGGTATCAATCGGCTGTCAAAACGGTAAAGTCGATACAATCCTGCCTTTATGCGCGATGTTGCGATGCGATCTCGCAAATGCAGCGTCGTCTTATCGAATTGAATATGCTTGATTATTTCCAATAGACGCGTCTTTTATGCGGATTTCGTATAGCTTGCGCATCAACCGGGCATTTCGCCGCACCTCGACTTATTGACGACATTGATTTTCCGCTCCAGCATATGCAGCGTGGCGGCATGTTCCGCTCCCGCGTCGCGGGGCCCAATAATCAGCAAACCGATTCGCCCTAACGGTGCGTACCCGCAATCCGCCTGGATACGGGTTACGCTTGCCGCTGCGGCGTTCGTTGTGGCCGCGCTTGTCGCAGTTCCTTTGTCTGCATCCGCCGAAGACACGCAGCCGACGCCCGCCGCGCGGCTGACGCCATGGACCGGCGGTCCCCTTCCGAAGTTCACCCTCGACGACCTGAGCGCGATGCCGCGCGATCTCACTGCCTTCGGTGACCGCATCGTGCTGCTGCATTTCTTCGCCACCTGGTGCGAACCCTGCGTGCGTGAACTGACGTCGCTGCAACGGCTGCGCCGCGCGGTGCCCGAGGGACGGCTGGCGATCGTCGCCGTCGATGTCGCCGAAGTCGATCTGCGGGTGCGCGCGTTCTTCCAGAAATTGCCGGTCGACTTTCCCGTGCTGCTCGATCGCGACCGCGCCATCACCAAAGCCTGGCAGGTGAGCGCGCTGCCCTCGACCTTCATGCTGGACGCGACGCTCGCGCCGCGCCTGTTCGTCGAAGGCGATCTCGACTGGACCGGCTCCGAAACCATCGCCGCGCTCCAGCGCCTCGATCCGGCGATCACGCTTCATCCGGCGGCGATCACCGCCGCCACCACGAAACGATAACGACCCTTTGCACCGGGAGAACGACCATGGACCGACGTCAATTCATCATCAGCACGGCAGCGGTGTCGCTGGCGACTGGCCTGCCGCGAACGGCCTTCGCCGATGACACCTTCGCGCCCCGGCCCGGCGCGTGGCGCAGCGTCGATCTCGTCACCCGACTTGAGATCGTCAAGCCGGAAGGAAAGATGCAGGCGTGGATTCCGCTGCCGTCGGTGAACGAGACGGAATGGAGCCGTCCGGGCGACACCAGATGGACCGGCAACGCCGCAAAGGTCGAGCGAGTGCGCGATCCGAAATACGGCGCGGAGATGCTGCATGTGACCTGGAAGGATGACGAGTTCATACCGGCGATCGAAGTCACCAGCCGCGTCGCGATGCGTGACCGCGCGATCGATCTCGATCGGCCTGGCAAGGTCGCACCGCTGAGCGACACCAAGCGAAAGCTCAATCTCGAAGGCACCGACCTGATCCCGGTGGACGGCATCGTCAAGCAGACGTCGGACAAGGTCATCACCGAGGCGAAGGCGGCCACCGATATCGAGAAGGCCCGCGCGATCTACGAATGGGTGGTCGAAAACACGGTGCGCACCGCCGCGACGCGCGGCTGCGGCACCGGCGATGTCGCGGCGATGCTCAAGAGCGGCAACCTCGGCGGCAAGTGCGCCGATCTCAACGCGCTCTATGTCGGCCTCGCCCGCGCCGCCGGCCTGCCCGCCCGCGATGTCTACGGCCTGCGCGTGCTGCCCTCGCAATTCGGCTACAAGAGCCTCGGCGCGGGCAGCGCCAACGTCACCAGGGCGCAGCATTGCCGCGCCGAAGTGTGGCTCGATGGCTTCGGCTGGGTGCCGGTCGATCCCGCCGACGTGCGCAAGGTAATGCTGGAGGAGCCGCCGGCCAATCTCACGCTGGACAATCCGAAGGTGGTCGCCGCGCGCAAGGCGCTGTTCGGCGCATGGGAAGGCAACTGGGTCGCCTACAACACCGCGCATGACGTGGCGCTGCCGGGCGCCAAACATCCCAAGCTCGGCTTCCTGATGTATCCGCAGGCCGAGCGCGCCGCCTTGCTGCTGGATTGTCTCGACCCCGACAACTTCCGCTATGCGCTGATCGCGACGCCGGCGAGCGCCACCTGAGCGATGTCGCCGATCTATCTCGACCATAACGCGACCACGCCGATCGACCCCGGCGTGCTCGACGCCATGCTGCCATTCCTGCGCGAGCAGTTCGGCAACCCGTCGTCGGGCTACGCGCTGGGGCGGACGGCAAAGGACGCGGTGGCGAATGCCCGCGCCGAGGTCGCCGCGCTGATCGGCGCCGACGCCGACGAAATCGTCTTCACCAGCGGTGGCACCGAGGCCAACAACATCGCCATTCGCGGCACCGCCGATGCCGGCGGCGGCCGGCGGCGCATCGTGACCAGCACGGTGGAGCATCCAGCAACCGACGAGCCATGCGAACTGCTGGCGCGGCAAGGCTGGGCGATCGATCGCATCGCGGTCGGCGGCGACGGCCGCGTGGACGTTGCCATCGCACAGCGCGCGATCCGTGACGGCGCGGACCTCGTCACGCTGATCTACGCGCAAAACGAGACCGGCGTGGTGCAGCCGGTTGCGGAGATCGCCGCCACTGCGCGCGCGCACGGCGCGCTGATGCATGTCGACGCCGCGCAGGCGATCGGCAAGATCGCCGTCGATGTCAAAACGCTCGGCGTCGATCTGTTGTCGATCGCCGGCCACAAGCTCTACGCGCCCAAGGGCGTCGGGGCGCTTTATGTCCGGCGCGGCGTGCGCGCGGACTCCGTGCTGCGCGGCGCGGGTCAGGAATCCGGCCGCCGCCCCGGCACCGAGAACGTCGCGTGCATCGTCGGCCTTGGCCGCGCCTGCCGCCTCGCCGCGAGCCGATTGCGCAACGGCGACGCTGCGCGCCTCGGAACGCTGGCGCGCGATCTGTTCGCCCGGCTGCGGCGCGATATCCCGGATATCGAACTGACCGGACACCCGGACGCGCGGCTTCCCAACACGCTGAACGTGCTGTTTCCCGGCGTGTCGGGCCGCGCCCTGCTCGACGCCTGCCCGCAGGTGATGGCCTCGACCGGCTCGGCCTGCCACGCCGACCGCGAGGACGCTTCCGCGATCCTGCGCGCCATGGGCATCGCCGAGCACAAGGCGCTTGGCGCGGTCCGGCTATCGCTCGGCTTCACCACGACCCCGGCTGATGTCGCGGAAGCCGCCGCGGCGCTTGCCGGCGCATGGCGGCGGCTCTGCCACGCGCCATCGTCCTCGGCGCGAGCCCACTGACGCCCTTGCAGTACGTGCAAACCACGACGCGCTCAAACGCGCGCCTCGAAGGATGACGGCAGCCGCCCTCCGAGTCGTCGTCGCGACGACCGTCTTGTCGCGCGGGCCGGTCAGCCGTTGCCGACGAAGTATCCGCCTTCGCTCGACGCTTCGGGACTGTCTGCTTGCGGCGCCGGCATTACTTCAGCAGGCGGACTGCTCGGCGCAACCGCCGGCGTCATGGTCCGCGCCGGGCTGGATTTGCTGGCGCTGCGCCGGGCCGTCTTCCCGACGGTTTTCTTCGCTGCTTTCCTGGCCATCTTCTTGGCGGCCTTCTTCGGCGCGGCGCGCTTGGCTGCGGCTTTTCGTGCCGGCCGGCGGCTCGCGGCCTTTGCCGCTTTCTTGGCCGTTTTTTTCTTGGGAGCCTTTTTCTTCGAAGTTTTTTTCGCGGCCTTCTTGGCCGAGGCTTTTTTCGCCGCCTTCTTCACGGACTTCTTCGCGGATTTGGCGGCTTTCTTCTTCGAACTCTTGGTTTTGGACTTGAGCGCTTTCCTGGCTTTAGCCATCGTCGTCCTCCTGTTGCCGACTAAACACATCAAGCATTCCGCGTTGCCCGCGAAAGTTACATCGGTCCTTATTGCGTTGGCCTGGGGCCGCCTGTCGCCCAATCGAGAAGCTCGACCGTGTGGACCACCGGGACCTCGGTCCCGCTGGCGATCTGAACCATGCAGCCGATATTGCCGGCCGCGATCATGTCCGGCCCCACTGTCGAGATGTTCGCGACTTTCCGATCACGCAGCTTGCCCGCAAGCTCAGGCTGGAGAATGTTGTACGTCCCCGCCGAACCACAACAGAGGTGGCTCTCCGGGATATCTTTCACCACGAATCCATTCTTGGAAAGCAAATCTTTCGGAAGCTGTGTGATTTTCTGTCCATGCTGCAGCGAGCAGGCCGAGTGATAGGCGACCACCAGCCCCTTGCCCTGTTCTGGCGACGGCAGTTCGAGCCCGGCGACGTATTCGGTGATGTCCTTGGCGAGAGCGGACACCCGCGCGGCGGGCTCCGCATAACGCGAATCGTTCCGCAGGAGATAGCCGTAATCCTTGATGACGGTGCCGCACCCGGAGGTGGTCATCACGATCGCGTCGAGGCCGCCACGGTCGATCTCCCGGCACCACGCATCGACATTGGTCCGCGCGTTGGCGAGCGCGGCAGCGTCGAGGCCGAGATGATGGGTCAGCGCGCCGCAGCACACTTCGTCCGCCGCCAGCACCACCTCGATGCCGTGGCGCGTCAGCAGGCGGATGGCGGCGTCGTTGATTCGCGGCGCCAGCACCTGCTGGGCGCAGCCTTGCAGCAAGGCGACGCGGCCGCGGCGCGGGCCGATCGCGGCGAACACCGACC
>JBASBO010000343.1:0-8584 GCA_049651165.1 Xanthobacteraceae bacterium | reverse complement strand
AGGCCGGGCCGGTCGAGGCCGAGGCGGATGGCGCGCCAGCCCAGCGCCGGATTTTCCTCGATCACGGTTTCCATGTAGGGCAGCGCCTTGTCGCCGCCGATGTCGAGCGTGCGGAAGGTCACGGGCTTGCCGCCGGCCGCGTCCAGCACCGCGCGGTAGAGCGACAGTTGTTCGGCGGCGCGCGGCAGGCTTTGCCCGACCATGAATTGCAGTTCGGTGCGGAACAGGCCGATGCCGGCGCAGCCGGTGTCCTCGACATGCGGCAGGTCGATGACCAGCCCGGCATTGAGCATAAGCTCGACCGGCTGGCCGTCCTTGGTGACGGTAGGGCGGTCGCGCAGTGCGGAATACTGCGCCTGCCGCCGGGCGCGGAAGCGCACCCGCTCGGCATAGGCGGATTCCACCTCGGCCGAGGGGCGGAAATAGATCGCGCCCGAGGTGCCGTCGACGATGATGGCGTCGCCGGGATCGGCGATGCCGGCCGCGTTCGGCACCTCGCCGATGGCGGGAATGCCGAGCGCCCGCGCCACGATCGAGACGTGGGAGTTGGCGGTGCCTTCCTCCAGCACCAGCCCGCGCAGCCGCTTGCGGTCGTAGTCGAGCAGCGCCGCCGGCCCCATCGCGCGGGCGATCAGGATGGCGTTGTCCGGGAGCTGTTCGCGCGACGGCGCGTGATCCTGACCGACGAGCTGGCGCATCAAGCGATGGCCCAGGTCCTCCAGATCGTGCAGCCGCTCGCGCAGGTACGGATCAGTCGAGCGCAACATGCGGGCGCGGGTGTCGGACTGCACGCGCTCGACCGCGGCCTCGGCGGTGAGGCCGGTGGCGACCGCCTCGTGCAGCTTGTGCGACCAGCCGTGATCGTTGGCGAACATCCGGTAGGCTTCGAGCACGTCGCGGTGCTCGCCGCCGTCGGCGACGTCGCCGCGCTCCAGCATGCGGTCGAGATCGGCGCGCAGCTTGGTCAGCGCGTCGTCGAGCCGCTTGAGTTCCTGCGGCAGGTTCTCGGCGATGTAGTTGGTGATGACGACGCGCGGCTCGTGCAGCACCACATGGCCGAGCGCGATACCGTCGGAGAGGACGGCGCCGGTGATATGCAGCGGGTGACGCGCGGCGGGTTCCGCACCGGGCCGGGCCAGCGCCGACAGTTCGCCCGAGGCGATCATCTCGGCGAGCACCATCGCCGTGGTTTGCAGCGCCTCGACCTCCTCCTCGACATAGGTGCGCTTGGCGCGGTTCTGCACCACCAGCACGCCGAGCGTATTGCCGGCGCGCAGGATCGGCACGCCGAGGAAGGAGTTGTAGATTTCCTCGCCGGTTTCCGGACGGAACGAGAATGCCGGATGGCTGTGGGCGTCGGACAGGTTCAGCGGCTGGGCTTCGCTGGCGACCAGACCGACCAGACCCTCGTCCATGCGCAGCACGGTCGAGTGGACGGCGTCGCGGTTGAGGCCCTCAGTGGCGTAAAGCTCCAGCGTGTTGTCGATGCGCAGCACGTAGGTCGAGCAGACTTCCGCCACCATGTTGGCGGCGATCAGCACCACGATCTTGTCCAGTCGTTCCTGGGCGCTGACCTTCTCCGCCATCACCTCGCGGAGCCGTCTCAGCAAGACGCGGGGGCCGCCCGACGCGCTCCGCATGTGCCGATGTCCTTCCCTGCGGGCACCCGGCGACTAGCCCTGCCGCAGGCCCCAAGTTTAAGAAATATAATAATCTTTGGCGATTTTACACGTCGCGAGGGCGCGCAAAAAGCTGGTTTCGTCCCCCTTCGGGAGTAGCCGCGCTGGCGCTGGCGGTCTGTTCAGGCCGTATAGCGAATCGCGGCTTGGTTTGCCAAGCAAAACCCCTGCCAGATTTGCACGATCGGCCCCGCGCGCCGGCCCGGCCGTCAGCCGGCCTGGGCGACCAGCGCGATGTAGCCGTTCCAGATGATCTGGATGCCGATGCACAGCAGGATGAACGCCGACAGCCGCATCACCACGCTGGTTCCGCGCCGGCCGAGGATGGCGATCAGGTCGCCGGCGTAGCGGTAGCAGACATAGATCGCGGCGGCGACGGCGGCGAGCCCGGCCACCGCCGCGCCGCCGAGCAGGGCGAGGTCGCCGAGGCCGGTGCTGGCGGCGGGGCGCTGACTGCCCAGCGTGATCGCCACCGAGATCGAGCCGGGGCCGACCGTCAGCGGCATGGTCAGCGGATAGAAGGCATCGATCCGGCCGCCGGGGGCGTGGTCGGTGACGCTGCGCTGGTCCTCAAGCTCCTCGTTGGAGTGCAGCAGCTTCCAGGCGAAGGCCGCCACCACGCTGCCGCCGGCGATCTGCACGATCGGCAGCGTGATGCCGAAAAACTCCAGCACGGGGGAGCCGATGAGCAGCGATCCCAGCAGCAGCACGAAGCTGTTGATGGCGACGCCGCGCGCCAGCGCCGGGCGGTCGGCGGGGCCGGGCGAGGTGAGGCGGAGGAAGATCGGCGCGCCGCCGATCGGGTTGACGATCGGAAACAGCCCGGCAAACACCAGCAGGAAAGCATTGGCGGCGCTTGCGATCTCGTTCACGGCCGCCCCGCCTGCTTTTTTCCCTAGCCCTTGTCGAGCCCGTAGAGCGAATGCAGCGTGCGTACCGCCAGTTCGGTATAGGCGGCGTCGATCAGGACGGAGAACTTGATTTCCGACGTGGTGATGGCGCGGATGTTGATGTTGCGCTCGGCCAGCGCGGCGAACGCCTTGGCGGCGATGCCGGCGTGGCTGCGCATTCCCGAGCCGATCACCGAAACCTTGGCGACGTCGGTGGCGCTGTCGAGCCGGGCGAAGCCGATCTGCGCCCTGGCGGCGGTGATGGTCTGCTTGGCGCGGTCGAAATCGCCGGCCGGAACGGTGAAAGTGAGGTCGGTGGTCTTGCCGTCCTCGGAGACGTTCTGGACGATCATGTCGACGTTGATGTTGGCGGCGGCCAGCGGCACGAAGATTGCGGCGGCGACGCCAGGCTTGTCCTCGATCTGCCGGACCGAGATCTGGGCCTCGTCTTTGGAGAAGGCGATGCCGGTGACGACGTGGCTTTCCATCAATTCCTCCTCGCTGCAAATCAGCGTTCCGGGCGGTGTCGCGTGGGGGTCGATCGCGTCGGGCGCGTCGAAGCTGGAGCGCACGAAGATCGGCAAGTTGTGAACCATGCCAAGCTCGACCGAGCGCACCTGCAACACCTTGGCCCCCTGCGAGGCCAGCTCAAGCATGTCCTCGAACGCGATCCGGTCGAGGCGGCGGGCCTTCGGCACGATGCGCGGATCGGTGGTGTAGACGCCGTCGACGTCGGTGTAGATGTCGCAGCGGTCGGCCTTGATCGCCGCCGCCACCGCCACCGCCGAGGTATCGGAGCCGCCGCGCCCCAGCGTGGTGATGCGGCCGGTCTGCGGGTTAATGCCCTGGAAGCCGGCGATCACCGCCACTTCCTTGCGTTCGGCGAAGCGCTTGACGATGTCGCTGCCGTCGATATCGAGAATCTGCGCCGAAGCGTGGGCGTCCGAGGTCCTGATCGGGATTTGCCAGCCTTGCCAGGAGCGGGCCTGGATGCCGAGCGCCTGAAGCGCGATAGCCAGAAGCCCGGAGGTGACCTGCTCGCCGGAGGCGACCACGGCGTCGTATTCGCGGGCGTCGTGCATCGGCGACGCATCGCGGCACCAGGCCACCAGCTCGTTGGTCTTGCCGGCCATCGCCGACACCACCACCGCCACCTCATGGCCGGCATCGACCTCGCGTTTGACGTGGCGGGCGACGTTCTGGATACGCTCGATGTTGGCGACCGAGGTGCCGCCGAATTTCATGACAAGCCGGCCCATGACGGATGGTATGTTCCTTGAGGACAACGCGGTATGATGCGGCCCGGACGTGCCGCGGGCACCGAAAGGCGCGTATACATACCGGCGTGTCGACAGGCAGGCAACCGGTTTGCGCCGGCCGCCGGTGTCCGGCAATAGCTTTCCCGCGCGATCACAGGAGGCGCGCGTCCATCATGACCATGTCATCAGATGTCGCCGGCCCGTCCGGCTCCAGCGTCGACCCGGCCGAAATTGAGAAATTCTCGCGGCTGTCGGCGGAGTGGTGGGATCCGCGCGGCAAAATGGCGCCGCTGCACAAGATCAACCCGCTGCGGCTGGCCTTCATCCGCGACGCCGCCTGCCGCAAGTTCGACCGCAACGTCCGCAGCCTGAACTGCCTGTCGGACCTGCGGGTGCTCGACATCGGCTGCGGCGCGGGCCTGTTATGCGAGCCGCTGGCGCGGCTGGGGGCGCAGGTGATCGGCGTCGATCCGTCGGAGAGCAACATCGCGGCGGCGCGGCTGCACGCCGACAAGTCCCATGTATCGATCGACTATCGCTGCACCACGCTGGAAGACATGGACCCGCGCGAACGCTTCGACATTGTGCTGGCGATGGAGGTGGTGGAGCACGTCGTCGATGTCGGCGCGTTTCTGGCGCGCTGCGCCAGCGTGCTCAAGCCCGGCGGACTGATGGTGGTATCCACCCTCAACCGCACCTGGAAAAGTTTCGCGCTGGCGATCGTCGGCGCCGAATACGTGCTGCGCTGGTTGCCGCGCGGCACCCATCAGTGGGACAAATTCGTCACGCCCGAGGAACTGGCGCACCATCTGGAGAAATGTGGGCTTGGCATCACCGAGCAGGCCGGCGTGGTCTACAGCCCGTTCGCCGACCGCTGGAGCACGTCGTCCGACACCGACGTCAACTACATGGTGGTGGCGGAAGCCATGGGGTGAGCAACCGGCTTCCGAGATAATTCTTTGTTGTGCCGCATACGCATAGGTTGCAATCGGCGCATACGGTGTGCTTCGTATGCCGGATCCGGTATCTGCATGACGGAATAGCACGCATCGTCCCACCCCGACCGCCCGCGCGGTTGACCTTCCCCCTCGAAGGGAAGGTGAAGTCAGCAGCATTTCCTCATGTTCACCATCGCATCGCTCTGGGTTCCGTTCACCATCGTCGCCGCGCTGGGGCAGGTGGCGCGCAACGCCATGCAGCGCTCGCTGACTGGGCCGCTCGGCACCTGGGGCGCGACCAATATCCGCTTCCTGTTCGGCTTTCCGTTCTCGCTGGTGTTCCTGGCGATCGTCCTGACCGCGACCGGCGATCCGTGGCCGTCGCCGGGGCTCGTGTTCTGGCCGTGGCTTCTGCTCGGCGCGCTGGCGCAGATCGCCGCGACCGGACTGATGCTGGCGGCAATGACCGATCAGTCCTTCGTCGTCACCACCGCCTATCTGAAGACGGAAGCGATCCAGACCGCGATTTTCGGCTTCGTGTTTCTCGGCGACCGCCTCACCGGGCTCAAGGTGCTGGCGATCCTGATCGCCACCGCAGGCGTCGTCATCACCGCGCTGCGGCCCGGCGCCAAGGGTTTTGCCAAGGGGTTCGGCAGCCTGAAGCCGACCGTGCAAGGTCTGGTGGCCGCCGCCTGTTTCGCGCTGTCGGCGGTCGGTTTCCGCGGCGCCATCATCGTCGTGCCCGACGTGTCGTTCGTGACGGCGGCGAGCTATACGCTGGTGTTCGGTCTCTTGGTGCAGACGGTGGTGCTCACGATTTATCTGCTGGCGCGCGCGCCCGGCGTTTTGGCCGCGATCCTGCGGATGTGGAAACCGTCGATGGCGGCGGGCTTCACCGGCGCGTTCGCCTCGCAGTTCTGGTTCCTCGCATTCGCGCTGACGGCGGCCGCCAACGTCCGGACGCTGGCGCTGGTCGAGGTGCTGTTCGCGCAAGCCGTGTCGTATTATTCGTTCAAGCAGCCGCTGTCGCTGCGCGAGTTCGGCGGCATCGTGCTGATCGTCGCCGGCGTCGCGCTCTTGATCGCCGTGTGAGCGCGCTCAGCTTTTCGATTGAGCATGATCTTGTCCAAAAACCGGTTCCCACTTTTTGGGATCATGCTTTGACCGCGATAAGCACGGCTCCCGTCGCGATCAACGCGATGCCGAGCCAGCCGGTTGCCGATGGACGCTCGCCGAGAAACATCACGCCGAACAGCGCGACCAGCACCACACTGAGCTTGTCGATCGGCGCGACCAGCGTCGCCGGGCCGAGTTTCAGCGCACGGAAGTAACACAGCCACGACGCGCCGGTGCCGAGTCCCGACAAAATCAGGAATATCCAGCTTCGCGTGGAGATCGATCCGGGGTGACTGAACTGCCCGGTTGCGTACAGAATAAATGCCAGGCTCGTCAGGACGACGATGGTCCGGATGAAGGTGGCGAGATCGGGATTGATGTCTTCGACGCCGACCTTGGCGAAGATCGCCGTGAGCGCGGCGAAGGCGGCGGAGAGCAGCGCCCAGAATTGCCAGCTCGAAAGCGCGCCGCCGCTCATCAGCCGTTGCCCATCGTTAGTTGCGGTCTTCCGGCAGCACCGGCAGCGGCATCACCTCGATGCCTTCGTCGATCAGCGACTTGGCTTCATCGGCCGACGCCTCGCCGTAGATCGGCCGGTGCTCGATGTCGCCGTAGTGCATCTTGCGCGCCTCGTTGGGGAAGCGCTCGCCGACGTTGTCGGCGCTCTTGACGATGTGGTCGCGCAATTTCTTGAGCTTGGCGCGCAACTCCTGCTCCTGCGTCATCATCAGCGCAGGCGCTGCGGTCTCCTTCGGCGTCGCCTCGGCCGGCGCGACGGCGCGGCCGCGCTTCCTGGTGCCGGCGAGGCGCGGGGCCATCAGCGCTTTCTCGATCTTCACCGAGCCACAGGACGGGCACGCCACCAGCTTGCGCTTGCGCTGGGAATCGTAGGCCGACGAACTCTGAAACCAGCTTTCAAAGCCGTGGCCATGCTCGCAGCGCAGGTCGTACTTGATCATGCCGGGCCTCGCACCAGTTGCAGGCGGTCGGGCGCGGCATTGGGATCGCTGATGCTGAAGCGGCGGCCGTGCTGCAACGACGGAATGCTGTTGCGCGCGGCCTGCACCTTGGCCGGATCGATGGTCGCCAGCGTCACGCCGGGCTCAAGGCCGCCGTCGGCCAGCACCGTGCCCCACGGATCGACGATCAGTGAGTGGCCGAACGTCTCGCGCTTGTTCTCGTGAAGCCCGCTTTGCGCGGCGGCGAACACGAAGCAGCCGGTCTCGATGGCGCGGGCGCGCAGCAGCGTGTGCCAGTGTGCTTCGCCGGTCTTCTTCGTGAAGGCGGACGGCACCGCGAGGAACGACGCGCCGGCTTCGGCCAGCGCCCGATACAGCGAGGGGAAGCGCACGTCGTAGCAGATCGTCATACCGAGGCGGCCCCACGGCAGGTCGGCGATCACCGCGGTGTCGCCGGGCTGATAGTTGGCCGACTCGCGATAGCTCTCGCCGTTGCCGAGATCGATGTCGAACATATGGATCTTGTCGTAGCTGGCGATGATGTCGCCGGTCGGCGACAGCAGGAACGAGCGGTTGACCGCGCGCTCGGGCGTGGCGCGCAACGCCAGCGAGCCGATATGCAGATGGATTTTCAGTTCGCGCGCGAGGTCGCGGTAGTTTCGCAGCGACACGTCGTCGCTCTCGCCGGCGAGTTGCTCGAACAACGCGGCGCGGTTCAACTGCATCATGTTGCTGACTTCGGGCGTTTGCACGTAGTCGGCGCCTTGCAGCGCGGCCTCGCGGATCAGTTCACTGGCTTGCTCGAAGTTCGGCCCCGGCAACAGGCCGGTGCGCATCTGCACCATCGCGGCGACAAAGGGCGAGCCGGCGGTCATGGCGCGATTCCTTCTCCTTCGCCCGCGAGCAGCGCGTCGAGCCGGCGCTCGCGGTCGAGCGCGTAAAGATCGTCGCAGCCACCGATGGGAGCGCCGCCGATGAAAATCTGCGGAAAGGTCGCGCCCATCCCGACGCGCTCGTACATTTGCGCGCGCACGTCCGGGTCCTTGCCCGCGTCATATTGGGTGAAGGCGACGTTCTTGCGCGTCAACAGCGCCAGCGCGGCGCTGCAATAGCCGCAGCCGGGGCGCGTGTAGATTTCAACCGCAGCGGTCATCGGATCAGCCTTGTGTTTGAAGTCGCTGATTATATGGGTGTTTGCGGCGTGTCCACAACCTGGGCGAAGACCAGCACGTCGACCTGCGCCGCCTTGACGCGGAGCAGCGCGCGGGCGCAGGCGTCTGCGGTCGCGCCGGAGGTCAGCACGTCGTCGATCAGGACGATGCGGCGGCCATGAACGGCGGCGGCCTTTTCGGGGGCGACCGCGAACGCGCCCTGCACGTTGGCGGCGCGCTCGATCTTCGACAGGCCGATCTGCTGTTGCGTCGGCCGGATCCGGCGCAGCACGTCGCCCGCGACCGTCGCGCGGCTGTGTCGCGCAATCACTTGCGCGAGCGCGCCGGACTGGTTGTAGCGCCGGCTCCATCCCCGCCGCCAATGCAGCGGCACCGGCACCAGAAGATCGGCGTTGGCCAACAGTTCGCCGCCGGCGCGCGCCATCCAGCGGCCCATCACGGGGGCGAGGTCGGTGCGGTCCTGATACTTCAGGGCGTGGACCAGCGTTCTGGCGATGTCGTCGTAGCGGACCGCGGCGCGGGCGCGATGAAACGCCGGCGGGTCGGTGGCGGCCGGCATCGACAGCACGCC
>JBASBO010000342.1:0-2668 GCA_049651165.1 Xanthobacteraceae bacterium | reverse complement strand
GCGGTCGCCTATCTGCGCGCCAGCCGGGCGGCGCTGCTGGCGCGCGACACGCCGCCGCCGCTCGACGATTTCGAGGCGGCGCTCGGGCGCTACATCGCCGCCGTCGCCACCGTCCGCCACGAGGGCCGTACCCGCACGCTGCCGGTCGATGTCATCGAGCGGTTCTTCACGGTCGGATTCGCGCTCGAACAACTGCACCAGAATTTCCTCGACCTGCATCGCTGCGTCGCCTCGTGGAGCAAGGCGGGCGGCGGCGCACGCCCGGTATCCTGAACGCGCGCCGCCGGCCGTTGTTGCGGCGCGCGGCGGAAACTCTAGGATGGCGGTCCGAGCGCCGGCCGACTATGGCCGCGAGACTGTCAGGCGAATAACAAGAAACGGAGGACCCGATGCTGATTCCGCTGGCCGATGTGCCGCGCTGGTATGCCGACCGCAGGCCGAAGGACACCGTCGCGGTCCGCCACGGCACCGACGAACTGACGTGGGAGATGCTGGAGCGCAACGCCAACCGGCGTGCGCGGGCCTTCGCGGAGCGCGGCGTCAAGGCCGGCGATTTCGTCGCCATCGGCCTACCCAACAGCAATGCGTTCTATGAGACTAGCTTCGCGGTGTGGAAGCTGGGCGCGACGCCGACCTCGCTGTCGCACCGGCTACCGCGCGGCGAGGCCGCCGCGATCCTCGACATCCTCAAGCCCTCGCTGGTGGTCGGCGGCGAGCCGGACTGGAACGCGCCGAACCGCGTGCCCCGCGAGTTCGTGCCCGAGGGCGTCTCCGACGAACCGCTCGACCGCCCGGTGGCGCGCTACTGGAAGGCGATGACCAGCGGCGGCTCGACCGGCCGCCCGAAAGTGATCCTCGATCATCAGCCGGCGGTGACCGACACCGAGGCCGCGCCGCCGCTGCTGATCGAGCCGGGCGCGGCGCTGCTCAATCCGGGGCCGCTGTATCACAACGCGCCGTTCATCGTGTCGCATTTCGCTCTGTTCGCCGGCGGCAGCGTCACCGGCATGGCGAAGTTCGACGCCGGGGAGACGCTGCGGCTGATCGACCGCTACAAGCTCGAATGGGTCAACTTCGTGCCGACTATGATGCACCGCATCTGGGCGCTGCCGGACGACGTGCGCAACCGCTACGACGTGTCCAGCCTCAAGACCGTGTTTCACATGGCCGCGCCGATGCCGCTGTGGCTCAAGGAGAAGTGGATCGAGTGGCTCGGCCCGGAGCGCATCTATGAGCTTTACGGCGGCACCGAGCGGCAGGGCCGCACGGTGATTTCCGGCACCGAGTGGCTCGCGCATCCCGGCTCGGTCGGCAAGGTCGATCCCGCCGCCTGCGCCATCCGCATCATCGGCGCGGACGGCAACGACGTGCCGGCGGGCGAAACCGGCGAGGTCTACTTCATGCCGGCCGACGGCATCGGCACCACCTATCACTATATCGGGGCGGAACCGAAGCGGCGCGGCGACGGCTGGGAATCGATCGGCGACGTCGGCCGGCTCGACGCCGACGGCTATCTCTATCTCGGCGACCGCCTCACCGACATGATCCTGCGCGGCGGCGCCAATCTCTATCCGGCGGAAATCGAGGCCGCGGTGCTGGCGCATCCCGACGTGCATTCGAGCATCGTGGTCGGCCTGCCCGATCCCGAACTCGGCAACCGCGTCCATGCGATCATCGAAATCAACGACGGCGCCGACGCCCGCGACGTGATCAACGGCATGAGCGCGGTGCTGGCCGACCGGCTGAGCCGCAACAAGCATCCCGAGAGCTACGAGGTCTCGCAGGCGACCTTGCGCGACGATTCCGGCAAGACGCGGCGCACGCTGCTGCGCGACGAGCGCATCGGCTGGCTCAAGGAAGGCCGCCAGTTCCGTCTCTACGCGGAGCGCGACGGGTGAGCGAAGCCGCCGTTTCGTGCGCGGATTCGCTCACCCGAAAAGCGTCGTCCCTGCACAGGCAGGGACCCATCCGCCTCAGCGCCTCGGCTCAATCGATCCGGGCGAAGCCGTTCAACAATAATTGACGTCAGGGGTTATGGGTCCTCGCCTTCGCGAGGACGACGCCGAGGATAGCTGCGCCCTTGCGACGAAGCGCACTTCAATGCGGCTTCCCAAGGTAACGGCTTTCGATTCAACCCTGAACCGTCATGCTCAGCGCCTACACGTCGACGTTGGCGCTGTGCGAATTGTCCTGGATGAATTCGCGGCGCGGTTCGACCACGTCGCCCATCAGCTTGGTGAAGATGTCGTCGGCCTCGTCGGCTTCCTTGATCCTTACCTGCAACAGCGAGCGCGCCTCGGTGTCCAGCGTGGTTTCCCACAACTGGTTCGGGTTCATCTCGCCGAGACCTTTGTAGCGTTGCAACGCCACGCCCTTGCGGCCGGCGTCGGTCACCGCCTCGAACAGCCCGACCGGGCCGTGAACCGGAATCTCGGCGTCCTTGCGGCGCAGCACGCCGGGGCGCGGATAGATGTCTTGCAGCATCGTCGCATATTCGTCGAGGCGACGGGCGTCGGCCGACGACAACAGCGCAGCGTCGATGGCGGCGGCCTCGCGGACGCCGCGCACGGTACGCTCGAACAGAAAGCCCTCGCCCTCGACGAAACGCCCGCTCCAGCCGCGCTCGACCTCGTCGGCCAGCACGTCGAGCCGGCGCGCGATGTAGTCG